>JBBIGT010000052.1:0-13723 GCA_037447395.1 Comamonadaceae bacterium | reverse complement strand
GTGCAGGGCGTCTTCCACGCGGGCCTTCTTTTCCTTCATTTCAACTTCCGTTGCCGCGCCGACCTTGATCACCGCCACGCCGCCGGCCAGTTTGGCCACGCGTTCTTGCAGTTTTTCACGGTCGTAGTCGCTGGTGGCTTCTTCGATTTGCACGCGCACTTGCTTGACGCGCGCTTCGATGTCCGCAGCCGGGCCAGCACCGTCGATGATGATGGTGTTTTCTTTGCCCACTTCGATGCGCTTGGCCGAACCCAGGTCAGCCAGGGTGACTTTTTCCAGCGTCAGGCCGACTTCTTCGGCGATGACCTTGCCGCCGGTCAGGATGGCGATGTCTTCGAGCATGGCCTTGCGACGATCACCAAAGCCCGGCGCCTTGACGGCGACGACCTTCAGGATGCCGCGGATGGTGTTGACCACCAGAGTGGCCAGCGCTTCGCCTTCGACGTCTTCGGCGATGATCAATAGCGGGCGGCCAGCCTTGGCGACGGCTTCGAGCGTCGGCAGCAGGTCGCGGATGTTGCTGATCTTCTTGTCGAACAGCAGCACAAACGGGTTGTCCAGCAAAGCGGCTTGCTTTTCGGGGTTGTTGATGAAGTAGGGCGACAGGTAGCCGCGGTCGAACTGCATGCCTTCGACGACGTCGAGTTCGTTTTGCAGGCTCTTGCCGTCTTCGACGGTGATGACGCCTTCCTTGCCGACCTTGTCCATCGCGTTGGCGATGATTTCACCGATGCTGGCGTCCGAGTTGGCGGAAATGGAACCCACTTGGGCGATTTCTTTGGAAGTGGTGGTGGGCTTGGAGGCCTTCTTGAGTTGGGCGATCAACGCGTCAACGGCCTTGTCGATCCCGCGCTTCAAATCCATCGGGTTCATGCCGGCGGTCACGTACTTCATGCCTTCGCGCACGATGGCTTGCGCCAGCACGGTGGCGGTGGTGGTGCCGTCGCCGGCGTTGTCAGAAGTCTTGGAGGCGACTTCCTTGACCATTTGCGCGCCCATGTTCTGCAACTTGTCTTTCAGTTCGACTTCCTTGGCCACGGACACACCGTCCTTGGTCACGGTGGGGGCGCCGAACGAGCGCTCGAGCACCACGTTGCGGCCCTTGGGGCCGAGGGTGACCTTGACCGCGTTGGCCAGAATGTTCACGCCTTCAACCATGCGTGCGCGGGCTTCGCCGCCGAAAACTACGTCTTTTGCTGCCATGATAATGACTCCAGAATATTTAAGTGAAATTGACCGCTAGCCCTTATATTTAAAGCGCAAGCAGCTATTGAATTGAGAGTTTTTGATCGGTTGGTAACAGAGCAAACGGGCGCTACGCGCGTCGTTTGGTCTGTCACGCAAGGTCATTTACTTTTCCACAACCGCGAACAGGTCGTCTTCTTTCATGACCAGCAATTCGTCGCCGTCCACCTTGACGGTCTGGCCGCTGTATTTGCCGAACAACACACGGTCGCCGACCTTGACGCTCATCGCGCCGAGTTCGCCCTTGTCGTTCTTCTTGCCGGGGCCAACGGCCAGCACTTCACCTTGGTCGGGCTTTTCAGCGGCGCTGTCGGGGATGACGATGCCGGAAGCCGTGCGGGTTTCGTTTTCGACGCGCTTGACAATCACGCGGTCGTGCAGGGGACGCAGTTTCATAAGATCTCCTAAGTGATGAAACAAGGGTAAAAAAAACAAAGCGCCAAGGAAAATCGATGGCACTTGGTGTCCTGAAGCAACTGGTACGGCCTGTGCGGCTTGTTAGCACTCAGCGCTTGCGAGTGCTAATGATAAGGGTGATTGCCGCAATTTCAAGGCGCGCGCGGGCAAAGCCAGAAATTTTTTGTGCATTCGAGCCCGCCGTGGCCTCCCAACCTTGCGCTAACCAAAGCCGGCAACTTCAGGCACACTCGGGCGCTTCAAATTTTGCTTGCAGCACCTGTCCATGCTTTATTCCATTCTGAAAACCTTGCATTTGTTGGCTGTCATCGTTTGGCTCGGTGGCATGGTGTTTGGCCACTTCTTCTTGCGACCGGCCGCCGCGGCCTTGGAGCCGGCCGTGCGTCTGCGCTTGATGCACGACGTGCTGGGCCGATTTTTCAGCGCCGTACTGGTGGCGGCGGTGGTCGCGCTGGCGAGCGGCTCGTGGCTGATTGGCCAGGTTGCCCGCCAAGTGGTGCAGGCCGGCGCGCATTTCGCCATGCCCGTTGAGTGGATGGTGATGTCTACGCTAGGTGGCTTGATGGCGCTGATTTTTGTCTATATTCGCTGGGTGCTGTACCGCCACCTGGGTCGCGCGGTCAAAGGGGCCAACTGGGCTGATGGGGCGCTGGCGCTGAACCAGATCCGCGCCTGGGTGCTGGTCAATCTGGGGCTGGGCGTGCTCATCGTCGTGGTGACGTTGATCGGCCTGTCGCACTGAGCCCGGGCGCAGCGGACCGAGGCGCAGACGGTGAACCCGGACGCACAGCAGTTGTGGCGCGGCCCGCGCTGGGCGCTGGCGGTGTTGCTGGCGGTGCTGGCGATGCTTGGGCCGTTTTCCATCGACACCTACATCCCGGCGTTTGCCGGCATCGCCCGCTCGCTCAACGCCACGCCGGTGCAGATGCAGCAGACGCTGTCGGCGTACCTGTTTGGTTTTGCCTTCATGAGCCTGTTTCATGGGGCCATTTCCGATAGCGTCGGGCGCCGGCCGGTGGTGCTGTGGGGGTTGGCGGCGTTTGCCTTGGCGTCGCTGGGCTGTGCGCTGTCGCAAAGCATTGGTCAACTGGTCTTTTTTCGCACCGTGCAAGGGTTGACGACGGGGGCCGGCATCGTCGTCTCACGCGCCGTCGTGCGCGACATGTTCGCGCCGGCGCAGGCGCAAAAAGTGATGAGCCAGATCACCATTTACTTTGGCGTCGCGCCGGCGGTGGCGCCAATGGTTGGCGGCCTGCTGTTTGCCAGCCTGGGCTGGCATGCCGTGTTCTGGTTCTTGACGGGGCTCGGCGTGTTGTTGTGGGCGGCCAACTACCGGCTGTTGCCGGAGACGCTGCACACCACGCAGCGCCAGCCGCTCAACGTGCGCAATTTGTTGCAGGGCTATTGGCAGCTCGGACTGGACCCACGGTTTATATTGTTGGCGCTGGCCAGCGGCATTCCGTTCAACGGCATGTTCTTGTACGTGCTGTCGGCGCCGGCGTTTCTGGGTGAGCATCTGGCGCTGGCGCCGACGCAATTCTTCTGGTTTTTCGTGCTCACCATCAGCGGCATCATGGGCGGCGCCTGGCTCAGCGGCCGCGTCGCGGGCAAGCTGGCGCCCAAGCAGCAGATCAAGTACGGCTTTTCCATCATGCTGGGCATCGCACTGCTGAATCTGTTGCTCAACGCGCTGTTTGCCGCGCACGTGGCCTGGGCGCTGTTTCCGGTGATGATTTTTGCCTTTGGCTGGGCGTTGATGGTGCCGGTGGTGACCTTGCTGGTGCTGGACTTGCACCCGGATCGGCGTGGCATGGCCTCGAGCCTGCAGGCGTTTGTCGGCTCCAGCGCCAACGGCCTGGTCGCTGGCGTGATTGCGCCGCTGGTGATGCATTCGACGCTGGCCTTGGCCGGCGCGTCGCTGGCGATGATGCTGGTTGGCCTGGTCGCCTGGGTTGGGCTGCACCGACGTTGGCCAGAAATTGGCCGAAGCACCTGAGACAGCCGGTAAATCGCCGGTTCATCGCTGGCAAAAGACCCTGGGCAAAGGCCTATCATCGTGCGCATCACACAACTTTTTTCAAGGGGAAAATCATGGCCAGTGCATCGTACCAATGGCGTTTTTTTCGGGCCGGCGGTTTTGATCAGGTACAGCTCGACCGCGCAGCAGACCTGCTGGCGCTGGGCGAACTCGACCAGAAGCTGTGGGTGGCGCTGTCGTGCCCAGTGCAGGGCATCGAGTTCGACGCGCGTACGCTGCAGTTCATCGACAGCGACGCTGACGGCCACGTGCGCCCGCCCGAGCTGATTGCCGCCATCGGCTGGGCCAAGGAGCGTCTGCGCGACGCCGACGTGCTGGTCCGGCAGCTCGACGGTGTGCCCCTGGCCGGCATCAACGACGGCGATGACGCCGGAAAACTGATCGCGACGGCGGCGCAAGCGCTGGCCAAAGAGCTGGGCAAGTCCGGCGCCGACGTGTTGACGGTGGCTGAAACCAGCGCCGCCCAAGCCAGCCACGCGGCGCGCGCGCTGGTCGCTTGGGAAGCCGCCGGTGCCCAGGCGTTGCCGCTGGGCGAGGCCACTGCGGCAGCGCATGCGCTGGTCGCCGAGCTCGACGCCAAGGTCGTCGACTTCTTCACCCGCTGTGACCTGGCGGCGTTTGACGAGCGCGCCGCCGGCGTGCTTAACCCCTCGGAAGACGCGCTCAAGGCGTTGGCACCGACGGCGTTGCAGGCCGGCGCCGCGGCGATCAGCGACCTGCCGCTGGCGCACGTCAACGCCGACGGCCAACTGCCGCTGGCCAGCGGCGTCAACCCGGCTTGGGGCGTGCGCATCGCGGCGCTGCAGGCCAGCGTGGTGCAACCGTTGCTGGGCGCGCGCGATACGCTGGTGGCGGCCGACTGGCAGGCGATCCACGACAAGCTGGCCCCCTACAGCACCTGGCTGGCCAGCAAGCCCGACCCGGCGGCTGAAGGCGACGGCGTGCGTGACCTGGAGAAACTGGCACGCTACGTGCGCGACCTGCAGCCGCTGGCCAACAACTTTGTGTCATTCCGCGACTTTTATACGCGCCAGGGCAAAGCCACGTTCCAGATCGGCACGCTGTACCTGGACGGCCGCGCCTGCGAGCTGTGCGTGGCTGTCAACGACGCCGCCAAACACGCGGCGTTGGCCGGTTTGTCGCGCGTCTGCCTGGTCTACTGCGACTGCGTGCGCGGCGCCGAGAAGCTGAGCATCGCCGCGGCTTTCACGGCGGGTGATTCAGACCAGTTGATGGTCGGGCGCAACGGTGTCTTCTACGACCGCCAGGGGCGCGACTGGGACGCTACCATCAGCAAAATTGTCGAGCATCCGATCAGTCTGCGCCAGGCGTTTTGGTCGCCCTACAAACAGGCGGCGCGCATGGTTGGCGCGCAGATGCAAAAAATGGCTGCGGCCAAGGCCAAGACCGCCGACGACCAACTCAGCACCGCAGCGGTCAACGCCGCCAGCAAAGGCGCGGCCGGCAAGCCCGAGGCGCCGCCACCGTTTGACGTCGGCAAGTTCGCTGGTATTTTTGCCGCCATTGGTCTGGCGCTGGGTGCCATCGGCACCATGCTGGCGTCGTTGATCGGCGGGCTGTTTGGCTTGAAGTGGTGGCAGGTTCTGCTGGCGCTGGCGGCGCTGATGCTGGTGATCTCTGGCCCGGCGGTGATTCTGGCGTGGTTCAAGTTGCGCAGCCGCAATCTGGGGCCGATTCTGGACGCCAACGGCTGGGCGGTGAACGCGCGCGCGCGCATCAACATTCCGTTTGGCACGTCGCTGACGCAGGTGGCCCAATTGCCCGAAGGCGCCGAGCGCACCTTGAGCGACCCCTACGCCGACAAGCCGTCGCGCGTGCCGCAACTGCTGCTGCTGTTGGTGTTGCTGGCGCTGGCCGTGTGGTGGGGTTGGTTCAGGGCTTAGCGCCGCTCAGCACCACGTCGATGCGCTGTTTGATGCGCTGCGCGCCGGCCACGTCGAGGCGCAATTGCGCCTGCTTGAGCTGCACGCCCAGCCACGCCAGAAGTGCTCGGCGCCACCCTTGATGAGATGCAGAATCAACCGCCAGCCCAGTATCTTCGGGCGTTAGCTGCTCTTTTTGCAAGAGCGCGCCGGCGGCCACCAGCCGGGCCAGTGGGTCAGTGATCTGCAGCAAGCGGCTCGCCGGTGGTGCGCTGCTGGCGGCGGCAGCTTCGCGCTGCGCCTGCGCCACCAAGCCTTGGTAGTGCGCCGGCAGTAGCGCGGCGTCAAGCCGCTCCCAGCGGCCACGCAGAAAGTCGGCGTAGGCCCGTTCGGTCGGGCCAGCGCCATCGGCCAGCGCCGCAAAACCGCTGCACGACGACCACACCAGGCTGGCCGTCTGCACGGCGCAGCGCACCAACTCCAGGCGCGCCAGCAAGTCGACGCGGCCGCTGCGCGAGACCTCGGCTGTGGCGCGGGCGAATTCGGCGTCGGCCACACGCAGGTTGCCGTCCAGATACGCCGCGGTAAAACGATTGAGCGCGGCAAAAGCGTTGGCCTGCCAGTCGGGCGGTGGGGCGGTGCTGGCGCAGGCACTCAGCAGGGCAACGGCCAGGGTGGTTGCGTAAGCGATGCGGCGGGCACCGGCGGCCAACAGAGGTTTCATGGCAACTTGATCTCGGTGTCGCGGGCGAACGGCCACTTGCGGTTGATCTCGGTGATCAGCTGGTTGGCCCGGCGCAGGCTGGCATCGACCTCGGCGCGCAGCGCGCCCAGGTCTGTGCTGGCGACGCGGGCGTTGGCGCCGATGGCCTGCGCCTCGGCCAGCACGGCGTCGACCTTGGCCAGCGTCTGGCGTGTGTCCTGCAACACCGCGCTCAAGTGTTGGATGGCCTCGTTGGAACTGTCCAGCGTGGTCTTGGCGCTGGCCAGCGCGCCCTGGGTGCTGTCGATCACGCCCTGCGCACCAAAGACGCGCCGGTCGGTCTGCGCCAGCAGCGCGTTGCTGCGGTCGAGCAGGGCGATGATCTTCTTGGCGTTGTCGTCGCTGCCGAGCACGCCGCCAAGCACGCCGTAGCGCCCGCTCAGACGCTCGGTGACGGTGTTCAGGTGCGTCAGGCTGCTGTTCAGGCTTGACGACGGGTTCGTCATGTTGTCAAGGTTTTCCAAGAGCGCGCGGGCACTGGCCACCAGACGTGGAATCTCTGCGGCGGTGTCGCCGCGCAACAGCGTGCGCTCGGCACCGGCGGGCATCGGCGGGTCGCTCAGAATGCCGCTGAAGGCGCGGATGCGCGTGTCACCGACCATGCCGCGCTCCAGCGTAAAGATGCTGCTGCTACGCAACCAGCGCGCGTCTTTGAGCGGCACGTCGATGACCATGCGCGCGCGCCCGTCGTCGGCCAGCTCGATGCGCCGCACCCGGCCGATGGGAAAGCCGGAAAACGTCAGGTCCATGCCGACGCGCACGCCCTCGGAGTCGTCCGACACCAGCACCAGTTGCTGCGTTTGCAAAAACACGCCGCGCGCGTTCATCACGTACAGCACAAAGCCGGCGATCACCGCCGCCACCAGCCAGAGCAGCAGGCGGGCCTTGCGCTCCAGGTGCGCAGTCGCTGGGGTGGCGGGCGTGTTCATAGGTGCATCATGCCGTAAAAAGTCAGACGTAATTGACCGCCAGCAAGGCCGCCTCGATGATCAGCAGCACGACGAACAGCCGCACCGCGCCGGGCTGGATGGTGTCGCTGCTGGCGCGGCGGCCGCAGGCGTCGACGCTGGCGGCCATCGGCACCACCGACACCGCCAGGCTGAACAGTAGCACCTTGAGCATGAAGCCCAGGCTCACCGCCAGGTCAAACACCTGGCCGACGGTGCGGTTGAACCCCGACAAACCCCAGGGCGACAGGCCATAAACCAGCAGATACGTCAGCACCAGCACGATGACGCTGCTGAGCATGGCCAGCGCCAGAACCGAAAACGCATCGGCCAGCACGCGCGGCACCAGCGTGCGGCGCAGCAGCGCCATGTCGAGCTCCCCGACCCGATGGACGCGCGGGTGCCCGGCCTCGGGCACGGCGCCGGCGTTGAAGGCCAGCCCGGCGCGCAGCGCCACGAACAACGCCGCTGATAGCGGGATGAGCTCCAGCACCAGCACCCGCACGACCATTTGCAAGGCGTATTGCGACAGCCCGTAGCTCAGCGCCGTGACGACGACGATGCGGATCAGCACCAGACTCAGCAGGCTGGAGAGCGCGGTAAACCACGGCAACACCCGCCAAGTGCTGGCGACCATACGCTGCGCCGTGGCCACCCGGTGCGCGCGGGTGTGGGTCGACGGCGACAGCAGCAGCACCAAGACCAGCGCGCCAAACTGCACCATAAAGCTCCAGCTGTGCAGTGCCCGCAGTGGCGCTGAGGTCTGGCGCTTCAGCGGTTGGGGCAGGGCCGGGTGGGTGGGCATGGGGCAATGATACGGTTGCTGCGGCCATAAGTGTTGCGGTGCCATACGTGTGTCGCGGGCAGGCGTTGATTTCTTGAGACAGTAGAAGTTGGAAAAATACTGTTCATAAACACAGTTATTTGGTGTCTAATAACTGCCCCTTGTTGCCGCTTGTCCCATGGCTTTGCGTTCTGTATCGACCCTGCTGGAAACCGTTGGCGCTGCCGCCTGGCGCGCTGATGCGCTGGCGTGCGCAAGCGGCGCGGTGTTGTCCAGTGGCCATGCCGAGCTGGATGCGCAGCTGCCCGGCGGCGGCTGGCCGGTGGGCGCGCTGTGCGAGATTTTGCAAACGCTGCCGGGCCAGCACGAGTGGCGCCTGTTGTTGCCCGCGTTGCGCCAGTTGTTACAGGCGCCGTCTGCAAGCGGCGCAGCGCGGGCGATGCCTGATCGCGCGTCGGCACGCCAGGTGGTGCTGGTCGGTGCGCCGGCTGTGCCGCAGGCGCCGGCAACGCGCTTGACCCCGTTTGCGCCGGGCCTGGCCGCGCAGGGTTTGCCTGCACAGGTGCTGCTGTGGGTGCGCGCCGACAGTCTGGCCGAACGCCTGTGGGTGGCTGAGCAGGCGCTGCGTTGCAGCGGTGTGGCGGCGCTGTTGCTGTGGCTGCACGACGCGCCGGGCCGTACTGCGGCAGCGCGCGTGCGCGCCGATCACCTGCGCCGCTTGCACCTGGGCGCACAGGCGCAGGCCAAGCTGTTGTTTGTCATGCGCCCGGCCAGCGCGCGGGGCGAATCCTCGCCTGCGGTGCTGCGACTGTTGCTGCAGTCGGCGCTGCCAGCCGCGTCAGCGCAGCACGCCGCGCCGCTTTCGCTACCCACGCGTCGTAGCCCAACCTTGCCGGAACTTTCTGCTACGGCAGACGACGATTTGTTCGTGCAAATTCTCAAACGTCGCGGCCCGCCGCTCACGCACACCTTGCGACTGCCCGCACGGCACGCCGCGCTGGCCGCGTTGCTGGCGCTTGGCCATAAGCTCGCGCCAGAGCAGATGCCGGCGCCAATGGCAGAGCCACGGTTGGCGTCAGCCTGTGCGCCTCTGTCATCGCCATTGCCCGAGGTCAACCATGCACTGGATCGCGCTGCGGCCGCGGCCTGAAGCGGCGTCGGCCAGCGGGCCGGGCGACGCGGTGGCACTGACCGAGCCGTTGCGCGCGCTTGGCTGGTGGGCGTTGCAGTACACGCCGCGCGTGGCTTTGCTGGACGGGGCGGTGTTGCTGGAGGTCTCGGGCAGCGTGCGCTTGTGGGGCGGGCTGGCCGCCTTGCTGCGCCGGATTCATATGTCAAAAGAGCCTGTAGCCCAGGTGGATAGTGCACAAGGGGCTACATCATTGATAGCGCATGCGCGTTTGCAGGCGCTGCCCCAACCAGTACCGCCGCCCGACGCACTGCCGCTGCACACCCTGGGCGCGGCGCGGCCGCACCTGGCCACGCTGGCGCGCCTGGGTTGCAGCACCTGGGGCCAGTTGCGCGCGCTGCCGCGCGGCGGCCTGGCGCGGCGCTTTGGTGCGGCGCTGGTCGACGCGCTGGATCAGGCCTACGGCCAGCGCCCGGACGTTTACCCGTGGCTGGCGCTGCCCGAGGCGTTTGCCGCGCGGCTGGAGCTGCCCGACGCCGTCGCGCAGGCCAGCGCGCTGCTGTTTGGCGCGCGCCGCCTGCTGGCGCAACTGCAGGTTTGGCTGCGCTTGCGCCAGTGCGGCGTGCTGGCGCTGGAGCTGGGTTGGCAGATGGACGCGCGCCGCCATACCGCGCGCAGCGGCGCATTGTTGCTGCGCGTGGCCGAACCGGCGCACGACACGGCGCACCTGCTGCACCTGCTGGCCGAGCACCTGGCGCGTGTCACGCTGCCCGCGCCGGTGCTGTGGCTGAGCCTGCGCACGCTGCAGACGCAGCCGCTGGTCGCGCAAAACGCCAGCCTGCTGCCAGACACTGCGCCGCCGGGTGACACCCTCACGCAACTGGTCGAGCGCCTGAGCGCGCGCTTAGGTGCCGAGCGGGTCTTGCGCTGCCGCTTGCAGGCAGACCACCGGCCCGAGTCCATGCAAACCTGGACGGCAGCGCTTGGATGTCCTGATTTAATAGCTGTAAACGCTTTATTAATAGGGGCTAGAGGCCAAAAAAGCATGCAATCTGTCGGCGACCCCTGCGTGCCGCCCAGCGCGCTGGCCAGCGCCTGGCTGCCGACCTGGCTGCTGCAGCCGCCGTTGCCCTTGCGCGTGCACGCCGGGCGCCCGCAGTACTGCGGCGCGCTGACGCTGCTGGCTGGCCCGCAGCGGCTGGAGGCGGGTTGGTGGGACGCCGCGGCCGATGCACCAGCGCTGCGTGATTACTTCATTGCACGTAGCAGCACATCGGCGCTGCTGTGGATTTACCGCCAGCGGCTGCGCCGCCCGGCAACGTCAACTCCGGCGGATGGGGCGGATTGGTATTTGCACGGGGTGTTTGGCTAGGGAGCGGTCAACCGCGCCGTTCACCGTCGCACATAGCGCAAGTGCGTGGCATCCGGGCCGTTGAGGACTTGGTCAATACGGAATTGCGGCGCGGGGTCGTGCAGATTGTCAAAGAGCCGCCGCCCGCCGCTGAACAGCACCGGTGCCAGGGCGATTTCCAACTCGTCAACGGCGCCGAGGTTCAAAAATTGCTGGATCACATCGGCACCGCCGGCGATGCGCACGTCGCGCGCACCGGCCGCTTGCCGCGCCAACGCCAGGGCGTGTAGCGGCCCGTTGTTGACAAAGTAGAACGTCGTCCCGCCGGGGCGCACCCACGGCGCGCGTTGCTCGTGCGTCAGCACGTAGACCGGCGTATGAAACGGTGCTTCCTCGGGCCAGGCAATTTCGCCCTGAGCGAACATGCGCTTGCCCATGATGTTGGCGCCGATGCGCTGCGCGGTGTGGCGCACGAGGTCATTGACCGGGCCGGTGGCACCGCCGGGCCCAAGCTTGAGAAGGTGCTCGCGGAAGTACTGCTGGTTGATGATCCAGGCCATCATCGCGCCCCACTTGGCGCCCCAGTTGTTCAGCTCGGGTTGGCCCATGGTCATGCCCTGCGGTGCCATGTAGCCGTCAAGGCTCAGCCCGATGTTGACAAACACTTGGCTCATGATGCTCCTTGGGTTGTGTGGGATGTTGGCTTGCGCCGCCTGACGATCACGCCGACGGTGCGGGCCATAGCAACCGGTGGGCTAAATCAAGAGGGCATCAGCGCGCAGCGTGCGATGCGGGCCAACGCCTCACCCATCGACTCACGCGTGACGGCCGTGTCGTAGTTGGCCTGGCCACGCAGCCACCAGCCGTCGCTGAGTCCGAAATAACGGCACAGTCGCAGATCGGTGTCGGCGCTAATGGCGCGCTTGCCGGCAACAATGTCACCGATGCGTTGTGCGGGCACGCCGATCTCTTTGGCCAAGCGGTACTTGGTCAGGCCAAGCGGCTTCAAGAATTCTTCTTCGAGCATCTCGCCGGGCGAGACCGGCCGAACAGTGCGAGCGCACATGGCAAAACCCTTTCAATGGCAGTCAACGATTTCCACATCCCTGGCACCCTCGGCAGTCCATACAAAACACACGCGCCATTGATTGTTGATGCGAATGCTGTGTTGCCCCTGCCGATTTCCTTTCAGCGCTTCGAGTCGATTACCTGGCGGTGCGCGCAGGTCATCAACGACGCAAGACCAATCGAGTTGCTCCAACTTGCGCAGCGCCGGGCGTTCAATAGGGAGCCAACGGCGTACGCGCTGGCCCTGAAAGAGGGCTTCGGTGTCTTTGCATTTGAAGCTCTTGACGGCCATGGCTCAATAGCAATGCGACGCATGCATAACGTCAAACGTTATTGTTCGCCGCCGAAGCGGTGCAAACGGCCAATTCAATGGGGTCCTGCTCGCCATTGGGTCCCATACGGCTGACAAGTCAAAAACTGTATAAAAAAACAGTTATAAACCGTTTATGAAAGCCGCTGCCTGCCCGCTGCCGTCAACCCGCTTGACCGACGCTGACTCTATTGATGCCCCCGCCTACGCCGAGCTGCATTGCTGCAGCGCTTTCAGCTTTGGTCAGGGCGCGTCGACGCCTGAAGAACTGGTGGCGCGCGCGCAGGCGCTGGGCTACGCGGCACTGGCGCTGACCGATGACGGTTCGGTCGCCGGCGTGGTGCGCGCGCACACCGAGGCCAAGCGTTGCGGCCTGCGACTGCTGCCCGGGGCGCAGTTCAACGTGCCGCTGGCAGGCGCGGCAAGCGTCGGCGCAGCCGGAGCGGGTGGCGGTCAACGCGCCGATGTGTCTGCGGGCGCAGGCTCGGCTGCTGATGCTGATGCCAGTGTCACCGCCAACGTCAGCTTGACCGTCGTCGTGTTACCGCACGACTTGGCCGCCTGGGGGCGGCTGTGCGCGTTCATCACCGCCGCGCGGCGCAGCGCGCCCAAGGGTCAGTACCGCTTGCGCTGGGACGACCCGGCCTGGGCCAGCCTGCACGGCTGCGAGGTCTTGCTGGGCTTTTCTGATGCTATCGATCTGGATGCTGCTTGCGCTTTATCCATAAGGGCTAGAAGCCTATTTGGCATCAATTGTTGGCTGATGGTGACGCGCCATTTGCATCCCGACGACACGCTGCGCTGGCGGGCCTTGCAGCAGCTGTCGCAACGCAGCGGCGTGCCGCTGGTGGCCGGCGGCGGCGTGCTGATGCACGTGCGTTCGCGCAAACCCTTGCAGGACGCGCTGAGCGCGGTGCGGCTGGGGCGGCCGCTGACCGACTGCGGCTGGGCGCTGCAGCCCAACGCCGAAGCGCACCTGCGTAGCCGCGCCCGGCTGGCGGCGCTGTACCCGAGCGAGCTGCTGGCCAACACGCTGGTGGTGGCGGCGCGCTGCACTTTCAGCCTGGACGAACTGCGCTACCAGTACCCGCTGGAGGCGGTGTTGCCCGGTCTGACGCCGGCGCAGACCTTGCGCCGCTTCACGCACGAAGGCGCGGCGCGGCGTTACCCGCACGGCGTGCCGGCGGCGGTGAAGGCACAGCTTGAGCACGAGCTGGCGCTGATTGCCGAGCTTCGCTTCGAGATGTATTTCTTGACCGTGCACGACATCGTCGCCTTCGCCCGCGGCCAGGGCATTCTGTGCCAGGGCCGCGGCTCGGCGGCCAATTCGGCGGTGTGCTACTGCCTGGGCGTGACCGAGGTCGACCCGGCGCGCGCCAACGTGCTGTTTGAGCGCTTCATCAGTCGGGAGCGCGACGAGCCGCCCGACATCGACGTCGACTTTGAGCACCAGCGCCGCGAAGAAGTCATCCAGTACATCTACGCCAAGTACGGTCGTGACCGCGCCGCCTTGACCGCGGTGGCCATCAGCTACCGCCCGCGCAGCGCCTTGCGCGACGTCGGCCGCGCCTTGGGCGTGCCGGAAGATTTGATCGCCGCCATGGCGCGCGAGCACCCCGGCATGTACAGCCGCGCCGTGCTGGCCGAGCGACTGCAAGCGGTGCTGGCGCGCGTGGCCGAAGCCGGTGCTGCGCCAGCGTTGGCGGTACCCGCGGCCACGCTGGTGCTGTGGCTCGACTTGAGTCAGCAGTTGCAGCGCCTGCCGCGCCACTTGAGCCAGCACCCGGG
>JBBIGT010000051.1:0-13808 GCA_037447395.1 Comamonadaceae bacterium | reverse complement strand
TGGCAGCGGTGCGCGCGGCTACAGCAACTGGGAGCTCTCCGCCGACCGCGCCAACGCCACCCGACGCGAGTTGGTCGGCGCCGGCCTGCCCGACGAAAAAATCGCCCGCGTCATGGGCATGGCCTCCAGCCTCCTGCTCGACGAGAAAAATCCACGCAGCCCGGCCAACCGTAGAATCAGCATCACCGTATTGACCCGCGAGGCCGAAGAGCGTTTGTTGGGCGCGCGACCAGCCGTTGCAGCACAATAAAACCAGCCCGGCACGCCACCCCCGACGGACACCTTCGTTAGATTTATGAACCATCCCGCCAACACCACTGAAAGGCTAGCGCATGGCCGCTGAACTCAAATTTCTGGTGGTCGACGACTTCTCCACCATGCGCCGCATCGTGCGCAACCTGCTCAAGGAAATCGGCTACACCGAGGCCGACGAGGCCGAGGACGGCGTCATTGCCCTTAACAAGCTGCGCAACGCCAGTTTCGACTTCGTCGTCAGTGACATCAACATGCCCAACATGAACGGCTTTCAGTTGCTGGCCGAGATCAAGAAGGACGACAAACTCAAGCACCTGCCGGTGCTGATGGTCACCGCCGAGGCGCGCAAGGAAGACATCGTCATGGCCGCGCAGCAAGGCGCGGCCGGCTACATCGTCAAGCCCTTCACCAAGGCGACGCTGGAAGACAAGGTGAACCTGATCCTGACCAAGCTGGGCCTGAAATGAGCACAACCGACGCCTCCACCACCAACGAAGTGCACCAGCGCATTGGCGTGCTGACGCGCCAGCTGCACGACTCCCTGGCCGGGCTGGGCCTGGCCGACAAGGTCAAGACCTGGGCCGGCGAACTGCCCGACGCCAAGAGCCGGCTGTCGTACATCGCCCGGCTGACCGGCGAAGCGGCCGAGAAAGTACTCAACAACGTCGACCAGGCCAAGCTGCACCACGACCATATCGCCTCTGAGACGCGGCGCATCGGCGCGCTGATCGTGCAAGACCCGGTCGCCGCAGTGGCCAAGGGACAGGTGATGAACTTCATTACCGACGTCGAGCAGGCCACCCAGGAGATCGACAAGAACCTCACCGACATCATGCTGGCGCAGGACTTTCATGACCTGACCGGCCAGGTGATCGCCAAGGTCGTCAACCTGGCGGCCAACATCGAAGAACAGCTGGTCCAGCTGTTACTGATCACGGCACCTGGCGACAGCACCAAACCAGCCGCTACCGAGCCGTCGGGCGACAAGGTGAAAGCCCCCGCCGAACCGATTTTGCAAGGCCCGGTGGTCAACCCCGAGGGCAACCCCGACGTCGTCAAGAGCCAGTCCGAGGTGGACGATCTGCTGGCCAGCCTGGGCTTCTGAGATCAACCGCAAATAAGCCGGCAAAGGCCCCGCTTATTGCCCTTTAGTTCCGGGGGCAGGCAAAGACAATGGGAAGAATACAAGGTGTTTTTCCCGCATGGACTCCAGCAGCCAAGACCGCAATTTACCCGCCTCCGAGCGCAAGCTGAAGAAAGCGCGCGACGACGGTCAGGTGGCGCGTTCGCGCGATCTGGCCAACCTGGCGGTGCTCGGTGGCGGCGCCGTCACGTTGTTGCTGCTGGCGCCGCAGATCGTCAAGCACCTGCAAGCTGAGGCCAGCGCGCAACTGCTGTTTGACGCACAGGCGCTACAAGACCCGGCCATCATGATCAACCGCCTGGGCCAGATGTCGGGCATCGGCCTGGCCGCCGCCGCGGTGTTTGCCGTGATCGTCAGCGCCCTGGCCGTGCTCAGCACGGTAGCCACCGGCGGATGGGTGGGACGCCACCCGCAGGCGTATCCTGACTTCAGCCGGCTCGACCCGGTCAGTGGCTTTGGCCGGCTGTTCTCCAAAGAAAAAGCCACCGAGGTGCTGAAGATGAGCTTCATCGCCGGGATGCTGCTGTGGGTCGGTTTTGGCTACCTGTCCGCCGGCATGGACACGTTGGGCGCCTTGGTGCTGCAGCCGTCGGCGCGGTCGATTACGCTGTTGTCGGACTGGCTCAGCCGCGGCACGGCGCTGATGCTGCTGGTGCTGCTGGTGGTGGCCATGGTCGACGTGCCGCTGCAGTCGTTCCTGCACAAGTCGCGTCTGAAGATGTCGCACCAGGAGTTGAAGCAGGAAGGCAAGGAAAACGAGGGCAACCCGCAAATGAAAGGTCATCTGCGCCAACGGCAACGCGACATTGCCCAAGGCAACAGCGTCAAGGCGGTTCCGAAAGCCGACTTCGTGCTGATGAACCCGACACACTTCGCCGTGGCGCTGCGCTACGACGAGCGCGCCATGGCGGCGCCGCGCGTCATCGCCAAAGGCGCCGACCTGCTGGCCTTCAAGATCCGTGACATCGCCAAAGAGCACGACATTCCGGTCCTGCAGTCGCCACGGTTGGCGCGCGCCCTGTACACGCACGCCGAGCTTGACGCCGACATTCCCAGCAGCCTGTACACGGCCGTGGCGCAGGTGCTGGCTTACATCTACCGGCTCAAGGCGGCGCTACGCGGTGACGGCCCGATGCCCGAAGAGGCGCCGACGCCGTTCGTGCCGCCCGAGCTCGATCCCTTGTCCAACGTCATCACCGCCGCGGCCGTCTGAAGACCATGCTGGCGTCATTCAAATCCTGGTTCGGCAGCAACGCCGCGTTGCTGCAGGGTGCGGCCGCGCCGATGATCGTCGTGGCGATCCTGGCGATGATGGTGCTGCCGCTGCCGCCGTGGCTGCTCGATACCTTCTTCACCTTCAACATCTCGGTGGCGCTGATGGTGATGATGGTCGCCGCCTACATGCTCAAGCCGCTGGACTTTGCGGCCTTTCCGACGGTGCTGCTGCTGACCACGTTGATGCGCCTGTCGCTCAACGTCGCCTCAACCCGCGTCGTACTGCTCGAGGGTCACACCGGCGCGGACGCCGCCGGCGCGGTGATCGAAGCCTTTGGCCACTTTTTGATTGGCGGCAACTTTGCCGTCGGCCTGATCGTTTTTTCCATTCTGGTGGTCATCAACTTCATCGTCGTCACCAAGGGCGCCGAGCGGATCGCCGAGGTGTCGGCACGCTTTGCCCTGGACGCCATGCCCGGCAAGCAGATGGCCGTCGACGCCGACCTCAACGCCGGCCTGATCAACGAGGCCGAAGCCAAACGCCGACGCGCCGAAGTGGGCGAAGAGGCCGACTTTTTTGGTTCGATGGACGGCGCCTCCAAGTTCGTCCGCGGTGACGCCATTGCCGGCATCCTGATCTTGCTGATCAATATTTTTGGCGGTTTTACCGTCGGCGTGCTGCAGCACGGACTGACTGCCGCCCAAGCCGCCGACAGCTACATCCTGCTGGCGGTGGGCGACGCGTTGGTGGCGCAGATTCCGGGGCTGCTGATCTCGGTTTCGGCAGCGATGGTGGTGTCGCGCGTCGGCAAAGACCGCGACCTGAGCAGCCAGATCGTGCACCAGATGTTCATCTCGCCGCGCGTGCTCGGCGTCACCGCCGCCGTGATGGGCATTCTCGGCATCATTCCCGGCATGCCGCACACGGTGTTCATCGGCATCGCCCTGGTGCTCGGCTACGGCGCCTGGGTGCTGGCGCATCAACCCGAAGCGGCAGCCGAGGCACCCACCGTCAGTACACCGGCCAACGACGGCGAAGCGACTTGGGACGACCTGCAACCGGTCGACCAACTCGGGCTGGAGCTGGGCTATCGCCTGATCACGCTGGTCGACAAGAGCCGCCAGGGCGACCTGCTCACCCGCATCAAGGGGGTGCGCCGCAAGTTTGCCCAAGAGGTCGGTTTTCTGCCGCCGCCGGTGCACGTGCGCGACAACCTTGAGCTCAAGCCCAGTGGCTACCGCATCACCCTGCGCGGCGTGATCGTTGGCGAAGGCGACGCTTTCCCCGGGCAGTTCCTGGCGATCAACCCAGGCGGCATCACCACACCGTTGATCGGCACCGCCACCACCGACCCGGCGTTTGGCCTGCCGGCGCACTGGATCGACAAGGAGCACAAAGAGGCGGCGCAAATGGCCGGCTTTACCGTGGTCGACTCCGAGACCGTCATGGCCACCCATTTGTCGCACCTGATGCAGGTGCACGCGGCCAAGCTGCTGAGCCGCACCGAGACACAGCAACTGGTCGACCACGTCAGCAAGCAGGCGCCCAAGCTGATTGAGGAAGTGGTGCCCAAGTTGGTGTCGATTGCCGTGTTCCAGAAAGTCTTGCAGTTGCTGCTGGAAGAGTCGGTGCATATCCGCGACATCCGCACCATCATCGAGTCGATCGCCGAGCACGCGCCAGCGACCACCGACCCGGTCGAGCTGGCACGCCGCGTGCGGGTGGCGCTGTCGCCGGCCATCGTGCAACAAATATATGGTCCAGTGCGCGAGCTCAACGTCATCGCCATCGACCCGGCTTTGGAGCGTTTGCTGGTGCAGGCGTTGGGCAACGCCAGTGGTCAAGGCCAGGCTTTGGACCCGGGTGTGGCCGACGTGCTGACGCAAAAGGCCGCCGAAGTGGCGCTCAAGCAAGAAGAGATCGGCATCCCGGCGTGCCTGCTGGTACCCGACGTCATCCGCAGCTCCATCGCCCGCCTGGTGCGCCGCGTCGCGCCGCGCCTGCAGGTGCTGGCGCACAGCGAAATCCCTGAATCCCACACCATCCGCATCGGCCCCATTCTCAGAGGTGCAGCATCATGAACATTCAACGCTTTATTGCCCCGACCGCCCGCGAAGCACTGTACAAAGCCCGCATGGCCTTTGGCGACGGCACGCTGATCCTGTCCAACCGTTCAACGGCCAGCGGTGTCGAGGTTGTGGCCACCGGCGAAGATACCGTCGCTGCGCTGCAACGCAGCGACCGTGCCGCCGCGCCGCGCACCAGCAGCCCAGTGGCAGCGGTCGCGCCGCGCGCCAACCCCGACAGCCAGGTGCTGGACGACGCCACGCAGTTGGCCATGAGCACGCTGTCGTTTCAGGATTACGTGCGCGAACGCATGCTCAAACGTCGCCTGGAGGCCCAGCAGGGCAGTGCCTCGGCGTTGACGCAGCGGACACAAATGACCACCACGCGCGTAACGACACCGGCGGCGCCCGCCGCTACGGCCCCGGCCTTGCGCACCGCGCAGGACGGCGCTGCCGCCATCGTCGTGCGGCCAAGCGCTGCGACCGCCGCACCGGCGCCAGGCGCAGCCGGTGCCGACATCGCCGGTGAGCTGCAGGCCATGAAGACGCTCATCGAGGAGCGCTTCAACACCCTCACGTGGATCGGCCAGGCCCGGCAAAACCCGGTGCACGCCAACCTGATGCTCAAGCTGGCGCGCTGCGGTTACTCACCCAGCCTGGCACGCGCCATCGTCGAGCGCCTGCCCGAAGACCTGGACGCGCCACAGGCCCTGCGCTGGGTCATTGACGTGCTGACGCGCAACCTGTCGACCGATGCGCCGGGGCCGGCGATCGAGCAGCAGGGCGGCGTCTATGCGCTGATCGGTGCCACCGGCGTCGGCAAGACCACCACCGCCGCCAAACTGGCCGGCTTGTGCGCGCGCGCCCATGGCGCCGCCAGCGTCGGCCTGATCACGCTCGACTCATACCGGGTTGGCGCACACGAGCAGCTACGTGCCTATGGCCGCATGCTGGGCGTGGTGGCGCATCAGGCGCAAGACCGCGCCGCCCTGCAAGACCTGCTGGGCCTGCTGGCCAACAAGAAAATCGTGCTAATCGACACCACCGGCGTGGCGCCCAACGACGCGCGCCGCGACGACCTGCTGGCCATGGTCGACATCGACGGAGTCAACCGCCTGCTGGTACTCAACGCCGGCGGCCACGGCGACACGCTGGAAGACATGGTGACGTCGTTCAAATATGGCAGCGCGCAACAAACCGTGCTGTCAAAGATCGACGAAGCGGCCAAGATCGGCCCGGCGCTGGACGCCGTCATTCGCCACCGCCTGCAGTTGCGCGGCGTCACCACCGGCCAGAAGGTGCCCGAAGACTGGGAGCGCGCCGACGCCGCCAACTTGGTGGCGCTGTCGATGCGCTCGGCCAACAAGTCGGCGTTCGACCCGAAATCGAGCGACCTGGGCATCGTCTTCGCCCAAGCCAGCGCCCTGCCCGCCGGACAACTTCATGCTTGAGCCCTGCGTCAACCAGGCTTGCGGCCTGCAGTCGCTGGCGCTGCAGCGTCACCCGCGCCTGCTCGCCATGGCCAGCCACGGTCGTCAGCAAGGTGAGCTGCCGCTGCTCTGGGGTCTGTGCGCGCGTTGGGTCGATCTGGGACTGTCGGTGCTGGTGCTCGACGCGCACGTGCCCGAGTCAAGCAGCAACCCAGGGCTGGCGCAGCTGCGCGCTGATCCGCTGCAACACGCCAGCGATGCCGGATTGAGCTGGCAGGTGCTGCCGGCGGCCGATGGACTGCGCGGTCTGTCGGCCAGTCAGTTGCTGGACAGCCAACTCAGCAACGCCTTCAAGGTCTACGACGTCGTGCTGATTTACGGCGCCGCCGAGACGCTGTGCAGCCTGCTGCAAGGAAGCCGCGTCGCGCCGCTGCTGGTGCTGGCGCCGGCGCCCGACGCCGCGCTGAGCGCTTACGCTGCGCTGAAGCGGC
Source organism: Comamonadaceae bacterium (assembly GCA_037447395.1). GTDB lineage: Bacteria > Pseudomonadota > Gammaproteobacteria > Burkholderiales > Burkholderiaceae_C > Rhodoferax. The sequence continues at coordinate 7,206 of JBBIGT010000051.1, read as the reverse complement.
TGGTAACGCATGGACAGCTGCAGCCCATCGTTGCTAATATCGTGCCCGACTCAGCCGCCGTACCACGCCAGTGGCTCACCGCGTCAGCGGCGCTTTTGCAGCAATGCGCCACCAGTTTTTTGGGCTACCAGCTAATGCCCCACACGGTAGTGGCCAGCCCGCGGGCCAATGACGCGCAGGACGGCCTGCAGCGGCTGGCCCTGCAGATGTTTGAAAATGCCATGCCGCTGCAAGCGAGCGGCTTTGAGAGGCTTCACTGATGTACACCGCCAAGGGCCACTTGGACCGCAATGCCCTGATCCGCCAATATCAACCGCTGGTGCACAAGCTGGCGCATCACATGATGGCCAAATTGCCGGCCAATGTGCAGGTCGACGACCTGATCCAGGTCGGTCTGATGGGCTTGTCTGAGGCGCTGACGCGCTTTGAGTCGGCGCAGGGCGTGCAGTTTGAAACTTTTGCAACGCAACGCATTCGCGGCGCCATGCTCGACGAGCTGCGCGACAACGACTGGGTGTCGCGTGGCATTCGCAAGAGTCAGAAAGACATCGAGGAGTCGATGCGCCGCCTGGAGCACCGGCTGGGCCGCTCGCCACGCGAGAGCGAGATTGCCGCCGAGCTCGGCCTGAGCTTGGCTGAATACCAAAGCCTGCTGAGCAAGGTGCAGGGCTCGCAACTGCTCTACCTGGAAGACATCGGCCATGGCACCGACGACGAAGACGGTTTCCTCGACCGGCACCTGGGCGACACCGACGCCGACCCGCTGAACCTGCTGCGCAACGAGCGCATTCGGCAAGCGCTGGTGGCGGCGATCAAAAATCTGCCCGAGCGCGAGCAGTACATCATGAGCATGTACTACGAGCAGGACATGAACCTGAAAGAAATCGCCGCCGTGCTCGACGTCACCGAATCGCGCGTCTGCCAGCTGCACAGTCAGTCGATCGCCCGGCTGCGCGCCAAGATGCGCACCCACTGAGGCGGCCGCCAGATCGTTCGATCGGCTACACCGCCAAGGCCTGAAACTCGCCGCTTTGCCGGCCGGCACTGCCGTAAGGCGTGCGGCCACGCACCAGCGCCTCGACGCTATAGGTGTCGCGGCGTAGCGCCGGCAACAGCGTCTGCAGAGTCTGCCCGGTCAACACCGTGCGCCGGGCCAGGCTTTGCTGGCACGCCGTCAGCGCCGCCGCGCTCTGCCGCAAACGCAGCGCCAACGGAGTCGGCAACGGATCGCCGACCGGACGCTGTTGCATGTCGGCCTGCAAGCGCGCCGCCTGCGCCTGCAGCTGCGCACAAGTGGCCAACAAGTCGCCAGCACTGGCGTCGACGAGCAACTGCGCCAAACGACGCACTTGGGCGTCAAAGTCGTTCAAAGATTTGGAAATCGGGCCATTCATGCGCCAGCTCCTGGCCGGCACGGCCGTTCACGCGCCGCCGCGTTCAGGAGCGGCTGTGCTGCAACATTTCTTCGGCGTTGGCGAGCAATTTGTCGGCAATTGCTTCGGCGTTGACCACATAGGTGCCTTTGGCAATGGCCGTGCGCACGTTCTGAACCTTCTTGCTGTCGACGTTGGCCACCTCGGCTGCCTTGTTGGCCTCGAGCGACCGCGCCAAGGTCGATACGGTGACGGCCACACCGGCCGACTGGGCGTTGCTGGCCGTGGCAGCCGGCGACTGCGCGCTCACCGCCGGCGCATTTTTTGCGCTGGTTGCCGCGGCACTGCTGGTGCGCGCAACGGAAGTGTCGGTGGGCTGGTTGATCTTCATGGTGTTGGGCAGGACGACGGCCAATGTCGCCTTGTGATGTCACTTTCGGCAAAAACGGCGTCGACTTTAATCCTTTTTTTGTTTGACTGTATGCAATCACAGCAGCACCCGCACCGTCCGGTCGTCGGCGACGACGCCACTGAGAATCTGCCCGTTGTCCATGCGCACCCGGGCAATCTGGCCGACGACACCGGCCGAGATCGCCTGGCCGCGGCCGACCACTTCAAAGCCGGTGCCGCTGGCGCTTACCCGCACCTGGGCCCCGGCGGCAAACACCTGCGCCGCGCGGATCATGTCCTGCCGCAAAGCCTGACCGGTGCTCAAGGTGCGCGTTGGCGTCTTGCCGACCCAGTCGGCCTGGTTGGCGACGATCGGGCTGGCACTTTGCGCCCAATCCACTTCGACGGCCAGCGCATCGGCGTCGGTCAGGACCTGCCCCGGCGCGACCGTCCCCTTGACCGCCCACGCCGGTCCCCAGGCCCGCACCGTCACCGGCAGAAATGCATTCCAGCGACTGGTCCCCTGAACGCAACGCAGCCCCAGGCGGGTTGCACCCCACAAGCGCGTACCGGGCGGCAGGTAGGGTTCGACCCGTTGACATGGTGCCAGTTTCAGGCGCGGGTCCAAGGTGCCCAGGCGCACTTCCATGCGCAAGGGTGACGGGGTGTTGCCGGGTGTCAACGTTTGATCGAGCCACTGCTGCGCCGTGGCCAGGAGGTCTGGCGGCGCGCCAGCCGGCGTCTGCGCCGCAGCCGTCGCCGCCAGCCAGCCAGCCAGCAGCAACACCCAAGCGCTCAACGGGCGTTGCAAGCAACAGGCAATGACAGAACGGTGCAGCATGCCCTGACTCTACGAGCGCCGCGGCCAAACCAAGACGGCAATTTGCACGGCGTTTGACCTGTTATTTGCGGTTTAGAAAACGCCACCCGCTTCCCATAATCTGCCGCAGCGTCGCTCCGCGCCTCTGCCGCGGTGGCGTCATTCAACAGAAAGACGAGGTGTTGCCATGTTTGCCAATCTAACCAGCGGTCTGGACTTCCACGCCAAGGCGCTGGTGCTGCGCGGCGAACGCCAACGCATCCTGGCCAGCAACATCGCCAACGCCGACACACCCGGCTACGTGGCGCGCGACTTCAACTTCCGCGAAACGCTCAGCCAGATCACCCGCACCACTGGCCGTGAGCTGCCCAAGGCCGGCTTCGGTCTGAATCTGCAGGCCAGCAGCGTCGGTGCGCACCCGCGCCACCTGGCTTTGCCGGCGGCCAGCAACAACGGCACGCTCAGCGGCACCGGCGCGCTGGCCTACGCCACGCAAAGCCAACCCAGTGTCGACAGCAACAGCGTCGACCTGGACCGCGAGCGCGCCAACTTTGTCGACAACTCGGTGCGCTACGAGTCGACGCTGCGCTTCATCAATGGCTATTCCAAGACCATCCTGAGCGCCATCCAGGGTCAGTAAGCCGACGCACTGAAAGCACACCATGTCGATGTTTTCCATCTTCAACGTCTCAGGCAGCGCCGTCAGTGCGCAGTCTCAGCGGCTCAACGTGGTCGCCAGTAACCTGGCCAACGCTGACGCGGTGGCCGGCCCCGACGGCCAGGCGTACAAGGCGCGCCAGGTGGTCTTTCAGACGCTGGCCATGGGCGGTGACGCTACCGCCGGCGTCACGGTCAACGCCGTCACCGAGAGCAACGCACCGTTCAAGCGAATCCACGACCCGAATCATCCCAACGCCGACGCCGACGGCTATGTCAACTACTCCAACGTCAATCCGGTCGAAGAGATGGTCAACATGATCTCGGCGTCGCGCTCGTACCAGAACAACGTCGAAGTCATGAACACAGCCAAGTCGCTGTTGCTCAAAACGCTACAGATGGGCCAGTGAGCCGGTAGCCCCCATTCAAGGACCACATCATGTTGACAGGAACCACCAGCGTCAGCCCGACCAGCAGCACGGCACTCGGCACCAGCAACGGCAGCGCCAGCAGCGCCAGCGACATGAACGCGGCGCAAGACCGCTTTCTGAAGTTGCTGGTGGCCCAGCTGAACAATCAGGATCCGATGAACCCGCTGGACAACGCCCAGATGACCAGCCAGATGGCCCAGATCAACACCGTCACCGGCATCCAGCAGGTCAACGACACGCTCAAAAGCATGGCCGAGCAGTTCACCGCGCTGCAGGTCATGCAGGGCAGCAACCTGGTCGGGCACGACGTACTGATCGACAGCAACACGCTGTCGGTTGCCAACGGCAGCGCCACGGCGGCGATTGATCTGGCCGCCCCGGCCGAGAGCGTCAAGGTCGACATCCTGTCCAGCGGCGGCCAGGTCGTCGACACGATCAACCTGGGCGCCCTGGGCACCGGGCGCACCAACTTCACCTGGGACGCCAGCCAATACAACTACCCCGGCGCGCCGACCTTCCGCGTCACTGCGACGACCGGTGGCCAAGCGATTGCCAGCACGTCGCTGGCACGTGCCACCGTGCAATCGGTCGGCAGCGACAACGGCGCCCTGTCGATCCAACTGGCCGGACGCAGCCCGGTCGCCTACAGCAGTGTCAAAGCCATCTTGTAACGCAGCAAAGTCAACCAGGAAACCACCATGTCATTCCAAACCGGACTCTCAGGACTCAACGCTTCCAGCCGCAGCCTGGACGTGATCGGCAACAACATCGCCAACGCCAACACCACCGGCATGAAGGCCTCGCGCGTCGAGTTTGGCGACCTGGTGGCGTCGGCACTGGGCGCCGGCGGCAGCGGCGGCGGCGTCGGCATTGGCGTCGGTATCGACGCCATTGCGCAACAGTTCACGCAGGGCAACATCAACACCACCAACAACGTGCTCGACGTCGCCATCAACGGTAGCGGCTTTTTCCAGCTGACCCAGCCCGACGGCTCGACGGCCTATACGCGTGACGGCTCGTTCAAGCTCGACAAGGACGGCTACATCGTCACCAACACCGGCGCCAACGTCATGGGCTACCCCACCGACACCGCAGGCAACGCCACCAGCGTGACGGCGCAGAAACTGTTGCTGCCGACCAGCGCGCCAATCGCCGCCAAGGCCACCTCGACGATCACCGCCGAGTTCAACCTCGACGCCCGCGCGCCGGTAGCAGCCAGTACCACGCCGCCGACGCCGCGCACCACCTACGGCACGTCGCTGACGCTGTTTGACTCGCAAGGCGCCACGGTGCCGCTGAACCTGTACTTTGAACGCGCGGCCTCTACGACCACCGACAACTGGGACGTCTACGACGTCGCCAGCGGCGGCACGGCGCTGTTTCAGATGCAGTTCGACGCCAACGGCACCCTCACCGCGCCGGTCGGTCCGCAAACCGTCACCGTGGCCACGCCGTCGGCGGTGACGCCGTCGATCAGCGCGGCGCTGGACATCAGCAAGGTCACGCAGTTCGGTGCCGCCTTTGCCGTGTCGAACCTGACGCAGGACGGCTACGCGCCGGGCGAGCTCACCAGCCTGAGCATCGGCGAGTCGGGTGTCATCACCACGCGCTATTCCAACGGCCAGACGCAATCGGCCGGGCAAGTCATGCTGACCGACTTCCGCAACGTACAGGGCTTGATGCCGCTGGGTCACAACGCCTGGTCGGCGACGTTTGAGTCGGGCCTGCCGGTGCAAGGCAAGGCTGGCGACGGCAAGTTTGGCGTGCTGCGCTCCGGCGCGCTGGAAGAGTCCAACGTCGACCTGACCAGCGAACTGGTCAACATGATGACGGCGCAGCGCACCTACCAGGCCAACGCGCAAACCATCAAGACGCAAGACCAGGTCATGTCGACGCTGGTCAACCTGCGCTGATTGAGCCATGGACCGCCTGATCTACACCGCCATGACCGGCGCCACCGCGGCGTCGCACCGGCAGGCCGTACTGGCCAACAACCTGGCCAACGTGTCGACCAATGGCTTTCGTGCCGAGCTGTCGACCTACCGGGCGGTGCCGGTGCGGGGGGCCGGCTCGACCACCCGCGTCATGGCCATCGAGGCCACACCGGGCTGGCTCGACCTGCCGGGCAGCCCGCAGCGCACCGGCCGCGCCATGGACGCGATGACCACCGGCAACTCCTGGTTTGCCGTACAGGGGCTGGACGGCACCGAGGCGTACACGCGCAACGGTTCGTTCGAGATCGACGCCAACGGTCTGCTCAAGACCAACACCGGCCTGACCGTACTGAGCGACGGTGGCGCGCCGATCAACGTGCCACAAGGGGCCGAGCTGACCGTCGGCAGCGACGGCACCCTGAGCGCCAAGGTTGGCAACCAGCCACCCACCGGCATCGGCCGGCTCAAACTGGCCACCCCGAGCGCCGAAGACCCGCTCAAGCGCGGTGGCGACGGCTTGTTTCGCACCACCTCGGGCGAAGCCATGGCCACCGACACCAACGCGCGGCTGCAGCTCGGCGTCATCGAGGGCTCCAATGTCAACGCCATCGAAACGATGGTCGGCATGATCCAGACGGCGCGTCAATTCGAGGCGCAAACCCGTCTGATGCAGACCGCCGAGGCCGACGACCGCGCCGCCGCCCAGTTGCTCAGCATGCAAGGCTGATTTTTTTGACAGGACACGCACCATGATCAATTCCCTGTGGATCTCCAAGACCGGCATGGAAGCCCAGCAAATGCAGCTGGACGTCATTTCCAACAACCTGGCCAACGTCTCGACCAACGGCTTCAAGCGCGCCACCGCGGTGTTTGAAGACCTGATGTATCAAAACCTGCGCCAGGTCGGTGCCAACAGCACCGAGCAGTCGACACTGCCGACCGGGCTGCAGATTGGCCTGGGCGTGCGCACCGTCGCCACCAGCCGCTCATTCACGCAGGGCAACATGCAGCAGAGCAACAACAAGCTCGACGTGGCCATTCAGGGCGACGGCTTCTTTCAGGTGACGATGCCCGACGGCACGCTCAGCTACTCGCGCGACGGCGCCTTTCAAGTCAACGCCGCCGGTACGCTGGTCACCGCCACCGGTCTGCCGGTGGCCAACGGCGTGACCGTACCAGCCAACGCCACGGCGATCAGCATCTCGGGCGACGGCACGGTGTCGGTCAACGTGCCCGGCAACACCGCGCCACAGCAAATCGGCACCATCGCCCTGGCACGTTTTGTCAACCCGGCCGGGCTGACACCGCTGGGCAGCAACCTGTACGCCGAAAGCGCCGCCTCAGGCCAGCCGACCGCCGGCACGCCGGGCGCCGACGGCATGGGCTCGCTCATGCAGGGCTTTCTGGAGACGTCCAACGTCAATGTGGTGCAGGAGCTGGTGACGATGATCCAGACGCAGCGCGCCTACGAGATGAATTCCAAGGCCATCCAGACGTCCGACCAGATGCTGCAAAAACTCGGCCAGCTGTAAATCTCGGGGACAACCATGGCGCCGTCAAATTACTGTAATATTCATAGCGGCTTGCGCTTACATAGTCTT
>JBBIGT010000050.1:0-13845 GCA_037447395.1 Comamonadaceae bacterium | reverse complement strand
TCTGCTGGGTTTTGCGGGTCTGCTGGGTTTTGCGGCGGCGCAGGACGCCACGGCCGGGCTGCCGGCGACGCCCGTCAAAGCCGTTGAATCGCCTTCGGAAAATACTGAAAATGTTGAACAAAATCAACCTCTAGCGCTTATATCTTCTGGGCTTGCAGATATACAAATCGTAGCGCTGCCGGGGCCGCTGAGCGCTGCGCCGTCGCCGGCGACGCCGTCCATTGGGGCGCCTTTTTTGCCGCCGGCCGATGTGGCGTCGACGCGCGTGGCATCGACGGCGGTGGCGCGTCAGGTTGTGGCGACGGTTGGCGACGCCGAGTCGGCGCTTGGGGCCGCGCCGGCGACGGACCATGCCAACGCGCAGGCTGCCGCCGCGCTGACCGGCGCCGCCGCGACGGGTGACGACGCGCTGACGTCCCGGCGGGCGCACAGTGACGCGCTTGGTGTGCAGTCGCTGGCCGGCGCAGCGTCGCGGCCGCCGCCATTCGCCAACGCCGTGTCGTTGACGCTGCCAACCAGCGCCGAGTCGTTGGCGCCGATGCTGACCGCTGCCGCTGCCGAAGTTGCGCCGCCGCCGGCCAACCGGCACAAAGGGCCTTCAGGCGTGGGCGGTGCCGACGCCGTGTTCGGCGTGCCGGGGCCAGCCGACGTCTGGAGCGCCAGCCCGACCTATGCCGTCGCACAGGCGTCGGCGGTTGTGCCCGAGGCCAAGCTGGCCGAGACCGTCAGCTACTGGGTAACGCAAGGTGTGCAGCAGGCCGAGTTGACGCTCGACGGCCTGGGTGACGCGCCGGTGCAAGTGCATATTTCGCTCGATGGCGACCAGGCGCGCGTCGACTTTCGCACCGCCCAGGTGGATCTGCGTCAAGCCATCGAGGGCAGTACCAGTCAGCTCAAGAACTTGCTGGCCAGCCAGGGGCTGCAATTGCTCGGTCTGTCGGTTGGCTTGTCACAGCAGCGCCAAGCGCCGGGTGACCAGGGCGCGGTCCGGCCGACCCGGGTGCGCCAGACGCGTGTCGCTCACGTTGAAGCCGTTGCCGCAGCAGCAGTGCGTGCACCCTCTCTGACGGTCGGCGCGGCGCTGGATTTGTTTGTCTGACGTTATAGACTCGCTAGCGCAATAGATGCGCCGTAGTTTGGCTGTTTTTGCGCCGCTCGGCGGCGCCGGATTTGCCAAATAATTCGCCAGACCAGGCTTTTTTAAGGAACTATCGTGGCTACCAAACCTGAAGCCGCCGAAGGCGACGCCGATGCCGCCAAGGCCGCGCCCAAAAGCAAGAAAAAGCTGATCATCATCATCGCCGCCGTGCTGCTGGTGTTGTTGCTGGGTGGCGGTGGTGCGCTGTTTTACATCAGCAAGCAACGCGCCGCCGCAGCCGCCGCCGAAGAGGCTGGCGGTGAGCCAGCCGCGCCCGCCGCAGCGTCGCATGCCGCCAAGACGCCGCCGGTTTACCTGCCCATGGACAACATGGTCGTCAACCTGGCCGACCCCGGTGGCGAGCGCGTGGCGCAGGTTGGCATCACGCTGGAGGTGGTCGACGCGCACGCCTCGGACAACGTCAAGGCCTACATGCCGACGATTCGCAGCGGCGTCTTGATGCTGTTGGCGCAGCGCACCGCCGACGAATTGCTGTCGGCCGAGGGCAAGCAAAAGTTGATCGAAGACATCCTGCGTGAAACGTCCAAGCCGTTCGGTGGTGGCGACGAGCACGCGGCGACGGCCAAAAAAACAAAGAAGGCGCCGGAGCAGTTCCCGGTGGTCGGCGTGCTGTTTTCCAGTTTGATCGTCCAATAGCGTGGTGCGCTGGCGCTTATGAGTGAATCGTTTTTATCGCAGGAAGAAGTCGACGCACTGCTCGAAGGGGTGACCGGCGAAAGCCAGAAGCTTGCCGAGGAGGTGGTTGAGAACGGCGAGGTTCGCCCCTACAACATCTCCAGCCAGGAGCGTATCGTGCGCGGGCGCATGCCGACGATGGAGATCGTCAACGAGCGCTTTGCCCGCAACCTGCGTATCGGCCTGTTCAACTTCATCCGGCGCAGCCCGGAGATTTCCGTCGGCCCGGTGGCGGTACAGCGTTACAGCGCTTTTTTGCGCGAACTGGCGGTGCCGACCAACTTCAACATCGTGGCGATTCGCCCGCTGCGCGGCAGTGGCCTGGTGGTCTGTGAGCCGGCGCTGGTCTTTGGCGTGATCGAGTCGCTGTACGGTGGCATTGGCAAGTTTCAGACGCGCATCGAGGGGCGCGATTTTTCGGCGACCGAGCAACGCGTCATCAACCGAATGGTTGACGTCATCACCGAAGAGTACAAAAAAGCCTGGGTCGGCATTTATCCACTGGAACTGGACTACCAGCGTTCAGAGATGCAGCCGCAGTTCGCCAACATCGCCACGCCCAGCGAGATCGTCGTGTCGACGTCGTTCCAGCTGGAGATTGGCGAGATCACCGGGGCGATTCACATTTGCATGCCCTACGCGACGCTGGAGCCGATTCGTGACGTGCTGTATTCGTCGACGCAGGGCGACTCCGTCGAGGTGGACCGCCGCTGGGTCAACCTGCTGACGCAGGAGATCCAGGCCGCCGAGGTGGTGCTGGTGGCCGAACTGGCGCACGCTGACGCGACCGTGGAGCAACTGCTGGCGATGAAGCCGGGAGACTTTATCGAGCTGGACCGTCAGCCACGCATCCAGGCCAAGGTCGACGGTGTGCCGATTTTTGACTGCCAGTACGGCACGCACAACGCCAAATACGCGTTGAAGATCGACAAATGTTTGAGAAGCAACGATTCCAGTTGGAAAGGTGAACGACATGTCAGCTGACGACAAACCCGCAGACGGAAAACCCGCCGAAGACGACGGTCTGGCGGATTGGGCCGAGGCGTTGATGGAACAAAAAGCCGCCGAAGCACCGCCGCCGCCTGAGCCAGGCGGCGTGCTGGCCGACGACCGCGGTGCCGCCTTTGGCTCCGGCTCGGCGGGCGCGGGCGCGCCGGCGGCCGAGGCGCAAATCAACGACATCCAGCGTGTGCTGGACATCCCGGTGCTGCTGTCGGTGGAGTTGGGCCGCACCAAGGTGCCGATCAAACACATCTTGCAGTTGGGCCAGGGTTCGGTGGTTGAACTCGACGCGCTGGCCGGCGAGCCGATGGACGTGCTGGTCAACGGCTATCTGATCGCCCAGGGCGAGGTCGTTGTCGTCAATGACAAGTTTGGTATCCGGCTTACCGACGTGGTGACGCCGTCAGAGCGCTTGCGCCGCGTCAGCAAGGGGGGGTGAGTCATGTCGCCGGGTTGGTTGTCGCTGATTTTTCTGGTCGTCCTGCTGGCGCTGATACCGCTGGGCGTGAAGTGGCTGCAGCGGCGCCTGGCGGCGGTGCCTTGGGGGGGTACGACGCAGGTGTCCAAGGTTGTCTCGGCTGTGGCGGTGGGGCCGCATCAACAAGTGGTGACGGTCGAGGTTGGGCCAGCCCATGCGCGTGTGCAGTTGGTGCTGGGCGTGACGGCGCAGTCGATCACCTGCCTGCACCAGTCCAGCGTTGTCGCCGGTGGCGCGCTCGCTGCGGGCGGCGCGGCCGCTTGACGGCTGGCCCGGACGCGCGATGACAGGCATGACCGCTTTTCGGCTTGGGCGAGCGCTGCTACTGGTGCTGGCCAGCGCCAGCTGTTCGGCACTGTGGGCCCAGGGCAATGGGCAATTGCCGTTACTGGTGGGCACGGGCGGCAATGGCACCAGTTATTCGGTGCCGATCCAGACGCTGCTGTTTTTTACGGCGCTGTCGTTTCTGCCGGCGGTGCTGCTGATGATGACCGGTTTTACCCGCATCGTCATCGTCTTGTCGCTGTTGCGCCAAGCGCTGGGCACGCAGTCGGCGCCACCCAACCAGGTGATCGTCGGTCTGTCGCTGTTTTTGACGCTGTTCGTGATGGGGCCAACGCTGGACAAGGTCTACAGCGACGCCTACCTGCCGTACACCAACAACACGTTGACCTTTGACCAGGCGTTGCCCAAGGCCGAAGCGCCGATGCGCGACTTCATGAGCAAGCAGACACGCCAGTCAGACCTGGCGCTGTTTGTCAAACTGGCCAAGCTCGATGTGGCCACCAACGCCAGCAACGCACCGATGCGTGTGCTGGTGCCGGCGTTTGTCATCAGTGAGCTGAAGTCGGCGTTTCAGATCGGCTTCATGATCTTCATTCCGTTTCTGGTCATCGATATCGTCGTTGCCAGCGTGCTGATGTCGTTGGGCATGATGATGTTGTCGCCGGTGCTGGTGGCGCTGCCCTTCAAACTGATGATTTTTGTGCTCGCCGACGGCTGGAATTTGTTGGTTGGGTCGCTGGCGGCCAGTTTTGTCACCTGAGGGCTTGCACGATGAACGCGCAAATGGTTTTGACGATGGGGCAAGAGGCTCTGTGGATGATGTTGCTGATTTCGGCGCCGGTGCTGGGCATCATATTGCTGGTGGGTTTGCTGGTCAGCCTGTTTCAGGCGGTGACGCAGATCAATGAGGCGACGCTGGCCTTCGTGCCCAAACTGGTGGCGGCGATGGCGGTGTTGGCGATTGCCGGGCCGTGGATGTTGACCAGTCTGACCGAATACATCCGCCGCACACTGGAGGCCATTCCGGCGGCGGTGTTGTAGGGCGGGGTGCCATGATCAGCTTCACCGAAGAGCAGTTGATGGCCTGGCTGTCGCCGTTGATCTGGCCGTTTCTGCGCACCCTGGCGGTGTTCACGTCAGCGCCGGTTTTGTCGTCGCGCGCGTTCCCGGTGCGTGCGCGCATCGGTCTGGCTTTTTTTGTGGCGTTGGCGGCGCAACCGGCGCTGGGCGTGCAACCGGTGATCGGGATCAACGACGCGCAAGCCCTTGGCGCGGTGGTTCAACAGGTCGGGGTGGGGCTGGCCATCGGCTTTGCCGTGCGGGTGGTGTTCGCCGCCGTCGAGTTGGCCGGCGAGGTTGCCGGCTTTCAGATGGGGCTGAGTTTTGCCTCCTTTTTTGATCCGTCGCTGAACAACCAGAGCAGCGCGGTGGCGCGGTTTTTTGGCCAGATGACGCTGTTCATGTTCGTCGTCTTGAACGGTCACTTGATGCTGCTGATGGCCGTTGTCAAAAGCTTTCAGACTTTCCCGGTCGAGCAAAACTTTTTGACGGCGCTTGAGCAGATGAAAGTGTTGGATCTGGGCGTCAACCTGTTTGCCAGCGGTCTGTGGATTGCCTTGCCGATGGTCGGGATGCTGCTGTTTGCCAATTTGGCGCTGGGCATCGTCTCGCGCGTGGCGCCGCAAATGAACATCTACGCCATCGGCTTTCCGGTGACGCTGACCGTCGGGTTGATTGGTATGGTCGTCACCCTGCCGATGCTCGACGAGCCGTTCATGGTGCTGATGCAACGGGCCGTTGACGCCTTTGCCGCACCGTGAGGCGCGTCAGACCAGATTGTTGCGGATGGCGTAAACGGTCAGCTCGGCGTTGTTGGCGAGCTTGAGTTTTTCCAGCACCCGGGCGCGGTAGACGCTTACGGTTTTGGGGCTGAGCATCAGCTCTTCGGCAATATCGGACAGGCGTTTGCCCGAGGCGATCTTCAGCAGCGTCTGCAGTTCGCGCTCGGACAAACAGGCGTGCAGGCTGGCGTTTTGCGGCGTGTTCAGGTTGTCGACCAGCATTTGCGCTACCGCTGGCGTGACATATTTGCGCCCTTGTGCAACGGTACGCACGGCGACGATCAATTCGGCCGGGTCGCCGGCCTTGTTCAGGTAGCCCTGCGCGCCGGCGCGCAGACAGCGCAGGGCGTACTGGTCCTCCGGGAACATCGAGACCATCAATACTTTGACGGGCGAGGCCGTTTCGCGCAGGCTGGCCAGAACGTCGAGTCCGTCGCGCCCGGGCAGGTTGATGTCGAGTACCAGCACGTCGCAGGGCTGCTTGCGCAGGGCTTCGCGAACTTCGGCGTAGGAACTGGCCTCGGCGACGACGCGCAGGTCGGTGGCCTCGCTTAGTGTGTCCTTGATGCCGCGGCGCACCATCGCGTGGTCGTCGCACAAAATCACCTGGATCATGGGGTGGCGTCTCCTGTGGGGGCGGGTGCTTCTGGCAGTGCAATGGTCAGTGTCAGCGTCGTGCCGGTGCCTGGCGCGGAGCTGACGTCGATCCAGCCACCGACGGTCCGCGCACGTTCACGCAAGCCTTTGAGTCCGTAGCCACCGGAGGTGGGCGCCACGTTGCTCGAGAAGCCGATTCCGTCGTCGCAGACCTCCAGCGTCAGATAGCGGACGTCGGCAGTGAGGTCGATTTTGACACGGCCACAGTGCGCGTGTTTGCTGATGTTGGTGAGTGATTCCTGGGCGGTTCGAAAGACCGTGAGCTCGATCCGCGCGGGCAGCTTCTCAGCCGCCAGCTGGCTGTTGACGTGCGTCGCAATACCGGTTCGTTTGGAGAAATTATTGGCCAGCCACTGTACTGCGGCGGCCAGCCCGTGATCCAGAATCGCCGGGCGCAGATTCATCATGATGCGCTGGCTGGCCTCGACCGCGTGTTGCAGCATGTCGGTGGCGGCGCGCACGTGGGCCAGCGATGCGCTTTGCTGGGTGTGGCGCTCCAGCCACGACAGGTCAAAACGAATCGCCGCCAGCGCGCCGCCAATGTCATCATGGATTTCCCGGGCGATGGCGCTGCGTTCTTGTTCAATGGTGGTTTGCAGGTGGTCGGCAAATTGGGCCAGTCGCTGTTGCGACTGGGCCAGCTCTGCGTCGGCGGCTTCCTTGGCCATCAGCGCGGCGTGCAGATCGCAGGCGCGTTGTATGACCCGGCGCAGTTTGCGCAGTTCGCTCTTGGGCAAGTAGTCGCTGATGCCGGCCTGAATGGCTTGCACCGCGGCGCTTTCGCCGATCGCCCCCGACAGCAGAATGAACGGCAGCCGAATCTGCCGATCGTTCATCTGTTGCCAGGCGTCCAGGGCGGTAAAGCCGGCCAGACGATAGTCGGCCAGGATGACGTCAAAGCTGGCGCTTTGCGCGGCCAGCGCAAAGTCGTCGAGCCGATCAACGCGCGTGATCGTCGCTGCGGGTTCAGAGCGACGCAGTTCGCGCTGCACCAGTAGGTGATCCTCGGGCGAATCTTCGAGGTGTAGGACGCGCAGCGGGGCGCTTGGATGATGGCTGTGGGGCATGATTGGCGCTATGATCGTTTGCCAGTCCGATTTTGCTGGTTTTGTGTCGCATTGTTCGGAGAATTCCTTGTCGACCTCAGATCAACCATCTTTTTCTGCACCGTCCGTTGACTTGCCGGTGATGATGGTCGCAGAAGTCCAGGATTCGTTGCTGGTGGTTGTACACGATCTGAATCGGCTCGACAGCTTGCTGGCGCACGCCATGGAAAATTTGATGCAGCGTTTTACGTCGGCCAGCGCCGAGCTCGCGACGCCGGCCTTGTCGGCGATGACCGAACTCGATGGTTTGCGCGACGGTCTGCGTGCGGCGGTGACGGAGTTGCAGTTTCAGGACATGGCGTCGCAACTGATTGGCCACACCTCAAAAATTCTGCAAGGTTGTGCCTACAAGCTGGCGTCCGAGTCGATGGGCTCGGAAGATGGCGAGGCGGTGCCGTTTGTCGAGGAAGTGCCAGAGCGGCCCAACCCGGTGACGCAGGACGAAATGGAAGCGGGCTCGATTGAGCTCTTTTGATTGTTTATTGGTGAAGCTATTGGAGTGCACATGCCTGTAATTCTCGCGGTTGATGATTCACCCTCGATGCGCAAGATGGTGTCGTTTACCTTGATAGGCGCTGGTTACCAGGTGGTCGAGGCGGTGGACGGTGTGGACGCGTTCGAGAAGGCGCAAGCGCAGTCTTTTGATCTGGTGTTGACCGATCAGAATATGCCTCGACTGGACGGCTTGGGTTTGACGCGCAAACTGCGCGACCAGCCGGAGTTCAAGACGACGCCCATCTTGATGTTGACGACCGAGTCCAGCGACCTCATGAAACAGGCCGGCCGCGCTGCCGGGGCGACGGGTTGGTTGGTCAAGCCGTTTGACCCGGTGCGTTTGATCGAGGTCATCAAGAAGGTGATCAAGTAGTTGCGTGGTTTTGTCGCAGTGGCGGTTGGATGATTGGAGCGAGCTATGGCAGATGTACATCAGGACAGCGGTGGAGCGGGGACAGACATCGATCTGAGCCAGTTCTATCAAATCTTCTTTGAAGAGGCGGGTGAAAACCTCGACCAGATGGAGCAGATGCTGCTCGGCCTGAATCTCGAAACCGCTGACGATGAAGAGTTGAACGGCATTTTTCGCTGTGCCCACTCGATCAAGGGCGGCGCGGCCACATTCGGTTTTTCTGACGTTGCCGAACTGACGCACAAGATGGAGTCCTTGCTTGACAAGCTGCGTCGCCACGAGCTTAAGCCGACGTCGGCGATGGTCGACGTGTTGCTGGAGTCGGCCGACGCCTCCAGGGCTTTGCTGGCTTGTCATCAAACGGGCAATGTCGGCCAGGGTCCGGCCACGGGCGACCTCGTTGGGCGTATCCAGGCTTTGGCGTCCGGCGCAGCGGTGGCGACCAAGGCGCCGACTGTGGCGCCGATTGTCCAGACTAGCAGCCCGGAGGTCGTAACGCAAGCGGCGCAGGCACCGACGGCACAGCCTGCGGCAACGGACGGCGTTCGCCAGCTGATCATTCGACTGAAGAATCTTGATCATCCGCAAGCGGCCGATGCCGTCGCCGAGCTGTTCAGAGACATTCCGGGCCTGGGCGAGGCCAAACCAGTGACGCCGGCAGACCTGGCGCCCAACGAGCGCGTTTTTGAGGTGACAACGTCGTCCTCGAAC
The DNA here is from genome assembly GCA_037447395.1 of Comamonadaceae bacterium. Taxonomy (GTDB): domain Bacteria; phylum Pseudomonadota; class Gammaproteobacteria; order Burkholderiales; family Burkholderiaceae_C; genus Rhodoferax. The sequence continues at coordinate 5,024 of JBBIGT010000050.1, read as the reverse complement.
GAAGATTTGCTCGACTTGTTCGCCTTCCATGTGGCCCGTGAGCAAGTCGTGATCCTTGAACAAAATCAGCCTGTAGCCGTTGATTCATATGCGCAAGCAGCTACGAATAGCATAGCTTTAGAGGCGACTTCTGCGGCCACTGGCTACGGTTTTTTTGATGGCGCACCCGGTGCGCCACAGCAGGGTGCGGCGACCACGGCGCCGTCGCCGGACAAGTCGGTGACTGATCAAGTCAAAAGCCCGCCTGCCGTGGCGCGGCCCGCTGCCACCAACGCGCCTGCACCTGAAGCGGCAACGATTCGGGTGGCCATCAGCAAGGTCGATCAGTTGATCAACCTGGTCGGTGAGTTGGTGATCACCCAAGCCATGTTGGCGCAGAACAGCCGTGCGCTGGATCCGGCGGTCTATCAGCAGCTGCTCACCGGTTTGACAGACCTGGACCGAAACACCCGTGACCTGCAAGAGTCGGTCATGTCGATCCGCATGATTCCGATGTCGATCGTGTTTAGTCGCTTTCCCAGAATGTTGCGTGACCTGGCGCACAAGCTGGGCAAGAAGGTGGATTTCGTGACCCAGGGCGAAGCGACCGAACTGGACAAAGGCCTGGTTGAAAAAATCACCGATCCACTGACCCACTTGGTGCGCAACAGTTGCGACCACGGGATTGAATTGCCCGAAGAGCGGGTGCGTGCGGGCAAGCCAGAAACCGGCACGATCACGTTGTCGGCGGCGCATCAGGGTGGCTCGATCGTCATTGAAGTGCGCGACGACGGCAAGGGCATGTCGCGGGAAAAAATCTTGCGCAAGGCGCGTGAGCGCGGCATGGATGTTTCCGACCAGTTGCCCGATGAAGAGGTCTGGCAACTGATTTTTGCACCGGGATTCTCAACTGCCGAAGTGGTCACCGATGTGTCTGGCCGTGGCGTGGGTATGGATGTCGTCAAGCGCAATATCTCGGCACTGAACGGCACGGTTGAGATCGAATCCGCTGAAGGCTATGGAATGAAGGTGTCGGTACGACTGCCGCTCACTTTGGCGATCATGGACGGCATGTCGGTGGGCGTTGGCAATGAGGTCTACATCTTGCCGTTGTCGTCGGTGGTGGAATCGTTCCAAGTGCGCTCCGACGCTGTCAGTACCGTTGGCCAGGATTCGCGCTTGGTCAAGGTGCGTGATGAATACATGCCGGTGATCGATCTGGAAAGGGTTTTTGATGTGCCGCGCTATGACGCCGCGAAGTCCAGCGACATGATGGTGGTCATTGAGGCCGAAGGCAGTCGGGTGGTTTTGCTGGTCGATGCGTTGTTGGGGCAACAACAGGTGGTCGTGAAAAACCTCGAGTCGAACTACCGAAAGGTGCCCAACGTCTCCGGCGCAACGATTCTTGGCGACGGCAAGGTCGCCCTGATTCTAGATACCGGTGCCTTGGTTCGGCGGTCGCGCCATTGACACCTTTTGGAGACATAGATATGAACGACTTGGCGAAGGTTGAAGAACAGGTTGAACAGCTTGACCAAAGCACGGCCGAGTACCTGACGTTCCGCTTGGGCTCGGAAGAGTACGGCATTGACATATTGAAGGTTCAGGAGATTCGCGGCTACGAAGCGCCGACACGAATCGCCAATGCGCCGGCGTTCATCAAAGGCGTGGTCAACCTGCGGGGCACGATTGTGCCGATCGTTGATATGCGCTTGAAGTTCAACTGTCCATCGGCCACCTACGATTCGTTCACCGTCGTCATCGTTTTGAGTTTGCGTCAACGCGTCGTTGGCATCGTTGTCGACTCAGTCAGTGATGTCATCGGGCTGACGGCAGAGCAAATTCGGTCAGCGCCGGACATTGACAGTCATGTTGATCCGGCGTCGATCATCGGGTTGGGCTCGCTCAGCGATCACATGCTGATTCTGCTGGATATCGAAAAACTCATGTCCAGTAGCGAGATGGGGTTGGCGGCAGATTTCTGATTGCCATCGATTCACGGAAATGTCTTCCGATGTCAACCGTCAAAACGACCGATTCGTCTGATACCCAGTCGAAAGAGTTCGTCTGGACCGATGCGGATTTCGTACGGGTTCAGCGGTTGATCTACGCCAAGGCCGGTATCAGTCTGCACGACGGCAAGCATGCGATGGTCTACAGCCGGCTGTCCAGACGGTTACGCGAGACGGGATTTCGTAGCTTCAGCGATTACCTGTCGTGGCTGGAATCGACCGACGGGGCGGAATGGCAGGAGTTCATCAATGCGTTGACCACCAACTTGACGTCTTTTTTTCGCGAGCAGCATCATTTTCAGGTTCTGCGCGACCATTTGCAGGCACAAAGAGGCAAGTCGCGCTGGAATATCTGGTGTTGCGCCGCCTCCACGGGCGAGGAGCCGTACTCGATTGCCATGACGGCGATGGAGGCGCTGGGCGGCGACTCAGGTTTTAGACTGGTTGCGAGCGATATCGATTCGAAGGTATTGAAGGCTGCCGCGCAAGGCGTTTATCGACTCGATGGCCTGAAAAATGTTACCGAAAGTCAACGTCTGCGATTCTTTTTGAGAGGAAAAAGCGCGAACGCTGGAATGGTCCGAGTCAAACCCGAGCTGCAACGGCACGTTGAGTTTGTGATAGTCAATTTGATCGATAAATCATGGTCGATGAAAGAACTGTTCGACATCGTGTTTTGCAGGAACGTCATGATTTATTTTGACAACGAAACGCAGCGACAAGTGCTTGAACACATTCATCGAACCATGGCTCCCGGTGGATTGTTGTTTGTTGGACATGCTGAAAATTTCAATGAGTCCCGTGATTTGTTCAGTTTGAGAGGCAAGACTGTCTATGAACGTGTGTGATCGCTTGCCGGCTGGCTCTGATGCGTTGGCGTGGACGTTGATGCCTGTCCTATGAATGCCGCCGTGTTTCAAAATGCCACAGGTTCTTCATTGGCGATGCGTAATCCGCCAGTAAATGGACGCGTCTTGCGTCTCAATGAATTGAAGGCAGCGCCACGGGGACCAGGGGAGGCATCGTTTTTCTACAGTGATCACCATTTTCAGTACGACGCGGTAAAAGTTCTGCCGGGCGAGTACTTTGTTACGCGCGAGGACATCATGGTGATGACTGTGCTGGGTTCATGTATTGCGGCGTGCATTTGGGACGCCCGAGCCCGTGCCGGCGGTATGAATCACTTCATGTTGCCTGAAGGTGGTGGCGAAGACGGTGGCGGGCGCTATGGTTCGTACGCGATGGAACTTTTGATCAATCAGCTCTTGAAGAGCGGTGCACGACGCGAGTCGATGCAAGCCAAGGTTTTTGGCGGCGCTCAGGTCATGGCTGGATTTACGTCGATGAACGTCGGCGAGCGCAACACGCGCTTCGTGTTGGAGTACTTGGCAACAGAACGAATTCCCGTGGTTTCCCAGGACGTTTTGGACATCCATCCGCGCAAGGTCTGTTTCTTCCCCGTCACGGGCAAAGCGCTCGTGAAAAGGCTAGCCCACGCCCATCCCGAGTCTTTGGCGGTTGAAGAGCGCAAGGGTAACGTTGCCACGGTGGTGAGTTCAACGGCGGGCGGTTCCATCGATTTGTTTTGAGGGGCGACTGTGGCAAAAATAAAGGTCGTCGTTGTCGATGATTCGGCGCTGGTCCGCGGAATTTTGTCGGAGATCATCAATCGTCAACCGGACATGGTGTGCGTTGGGGTGGCCAACGATCCGTTGATGGCGCGCGAAGTGATTCGTGATCTGAATCCGGATGTGATCACACTCGATGTCGAAATGCCCCGCATGGACGGACTTGACTTTCTGTCCAGGTTGATGCGCTTACGTCCGACACCTGTCTTGATGATTTCAACCCTGACGGAGCGTGGTGCCGACGTTACCTTGAAGGCGCTCGAACTCGGGGCTGTTGACTTTGTGTCGAAACCCCGGATTGGTGTCGCCGACGGCTTGAGCACGCTGTCTGTCGAGATCGTTGAGAAAGTCCGTATCGCAGCAAAGGCAAACGTCAGGCGCGTCGTCCCGGTGGCGAAGCGGGCTGGCGAGTTGCGTGTCAACGAGGTGAGCGCCAATCATGCCAGCAGGCCCTTGCTCGCCGGCGTTTCTTCAGAGAAGCTAGTGTTTGTCGGTGCTTCAACGGGCGGTACGGAGGCGATCAAGGAGCTGCTTGTGCGCCTGCCGGCGGACTTTCCGGCGGTACTCATTACCCAACATATGCCGGCTGGGTTTACGACGTCTTTTGCGGCCCGGTTGAACGGTCTGTGTCAATTGGCGGTGCGCGAGGCGGTTCATGGCGAACGCATCCTGCCCGGGCATGTCTATATCGCGCCGGGTGGAATGCACTTGAGCGTCGGCAGAAGTGGCGCCAATTACCTGGCTGTGCTGGATGATGGCGATCCGGTCAATCGCCACAAGCCCTCTGTTGAGGTGCTGTTCCGGTCCGCAGCGAAGTTTGTGGCAAGCAATTCGTTTGGCGTCATGCTCACTGGTATGGGCAATGACGGTGCGAAGGCGATGCGCGAGATGAAAGATGCTGGCAGCTATAACTATGTGCAAGACGAGGCCTCTTGCATCGTTTTCGGCATGCCGCGTGAAGCGATCGCGTGCGGTGCTGCCGATGAAATTTTGTCGCCCGCAGAGATCGCGATGGCACTCATCGCGCGGCTGCATCTGATGGTGGAGCGCTATCGTCTTTAGGTTGCCTCGTTTGTCGCCGCTGCTGTTGCTGGCTGGCGGGGCCTCTAGGTTGGCTACCAGGCGCTTCTTCATATCGCCGAGACACGTCATGTTTGTCGGCGAAGTGCAAAAGTTTATTGCGTGGAGTGCGTGACACGTGAAAACTGTGGCACAATAGCGGGCTTCCGCAACGAAGAGGTCAGCACAACGTCGTAGCGGAAGTCCTTAAAAAATTAGAAAATCTTTAAGGAAAGCGTAAAAAAGCGTGCTAGAATGCAAGGCTTCGCTGATCACGGTGAAGACGGTAAGAGAGTTAGCAAAGCTAACTTGATAGTTCATTAAAAACATACAGCCGATAAGCGTG
>JBBIGT010000049.1:0-14111 GCA_037447395.1 Comamonadaceae bacterium | reverse complement strand
CCGCCTGCAGACGCCCATTTTTGTCATGAGCGACCTCGACATCGGCATGAACCAGCGCCTGTGTAAACCGTTCGACTGGGACGACAGCAAGGAGTACGACCGCGGCAAAGTGATGACCGCCGCCGAGCTCGAAGCCGGCAAGGACTTTGGCCGCTACAACGATGTCGACGACGACGGCATCCCGTGGCGCACCTACCCCGGCACGCACCCGAAAAAGGGCAGTTACTTCACCCGCGGCACCAGCAAGGACGCCTACGCACGCTACTCCGAGCGCGGCCCGGACTACATCTACAACATGGAGCGCTTGCTCAAGAAGTTCAAAACCGCCGCCAACCTGGTGCCGCAGCCGATTCTTCGGCCGGCGCAAGAAAAAACCCCGCTGGGCGCGATCTACTTTGGCTCAACCACGCCGGCGATGCGCGAAGCACTCGACGTGCTCGAAGCCGATGGCGTGCACGTTGACGCCATGCGCTTGCAGGCGTTCCCGTTCCCGCAAAGCGTGCTCGACTTCATCAACAGCCATGAACGCGTTTTCGTCGTTGAACAAAATCGTGACGCGCAAATGCGCACGATGCTGATCAACGAACTCGAAATCGATCCCGCCAAGCTGGTGCGGGTGTTGCACTACGACGGTACCCCGATCACCGCACGATTCATCGTGGCTGCCATTCAGAAAAGCGCGGCAACGCTCAAGGAGACTGTATGACCTTCATCGCCAAACCCCGGCTGCATCACCCGTCGCTGACCAAAAACAAGGTCGGCTACACCCGCCGTGACTACGAAGGCCCGGTCTCCACGCTGTGCGCCGGTTGCGGCCATGACTCGATCTCGGCCGCCATCATCCAGGCGTGCTGGGAACTTGACATCGAGCCGCACCGCGTGGCCAAGCTCTCGGGCATTGGCTGCAGCTCCAAAACGCCAACCTACTTCCTGGGCGCGTCGCACGGCTTCAACACGGTTCACGGGCGCATGCCCTCGGTGCTGACGGGTGCCAACCTGGCCAACCGCGAGTTGTTGTACCTGGGCGTGTCGGGCGACGGCGACTCGGCGTCGATCGGGTTGGGGCAATTTGCCAACGCCATGCGCCGCGGCGTCAACATGGCCTACATCGTTTTCAACAACGGTGTTTACGGCCTGACCAAGGGCCAGTTTTCCGCTACAGCGGACCGCGGCTCGAAGAACAAAAAAGGCGCCATCAACAACGACAGCCCCGTCGACCTGGTATCTCTGGCGCTGCAACTCGGTGCAACTTATGTGGCACGCAGTTTCTCTGGCGACAAAGAACAGCTGGTTCCACTGATCAAAGGCGCCATGGCGCACGGCGGCGCGGCGTTCATCGATGTCATCAGCCCGTGCGTGACCTTCAACAACCACGGCGGCAGCACCAAGAGCTACGACTACGTGCGCCAGCACAACGAGGCGGTCAGCCGCATCGAGTTTGTGCCCGCCGGTGCCGAGATCACCACGCACTACGCCGCCGGCGAAGTGGTTCAGGTCGAACAACACGACGGCTCGGTGCTGAATCTGCGCAAGCTGCACACCGACTACGACCCGACCGACCGCTACGCTGCAATGGCTTACATGCAGCAGCACCTGGCACGCGGCGAGATCGTCACCGGGCTGCTCTATGTCGACCCCTTGCCAACCGACCTGCACACCTCGCTCAACACCATTCCGACGGCCTTGAACGGGCTGAACGCGCCGCAACTCAACCCGGGTGCGGCGGCGCTGGAAAAAATCAACGCGTCGCTGCGCTGAGCGCCTCGCACTATCGTCTTTTTGTCGTCGTCACAGGAGTTGCATCATGCCCGAACGTACCGTATTTCAATCGATGGCCCAACGCCACGTGGTCAACGTCGGACCCGCCGCGACGATCTATGACGCCGCCTGCGTGATGACGCGCGCCAATTGCGGCAGCGTGCTGGTGATCGATACCGCCGGCACCCTGCTGGGCATCGTCACCGAGCGCGACCTGATGACGCGGGTCGTCGCCAAGAAGGTCGACCCGGCCGCCACACCGGTGGCCGACATCATGACGCGCAACCCGCGCTGCGTGCCGCCCGAAACCAAGGTCACCGACGCGGTGCTGATCATGATCGAATGCGGTTTTCGCCACCTGCCGATCGTCAAGGCCGACAGCGGCAAGATCCTGGGTGTGTTCTCGGTGCGCGACGCCATGCCGCGCGAGGTCAACGCCGCCGTTAACCTGGCCGAATTCAACGAACAGGTCAACGACGCGCTGGGCTGATCCGGCAGCGCGCCGGTTATCGCGCGACGCGGTTCATCCGCCAAGTCGCGCGTGCTCGATCTTGACGCAGCGGTCCATCACCACCGCCAGGCCAGCGCTGCTGGCGATTCGTGCGGCCTCAGCGCTGACCACACCGAGCTGCAACCACAACACCTTGGCACCAATGGCCACCGCTTGTGCGGCGATGGGTGGACAGTCTTGCGCCTTGCGAAAGACGTCGACCATGTCCACCGCAAACGGAATCGACGGCAAATCGGGGTAGCACTTTTCACCCAGAATCTCCGGGTATTTGGGGTTGACCGGAACAATCCTGTAGCCATGGTTTTGCAGATACCGGGCAACCCGGTAACTTGGCCGATCTGATTCGGCCGAGAGTCCTACCACGGCGAGGGTATGACTGTCGCGCAGTGCGCGGCGCAAGGTGTCGGTATCGTTCATGGTCAAAAATTTCCTGGTTTTACAGACTTGTTTGTACCCAAAGCATAGCCTTGCATCTCACCCCGGTGCGCTCTTTAGATCAGTCGGCTATGAACAACTGAAATTTTTGTCGTTTGAATTTTGCCAAACCGCCGGTAAAGTCCAGCCACCCGCCTGATTCACTTCACCTCGCAATCAACACAGGAAAAATTGCCATGAGCCACTACTTTGCCGACAACTCTCTATCGATTGGCCGCACACCACTGGTCAAACTCAACCGCGTCACCAACGGCGCCGGCGCCACGGTGCTGGCCAAGATTGAAGGCCGCAACCCGGCGTACTCGGTCAAGTGCCGTATCGGCGCGGCGATGGTCTGGGACGCCGAAAAGCGCGGTCTGCTGGGCCCCGGCAAAGAAATCGTCGAACCAACCAGCGGCAACACCGGCATTGCCCTGGCGTTTGTCGCCGCGGCGCGTGGCATCCCGATCACGCTGACCATGCCCGACACGATGAGCGTCGAGCGGCGCAAACTGCTGCTGGCCTACGGCGCCAAACTGGTGCTGACCGAAGGCGCCAAGGGCATGAAAGGTGCCATTGCCAAAGCCGAAGAAATTGCCGCCAGCGACGCCAAATATGTGCTGCTGCAGCAGTTCAAGAACCCGGCCAACCCGGCCATCCACGAGGCCACCACCGGCCCGGAAATCTGGCAGGACACCGACGGTGCGGTCGATATTTTTGTCAGCGGCGTCGGCACCGGCGGCACCATCACCGGCGTCACGCGCTACCTCAAGCGCACGCAGGGCAAAGCCATCACCTCGGTGGCGGTCGAGCCGACCACCAGCCCGGTGTTGACGCAAGCGCGCGCCGGTGAAGAGATCAAGCCCGGCCCGCACAAGATCCAGGGCATTGGCGCGGGATTCGTGCCCGACGTGCTGGACCTGTCGCTGATCGACGCGGTCGAGCAGATCAGCAGCGACGACGCCATCGCCTTTGCCCGCCGCCTGGCACGCGAAGAAGGCATTCTGTGCGGCATCTCCTGCGGTGCCGCTGCGGCAGTGGCCGTGCGGCTAGCGCAACGCGCAGAGAACGCCGGCAAGACCATCGTCGTGGTGTTGCCCGACTCGGGCGAGCGTTACCTCAGCTCGGCGCTATTTGAAGGTTTGTTCGACGCGGCTGGCACGCCGCTGGCATGACCAGAACCGGGTTCTAGCAAAGCTGGAGAACCAAGGTGCCGGCCGCAGTGGACGGGCTGTTGGGGCCCGCCGATTTGGCAAAGCGCAGCGCCTCTGAGGCAGGGCCCAACAGCCCATCCGCTGCTGTCAAACAACTTGCCAAGCAAGCTCAATCACCAAAACAAATCCCCAGGTCACGCCCAGTCTGCACCGTGTCGCTGTCCAGCGGCACGGCGCGCATGTGGCCGGCCACCTCGGCCAGGGCCACGTAGTTGACGCCCTCCAGACCCAGCGCCACCATCACGCCGCTGCGCCCGGCGTCCAGCGCGCGCACTGCCGCCGCACCAAAGCGCAACGCCGCCAGCCGGTCAAACGCTGTCGGGCTACCACCGCGCAACAGGTGCCCGAGCACGACGACACGCGTCTCTTTGCCGGTACGCTCGGCCAGTTCCTGGGCCACACGCTCGCCGATGCCGCCGAGCCGCTCGGCGTGACCGACTTCGGCGCTGGCCAGCACCTCGCGGTGACCGTCTTTGGCTTGCGCGCCCTCGGCAACCACGACGATCGAATACTGGCGGCCAGCTTCCTCGCGCTGGCGAATCTTCTGCGCCACGCACTCCAGGTCGAACTTGATTTCAGGAATCAGAATGGCGTGCGCGTTGCCGGCAATGCCAGTGTGCAGCGCAATCCAGCCGGCGTAGCGGCCCATCACCTCGACCACCATCACCCGTTGATGGCTCTCAGCGGTACTGTGCAGACGGTCCAGGCACTCAGTGGCAAAGCCGACGGCGGTGTCAAAACCAAAGGTGGTGAAGGTTTTGTCCAGGTCGTTGTCGATGGTCTTGGGCACGCCGACCACGCGCAGGCCTTTTTCGTGCAGCGCGTTGGCAATCGTCAGTGAACCGTCGCCGCCAATGGCCACGAGCGCGTCGATCTCATGCGTGGCAAAGTAGGTGAGGATTTCGTCGGAGCGGTCAACCTCGCGCACGCTGCCGTCGGGCATGTTGATGGGAAAGTGCAGCGGGTTGCCCTTGTTGGTGGTACCCAAGATGGTGCCGCCCAGGTGGCCAATGCCGCGCACCTTGTCGCGCGTCAGGCGCAAGACGCCGCCGTCACCGTAGCGCTCGGGAAACAGAATGCCGTTGAAGCCGTCGCGAATGCCAAAGCAATCCCAGCCGCGGTTGGCCGCGGCGATGACGACCGACTGAATCACCGCGTTGAGGCCGGGCGCGTCGCCGCCGCCGGTGTTGATGGCGATGCGTTTAATCGCTTTGTTCATACCCAATTTACTCCTGAATAAATAGCTATGCGCGCTTGTTTTGTATGGGCTAGAGCCTATTTTTTCATTGACGTTTCGAGACGCCCCAACTGGTGCGCCAACTCAATGGCGCTGCTGACGCCCATTTTTTCAAAGATGTGCGCGCGGTGGAATTCGACGGTGCGCGGTGTGATGCCCAGATGCTCGGCGATGGTTTTGTTGTAGTGGCCGCGGATCAGCTCGTCGAGCACTTCACGCTCACGCGGGCTCAAGCAGGCCAGCGCCTGGCGCAGGCGGCGCGTGTCGGCTTCGCCACTGTGCACCGCGCTGGCGGCAGCCAGCGCCTGCGCCACCCGGTCGACCAATTCGTTGTCCTGGAACGGCTTTTCCAGAAAGTCCCACGCGCCGTTCTTGACGGTGGCCACGGCCATGCTGACGTCACCGTGACCGGTCAAAAACAGCACCGGCCAAGGGCACGCCATGGCCTTCAGTTGTTCAAACGTGGCCAGGCCCGACAGCGGCTCCATGCGCAAGTCCATCAGCACCACGGCGCTGCCCCAGTCAGCGCGCTGGCCGTGCGCCGCGTCCAGCAACGGTTGGCCGCCGTCCCAGGTGCGCGCCAGATAACCGCGCGAATCGAACAGCCAGGCCAGCCCGTCGCGGATGTCCGGGTCGTCGTCAACGATGTGAATGCGCGGGCGATTCATGATGTCGTGCTCTGCATGACCGTAGTGTTCCACTTTTTTGGCACGTCGCAGCAGTGGTTGCACCGGTTTTGGCAAAAGATGCGCGCCAGCGTGATTTCACCCTGACGACACCGGCCTGGCAGCGAGGTGTGCAAAATGCGCGTATGTCCTATCGCTCTGTGGTCGCCGGCCAAGGCTATCGGTTCAACGACTTGCGCGCCGTCATGGCCTGCGCCAGCCCGGCGCGCTCGGGTGACGCATTGGCTGGCATCGCGGCGCGCAGCGCCCAGGAGCGCATGGCCGCGCGGCTGATTCTTGCCGACCTGCCGTTGACGACATTTCTGAGCGAAGCGCTGATCCCCTACGAAGCTGACGAGGTCACCCGCTTGATCATCGACCGGCACGACGCCGGCGCTTTTGCACCGATCAAGCATCTGACCGTCGGTGACCTGCGCAACTGGCTGCTGCTGGACAGCACCGACAGCGCCACCCTGGCCGCCGTCGCACCCGGCCTGACGGCCGAGATGGTCGCCGCCGTCAGCAAGCTGATGCGCAATCAGGACCTGATCGCCGTGGCCAGCAAATGCCACGTGGTGACCCGCTTTCGCAACACCATCGGTTTGCCGGGTCGCCTGAGCGTGCGCCTGCAGCCGAACCACCCAAGTGACGACTTGCGTGGCATCGCCGCCAGCCTGCTTGACGGGCTGCTGTACGGCGCTGGCGACGCGGTGGTCGGCATCAATCCGGCCAGCGACTCATTGGCCGTCATGAAAAATCTGTGGCAAATGCTCGACGACGTACGTTGCCGCTTTGCGGTGCCGATGCAAAGCTGCGTGCTGACCCATGTGACCACACAAATCAAAGCCATCGAAGGCGGCGCGCCGGTCGACCTGGTGTTCCAGTCGATCGCCGGCACGCAAGCGGCCAATACCAGCTTTGGCGTCTCACTGGCGCTGTTGCGCGAGGCGCGCGAAGCGGCGCTGGCGTTGAGCCGCGGCACGGTCGGCGACAACGTGATGTACTTTGAAACCGGTCAGGGCAGCGCCTTGTCGGCCAATGCGCACCACGGCGTCGACCAACAAACCTGCGAGGCCCGTGCCTACGCCGTTGCGCGTGAATTCAAGCCGCTGCTGACCAATACGGTGGTCGGCTTCATCGGCCCGGAATACCTTTACGACGGCAAGCAAATCATCCGCGCCGGTCTGGAGGACCATTTTTGCGGCAAATTGTTGGGGCTACCGATGGGCTGCGACGTCTGCTACACCAACCACGCGCAAGCCGACGGCGACGACATGGACACGCTGATGACCCTGCTGGCCAATGCCGGCCTGAGCTTCATGATGGGCGTGCCGGGCGGCGACGACGTCATGCTCAACTACCAGAGCACCTCGTTTCACGACGCGCTGTACTTACGCCGCTTGCTCGGACTGCAGCGCGCCCCAGAGTTTGACGCCTGGTTGCAGCGCATGGGCCTGGCCGACGCACAAGGCCAGCTGTGCGCGACCAGCGACGCGCACCAGCGCTTGGCCTTGCCACACCTGGGAGCCAGCTGGTGAGCAAGGCGTTTGCCAATGAACACGTGACACCCGGCGCCGACCTGAGCCACGCCGACGCCTGGCAGATCCTGCGGCAACACACGCCGGCACGCATTGCGCTGGGCCGGGCCGGTGCCGCGCTACCAACGGCTGAGCTGCTGCGCCTGGGCCTGGCGCAGGCGCAGGCGCGCGATGCCGTGCACACACCGCTGGATTTTGCGCAGCTGCATGACGACTTGCAGTTACTGGGCTGGCAAGCACTGCAACTGCGCAGCCAGGCATCCGATCGCGCCAGCTACCTGTTGCGCCCCGATCTGGGGCGCCGGCTGCACCCGGACGACGCCGCGCGTTTGCGGGCGTTGGCGACGACGCACCCCACCTGCACGCTGGCCGTGGTGGTCGCCGATGGGCTGTCCAGCGCAGCGGTGCAGCAACACGCCGCGCCACTGCTGACGGCTTTGCAAGCCTGTTTGCAAACGCCTTGGGACGACGTCCCGATCGCGTTGGTCGCGCAAGGCCGGGTCGCGGTGGGCGACGAAATTGGCGCGATGCTTGGGGCGTCATTACTACTGATGCTCATTGGCGAGCGACCGGGATTGAGTTCGCCCGCCAGTCTGGGCGCGTACATGACGCATGACCCACGGCCTGGACGCCTGGACAGCCAACGCAACTGCGTCTCCAACATCCGCCCCGAAGGCCTGCCATACGCGGCGGCGGCCTACAAAATCGCCTGGCTGGCCAATGCGGCCATGCGCCAGCGCTGCACCGGCGTGGCGTTGAAAGACGACAGCGCCACGCTGGCCAACGCCGCGGGCGCAAGAATTCCGCTGATCTAGCCAGAAGCAGGCTGTGCCAGCGGCAGCAGCACGGTAAAGCGCGCGCCGCCGAGCACCGCGTCGCGGCCGACCTCGATGCGCCCGTGATGCGCCTCGACGATCGAGCGGCAGATCGCCAAGCCCATGCCCATACCACCCTCTTTGCGACTGACAAAGGCGTTGAAGATGGTCGCGAGCGCGTCGTCGTCGACACCAGGCCCGTTGTCGGACACGCTGAAGATAGCCATGCCCTGGGCGCTGTCCTCGCGCAGATCGATCCACACCTGGGGCGCCAGATTGCCGCGCGGCGCCCAGTCCTGCGCATTGCCGACCAGGTTGAGCACCAGGTGCTCCAGCAACAGCTCGTCGGCGTCGACCCACAGCGGCTGCAGCGGCGCCTGCCAGCGCGGCGGCACATGCCAGGCGTCGGCGCCCAAGCTCAGGCTGGCCAGCACCCGGGTCAGCAAAGCCGCCAGGTCCAGGCGCTGGCGCGACAGCTCGCGCTGGCGGGCAAAGGCGTTGACGCGCTTGATGATGCCGCCGGCGCGCTCGGCCAGTCGGGCCATACGCTCAACCACCGGCAACAGTTCGGCCAAGGTGATGCTGCCATCGTGCAGTCGGTTGAGCAGGCCATTGGCAAAACTGCTCAGCGCGCCCAGCGGCTGGTTGAGCTCGTGCGCCAGCGTCGACGCGACCTCGCCGACGGCCACCAGCCGCCCCGACGCTTCAAGTTTTTCTTGCTGCTGCGCGGCCATGCGCTGGGCGCGTTTGCGTTCGCTGATATCGAGCACCGAACTCATCCAGCCCATCTGTTTGCCAGTGGGCGCTTGCAGCGGCGCCTCGTGAATCAGCACGTCGATCAGCTGCCCCTGGCGGTGCTGGAACTGCACCTCGACCCCTTTGCCACCGGTGCCCTGACGCAAGATGGCTTCGTGCACCTGCAACAGCGCCTTCACCTGGTCGGCGGGCCAGTAAGGAAACGGCGGCGTGCGGCCAATCAACTCGCGCGGCGGGTAGCCAACCATGCGCGCAAAGGCCTCGTTGACGTACAGGATACGGCCCGTGCGGTCCCAGGCGCGCAACCCCAGCGTGACAGAGTTTTCCATGGCGCTGCGCAGCGACACCTGCGCCTGCAGCAAGGCTTGCACCTGCTGACGTTTGACAAAGTCGCGGCGCAGCGCGTACAGCGCCACCAGCATCCCGCTCAAAAACAGCAGCGCCACCAAAAAGAAAACGCGCGGCACCGTCGCCGGTGGCGACTGGGTTTGTTCCACTTGCAGGAACAGGCTGGTGCCCGGCAAGTTCAGGGCGACGCGGTAAGTCGTCTCGAGCAGCGCCGGCGCGTCAACCTCATCGGTGCGCAAACGAACCCGGTGGTCTTGCGCAAACCACTCGGGCACCAGCGCTGTCAAGGCGCGCTGCAGCGACACCGCCGCCAGGTAGTTGCCAACAAACTCACCACGGTCAAAAAACGGCACGGCCAACCAAACCACATCGGTGGCCACACCATCCTTGCCCCGCATCAGCCCGGCGTAGGCGGCACGGCGCAGCCCCTGTGTGGTGGCGTGCATGGTCAACAGGGCCTGGGCGTTTTCCGGGTGCGCATCAACGTCCTGGCGCCAACGCCAGGACGCCGCCTTGCGGTCAAAGAATTCGTCGACTGGCACCCAGCCACTGAACAGCAACACCCCCGGCTCGCGCCACAACAAGCCACCCTGCACCGACGCGCGCGCCAGTGGCGCGGCCCCAGCGCGGTTGGCCTGCAAGACCACCTGCCGCGCCAGCACCAGCAGGTCATCTTCCAGCCGGCGGAAATGAAACTGCACACTTTGCTCGAGCCACTGCGCGTCGGCAGCCCGTTTGCGCGCCGCCTCGTCGGCCTCAAACTGGTTGAGGTACAGCACCAGCACCACCACCGAGCTCACCAGCAGCGCCAGCAAGCCCAGCAACCACCCCAGCGCCAGACGGTTGCGCCCGGCGTGCTCAGACGCAGACTGTTGCAGCAAGGCAAAGTCCAGCGTGTGGTCGATCGGGGCGGAGCGTTGCAGCGTCATGGACAAATTTGAATGGTTTCGCATAATAGCCAGCATGACACGACACCGGCACCGTCCAGATCCGCAGCGGCGCGACTTTTTGCGTGCGGCGTTGACGCCGGCGCTGCTGCCGCTGGTCGCCCGTGCCGACACGCCGGCGCAGATCACCTTGCGTTTCTCGCACGTCGTCGCCGAAGAAACGCCCAAGGGACTGGCGGCCAACCGCTTCAAGGTGTTGCTGGAGCAGCGCTCCGAGGGTCGCATCGCCGTGCAGGTGTTTCCCAACAGCCAGCTGTACGGCGACCGCGACGAGATGCAGGCGCTGCAGTTGGGCGCGGTCGATTTGCTGGCGCCGTCGTTGTCCAAGTTTGGCGGCATCGGTCTGCCCGAGTTCGAACTGCTCGACCTGCCGTTCACCTTCGACAGCCTGGCGCAAGTGCGGCGCATTACGCAGGGTGAACTGGGCCAACGCCTGTTTGACCATTTGGCGCGCCAGGGCATGACTGGCCTGGGTTTCTTTGACAACGGCTTCAAGCAGATGAGCGCCAACCGGCCGCTGCAGGCGCCAGAGGACTTTGTCGGCCTGCGCTTGCGCGTGCAGCCGTCGTCGGTGATTGCAGCCCAAATGCGCGCCTTGGGCGCGCGGCCGGTGCCGCTGGGTTTTGGCGAAACCCGCCAAGCCCTGGCCAGCGGCGTCGTCGACGGCACCGAAAACCCGGTGTCGAATTTCTGGACACAAAAAATGCACGAGGTGCAAAGCCATCTGAGCCTGACCAACCACGGCTATCTGGGCTACGCCGTGGTGACCAACCAGCGCCTTTGGCAGCACCTGCAAGCGCGCGACCGCGCGCTGATTGGCAAGGCCTTGCACGACGCGCTGGCGTTTGCCAACCAGATCGCCGACACACAAAACGAGCGCGCCCTGCAAGAACTGCGCGCCAGCCGCAGCACGCGCATCCATACGCTGACGCCGGCGCAGCGCGAGCGCCTGCGCCAGGCCGTGCTGCCAGTGCAGCAAACGCTGCGGCGGCGTATCGGCGCGTCCTGGCTGGACGACTTGCAGGTGGCCTTGTCGACCACCCGCCTCGGGTAAACCCTAGCTGATGATGTCCACAGTTGCCCTGGCTCAGCGATCGCGCTAGCCTTGCGCCCTCTTTCTGGGTTCTGTGCATGAATATTTTGACCAAATCAAGTCTGGCGGCGCGTCTGAGTCTGGGCTTCGGCGCCGTTTTGCTGCTGCTCATCGGCTTGTCGGCCCTGTCTTTGCTGCGCATGCAGACCTTAACGTCGGCGCTGGAAGAAATCACCGTCACCAATGCCGCACGCTCGCAGACCATTAACGTCATGAAGCGCGAGCTGGCCGCCTACATTCAAACCATGGGCGACCTCGGCAGCACTGACTTGCAGGGCGGCCCGGCAGTGTTGACCCAGGTGCGCAGCGCGCTAAAAAATTACGACGCCGCGCAGCAGCGCATTGCCGGCATGCTGCCGGGTGACAGCGCCGTCACGGCCTTGTTGCAACAGGTTAAAACCGCTGCTGCTGCGGCGGCCGACATTCAGGCGCTGGGCACCAAGTCGGCCGAGGGCCGCGGCCTGGCCGCCGAGGCATTTTTGATTCGCGGTGAATACGCCAACAACGCCGCCGCCAGGCTGACCAAGCAACTCGCCTGGGGCAAGGCCGTCGAGGCGCTGAGCGACTGGCAAGAGCAGGCCAACGCCACCTTGTCGGCGCAGGCCACCGCGGCGGCGCAGACCGCCCGCGGGGCCATCGTCGGCGGCACGCTGCTGGCGTTTGCGCTGGGTTGTGCCCTGGCCATCTGGCTGGTGCGCGACACGCGCCGCGCCATTGGCCGCGCCGTCGCCGAAACGCAGCGCATGGCGGACCACGATTTGTCGCAGACGGTCCACGTTGATCGCCGCGATGAGATCGGTCAGCTGCTGACGGCGCTGGAGCAGATGCGCCTGAACCTGCACGCGCTGGCCGCTGGTGTCAACGCTGCCAGCAGCGACATCGACAACGCCAGCGGCGAGATTGCCCAGGGCAGCCAGGACTTGAGTAACCGCACCGAAGACGCCGCCAGCACGATCCAGACCGCCTTGTCGGCGATCGCCCAGCTCAGCGCGTCGGTGCACCAGACCACCGAGTCGGCGCGCAGCGCCCGAACCCTTTCAGGCCAGGCCAGCACCGTCGCGCAGAAAAGCGGCAGCGAAATGCAGCAAGTCGTTTCCACCATGGACGAGATTGACGCCGCCGCGCACAAAATTGCCGACATCATCGCCATCATCGACGGCATTGCCTTCCAGACCAACATCCTGGCCCTCAATGCCGCCGTCGAAGCGGCCCGCGCCGGCGAACAAGGGCGCGGTTTTGCCGTGGTCGCCAGCGAGGTGCGGGCGCTGGCTGGACGCAGCGCCGCGGCGGCCAAAGAGATCAAGCAACTGGTCGAAACGTCGCTAAGCAAGGTCACCTCGGGCACAACGCAGGTTAACCGTGTCTGCCAGACAGCGCAGGATGTTTCAAGCTCGGTCGGCCAGGTCAGCGCCGTCGTCGAAGACATCTCGGGCAAGTCGGCCGAGCAGCTCGAGCATCTGGGCCAAGCCAATCAGCTGGTCGAGCAACTCGACGCCGTGGCGCAGCAAAACGCCGCGCTGGCCGAGCAGTCGGCGGCTGCGGCCGCGTCGCTGCGCCAGCAAGTCAAGCAACTCGACGACCTGGTGCATCGCTTCAAGCTGGGCGCGGGCGGCCCCGTCGGCGCGGCGCAGCGACCGGTTGCGTTGCTGTCGTCGCACTGATCATCTGACCATGCGTCTACCGACGTTGACTTGGGCGTGTGCCCTCGTGTTGTCTTGCGCCACGGCCCTGGCATCGGCCGCGCCGATGGTCATCCGCTTCAGCCACGTCACCGCCGACGTCACCCCCAAAGGCCAGGCAGCGATCAAGTTCAAGGAGTTGGCCGAAAAAAAATTCCCAGGAAAAGTCGAAGTTCAGGTGTTTCCCAACAGCCAGCTGTTCGGCGACGACAAAGAGATGCGCGCCTTGTTGCTGGGCGACGTGCAGATCATTGCGCCGTCGCTGGCCAAGTTCGGCGCCTACTCTGAGCAACTGGAGATTTTTGACGTGCCGTTCCTGTTTGACAACATGGCCGCGCTGGAGCGCTTTCAGGCCAGCGCCCCGGGCCAGGCGCTGCTGAACAGCATGCGCGACAAAGGCATCCACGGTTTTGGTTATCTGCATAACGGCATGAAGCAACTGTCGGCCAACAAGCCGCTGTACCTGCCGCAGGACGCCCGCGGCTTGCGCTTTCGCATACAGGACTCCGACCTGATCGAGGCGCAATTCAACGCTGTCGGTGCGCACAGCGTCCGTTTGCCGTTTTCCGAGACGTATGTCGCACTGCAAAGCGCGCAGGTTGATGCCGCCGAGAACCCCTGGTCGAACATTTACAGCCAGCGCTTCCACACGGTGCAGAAGTACATCATAGAGAGCAACCACGGGGCGTTGGAATACATGGTCATCGGCAATGCCCGCTGGTGGGACACCTTGCCCGTCGACATGCAAAAAGGACTGTCAGAGGCAATGGCCGAAGCGATCCGTTTTGGCAACCGCATCGCGCTGCAAGAAGAAGCCAACTTCCGCAAAAAAATCATCGCCGACCAGCAAGCACGCGTGCTGGCGCTGACGGCCCAGCAACTGCGCCAGTGGCGTGGCGCCATGCAGCCGGTCTGGAAATTGGCCGAACCGCGCGTCGGATCGGTGTTGATGCAGGCGGCCATCCAGTCCAATCAAGCCGTTAATCCGGGTAAACCCTAGCTGTTGAACGCCACAGTTGCGACACCGCCGCAGTCCAGATAACCTTCGTCCGCCTCGTTTCTTTTCCATCCATTTTTAGGAGACATTCATGAAATTGAAATACGTATTGGCCGCCGCGATGTTGGCCGCCGGTCTG
>JBBIGT010000048.1:0-14286 GCA_037447395.1 Comamonadaceae bacterium | reverse complement strand
GGCGGGCCAAGGCGGTCAGCTCGGCGCCGTCGGGCGTTTGCAAGTCGCTGCGCCGGCGCACGCTCAGGTAGTCGGGCTGCCAGCCGCGCTGCTGTAGCGTCGCCATGGCTTGCGTTTCGAGTGTCGTGATGTCGCTGGTGCCGTCGCGCAGCGCCTGCGCCATGGCCTGCAGCGCGCGCGACAGTTGCACCGCCTCGCCGCGCTCGCCTGGGCTGAGGTAATTGTTGCGTGACGACAGCGCCAAGCCATCGTTGGCGCGCAGGGTCGGCGCGCCAACGACGTCGATGGGCAGGGCCAACTGGCGGACCATTTGCCGGATGACCATCAACTGCTGGTAATCTTTCTGGCCAAACACCGCCACCCGCGGCTGCACACAGGCAAACAGCTTCATGACGACGGTGCACACGCCGGTAAAAAAACCGGGGCGGAAGTGGCCTTCGAGCAGATCGGTCAGCTCGGCCGGCGGCGTCACCTTGAAGGTTTGCGGCTGCGGGTACAGCTCGGCCTCGCTGGGGGCAAAGACGACGTCGCAACCGGCCGCGTCCAGCGCGGCGCAGTCGGCTTGCAGCGTGCGCGGGTAGGTGTTGAAGTCTTCGTGCGGTAAAAATTGCAGGCGGTTGACGAAGATGCTGACCACCAGCACGTCGCCCAACGGCTTGGCCTGGCGTACCAAGGCCAGATGGCCCTCGTGCAGATTGCCCATCGTCGGCACGAATGCCGGGCGCTTGAAGGCCGCCAGATGGTCGCGCAGGGCGTCGATTGATGTTATTATTTTCATAGCTAATTGCCCATGTCAAATAGGGGCTAGAGGCTGATTTGTTATATAAATCCGGGTTACCAGGCGTGCTGTTCGTTGTCCGGGAAGCTGCCGTCCTTGACGGCCTGCACGTAGGCTTGCATGGCTTCTTTGATGCCGTGCTGCCCTTGCCGACCCGGCAGATCAGCCATGAAGTTGCGCACAAACTTGGGCATCTTGCCCAGGTTCAGCCCAAGCATGTCGTGCAGCACCAGCACCTGGCCGGCGGTGCCGTTGCCGGCGCCAATGCCGATGGTGGCGCAATGCGTCAGCTCGCGCGTCAATTCAGCGGCCAGATCGGCCGGCACCATCTCCAGCACCATCAGGGCGGCGCCGGCGTCTTGCAGTTCGTGCGCGTGGCGCTTCAGGATGGCCGCTGACTCGACCGTTTTTCCTTGTACCCGGTAGCCGCCCAGCGCGTGCACCGTTTGCGGCGTCAGCCCCAGATGCGCGCACACCGGAATGCCGCGTTCCACCAGAAAGCGCACGGTCTCAGATGTCCAGCCGCCGCCCTCGAGCTTGACCATGTGCGCGCCGGCCTGCATCAGCACGGCGGCGTTGCGCAGCGCCTGTTCGCGGGACTCGTGGTAGGTGCCAAACGGCAGGTCGCCAATCAGCCAGGTGGTGGCTTGGGCGCGGCGCAGGCCGCGAGCCACGCTCTCCACGTGGTAGCGCATGGTCTCCAGCGTCACGCCGACGGTGCTGGTCAGGCCCTGGCAGACCATACCCAGCGAGTCACCGACCAGAATGCAGTCCACGGCAGCGGCGTCGGCCACCGCTGCAAAGGTGGCGTCGTAGGCGGTCAGCATGGTGATTTTTTCAGCGCGCGCGTGCATCTCCAGCAGGCGCGGCAGGCTGACCGGTTTGCGCGTGGCCATTGGGCTGGCGGGTGGCAGTGTGCCGTAGGGCGAGGCGCTGTGGGTGGGCAGGTTCATGGTCGGTCCCTCGTCAATGTCGCGCGAGTCTAACGCGACCAACGCTGCCGGCGCTGCTCAGGCCAGCGGGCTCAGCGTGGTGGGAAGGGCCTGCTCCAGCAATTGCGGGTAGTCGCGGCTGAAGTGCAGGCCGCGGCTCTCGTGGCGCGCCTGCGCCGAGCGCACGATCAAATCGGCCACTTGCACCAGGTTGCGCAGTTCCAGCAGGTCACGGGTGACGTGGAAGTTGGCGTAAAAATCGTGGATTTCGCCCTGCAGCAAGGCGATGCGGTGCGCCGCGCGCTCCAGGCGCTTGTTGGTGCGCACGATGCCGACGTAGTCCCACATGAAGCGGCGCAGTTCGTCCCAGTTGTGCGAGATGACCACGGCCTCGTCGGCGTCGCTGACGCGGCTGTCGTCCCACGCCGGCAGCGTCGGCAGGGGCGCCGCGTCGGCTTTGACAATGTCGTCGGTGGCGGCCTGCGCAAAGACCATGCACTCGACCAGCGAGTTGCTGGCCAGTCGGTTGGCACCGTGCAGGCCGCTGCAGGCGGTCTCGCCGACCGCGTACAGACCGTCGATGTCGGTGCGCCCGCGCAGGTCAGCCAACACGCCGCCGCAGGTGTAGTGCGCCGCCGGAACCACCGGAATGGGTTGCTTGGCGATGTCGATGCCGAGCTCCAGACAACGTGCGTAAATGTTCGGGAAGTGCTCCAGCAAGAACGTCTTGGGCTGGTGCGAGATGTCCAGATAGACGCAGTCCAGGCCGCCCTTTTTCATCTCGAAGTCGATGGCGCGGGCCACCACGTCGCGCGGCGCCAGCTCCAGGCGCGGGTCGTGTTGCTCCATAAAGCGCGTTCCGTCGGGCAACAGCAGCCGGCCGCCTTCGCCGCGCACCGCTTCGCTGATCAGGAACGATTTGGCGTGCGGGTGGTACAGGCAGGTTGGGTGGAACTGGATGAACTCCATGTTTTGCACCCGGGCGCCGGCGCGCCAGGCTGCGGCGATGCCGTCGCCGGTGGCGGTGTCGGGGTTGGTGGTGTACAGATAGACCTTGCCGGCGCCGCCACTGGCCAGAATCGTCTGGGGTGCGGCAAAGGTCAGCACCTCGTCGGTGTCGCTGTCCAGCGCGTACAGCCCCAGGCAGCGCTTGCCCGGCAGGCCGAGTTTGTCGGTGGTGATCAGGTCGACCAGCGTGTGCTGCTCAAACAGCGTGATGTTGGGCGCCTTTTGCACCGCGTCGATCAAGGTGCGCTGTACCGCCGCACCAGTGGCGTCGGTGACGTGGACGATGCGCCGCGCACTGTGACCGCCTTCGCGCGTCAGGTGCAGCTCGCCGTCTTCTTTGGAGAACGGCACGCCCATGGTTTGCAGCCAGGCGATGCCCTTGGGCGCGTTCTCCACCACAAAGCGGGTGGCCGCCGGGTCGCACAAGCCGGCGCCGGCGATGAAGGTGTCTTGCACGTGCGCGTCAAACGTGTCGTTCTTGTTCCAGACGGCGGCCATGCCGCCCTGCGCCCAGCCGCTGGAGCCTTCCATGACGGCGCGCTTGGTGATGATGGCGATTTTTTTGCTGCTGGGCAGCAGCAGCGCCGAGCTCAAGCCGGCCAGCCCGCTGCCGACGATCAGGACGTCAAATTGAAGCGATGGGCAGTTGGGTGTGCTGTTGTTTCGGGTGTTCATGGGGTGGCGCCGGCGACGGCTTTCAGGAGGGGGTGTAAGACAAGCGAACGTAAATCGGGGCAAACGCTTCGGCCTGGGTAATGTCGATCAGCGTTTCCTTGGCGAGTTCAAGCATGGCGATCAACGTGACCACCAGCACCGGCGCGCCCTTGGCCGGGTCAAACAGTTCTTCAAAGGCGACAAAGCGGCGCCCCTGCAGACGTTTGAGCAGCTGGCTCATGTGCTCGCGCACCGATAACTCTTCGCGCGTGATCTTGTGCCGCTGCACCAGCCGGGCGCGTTGCAGTAAGCCACGCCAGGCCTCTTGCAGGTCGACGATCGAGACGTCGGGCAAACGTGGCGCCAGCGACTGCTCGACGTAGACCTGCACCGCCAGAAAGTCGCGCCCGAGTTGCGGTACGGCGTTCAGGCTGGCGGCGGCCAGCTTCATTTGTTCGTATTCCAGCAGGCGGCGCACCAGCTCGGCGCGCGGGTCTTCGGCTTCCTGGCCGCTGGCAGCAGGCTTGGGCGGCAGCAGCATGCGCGACTTGATCTCGATCAGCATGGCCGCCATCAGCAGGTACTCGGCGGCCAGTTCGAGATTGCGGTGACGAATCTCGTCGACGTAGCTGAGGTACTGGCGCGTCAAGCCGGCCATGGGGATGTCGAGGATGTTGAAGTTCTGCTTGCGAATCAGGTACAGCAGCAGGTCCAGCGGGCCCTCAAAGGCCTCCAGAAAAACTTCCAGCGCGTCGGGCGGGATGTACAGGTCTTGCGGCAGGGCAAACAGCGGCTCGCCGTACAGGCGCGCCACGGCCACCTGGTCGACCACTTGCGGCATGTCGGCCAAACCGGCAGCGTCAGGGGCGAGCGCCGTATCCACTGCGGTCATGGAGCAAGAATGCTATTAATAAAATAGCTGCTAGCCCTTAATTAACAGGGGCTAGAGGCAGAAAACTTACTTGGCGTGCGTCTGGTAGACGTAGGGTTGCTGCGGCACTTGCGCAGCACGAAAACCGCGCCAGGCTTCGCGGTCCACCGCTTTGTCCCACAACAGACTGCGGCCAAGCTGCTGGCCGCGTTCCACCTTGGGGTCTTTGGCGCGCAAGTCATTCAAAAACTGGGTTGCTTCAGAGGTGTAGTAGGGGCGGTGAAAAATGTTCATGAGTCAAACCTTTCGGGGGCATTTTAGCGACGCATGGATGCGTCGATTTTTGGCACTTTGCATTTCAACGCTGCGCATCGTCTCAGCGCTTGCCGATCGCCTGCAGAATGCCGCGCATCAGCGCCAGTGGCGTCGGCGGGCAGCCGGTGATGACGGCGTCGACCGGGATGACGTTGGCAACGGCGCCGCAACTGGCGTAGCTGCTGCCGAATTCGCCGCCGCAGGCGCCGCAGTCACCGACGGCGATGACCAGCCGCGGCTCGGGCGTGGCCGCCAGCGTGCGGCGCAGCGCTTCTTCCATGTGCCGCGACACCGGGCCGGTGACCAGCAACATGTCGGCAAAGCGCGGGCTGGCGACAAAGTGCACGCCAAAGCGCTCGATGCTGTAGTAGGGGTTGCCGAGCATCTGAATTTCGAGCTCGCAGCCATTGCACGAGCCGGCATCGACCTCGCGGATGGCCAGACTGCCGTTGAATCGCTCGCCGATGCGCTGGCGCAACTGTTCCCCGACTTCGACCAGCGCCGACTCGTTGGTCGCCGGTACCGGCTCGGTCAGGATTCCGACGCGTTGAATTTTTCCAAGAACTCGTAACATGATTTATAGATCGACGCCCGAGTAAGAGCCGTTGACCGATTTGTTGCAGACCGGAAAGTCGGGCACGATGTTGTCGTGGATCAGCAGCTCCAGCGCCGGCCAGGTCGTCCACGACGGGTCGCGCGGGAAGAAGCAGGCGACGCGCCCTTCGGTGTCGAAGCGCACGTAAGTCAAAATTTCGCCGCGCCAGCCTTCAATCAGTCCCAGCCCCTCGGCGCCGCCTTGCGGCGCTTGCCAAGCTGCAGCAATCGGCCCGGTGGGCAGATCGTCGAGCAGCGATTCGATTAGCTCGAACGACGCGCTCATTTCTTCCAGCCGCACCCGGGCACGCGCGTTGACGTCGCCGTAGTGGTGCAGCGGCACTTTCACGTCGAAGCGGTCGTACGGCGCGTACGGCGTGTCGCGGCGCACGTCGACGCTGTGGCCCGAGGCGCGGCCAACAAAACCCAGGCAGCCGAGCGCTTTGGCGTCTTGCGGCTGCAGGATGCCGGCGCCGCGCACCCGGTCGGCCACCGACGGCAAGCCGTTGACGATGGCCATCAGGCGGCGAACCTGCTCGCGCACGGCGTCGGTCTGTACGCGCAGCGCCGCGTCAAAACCGGGCGGCAGATCGACCGCGACGCCACCGGGGACGATGCGGTCCATCAATAAACGGTGGCCGAAGATCTCGGCCGACATGCGTTGCCAGAGTTCGCGCAGGCGGCCGAACTGCATCGCGCCAAACGCAAAGCCAACGTCGTTGAGCATGGCGCCCAGGTCGCCCAGATGGTTGGCCACGCGCTCGCGCTCGCACAACAGGGCACGCAAAAACAGCGCGCGCTCGGGTACGGCCAGGTGGGCGGCGCGCTCCATCGCCTGACACGCCGCCCAGGAGTGCGCCACAGTGGAGTCGCCCGATACCCGCGCGGCCAGTCGCGCCAAGCCGGCGGCGTCACGGCCTTGGGCGATTTTCTCGATGCCCTTGTGCGTGTAGGCCAGGCGCTCTTCCAGGCGCAGCACGGTCTCACCCACCGCCTGAAAGCGGAAGTGTCCGGGCTCGATGATGCCCGCATGCACCGGGCCGACCGGAATCTCGTCGACACCGCTGCCCTGCGCCAGCAGAAAGTTGTATTGATGGTCCGCCGGCGTTTGCGCCGGTGGGTCGCCGGCGGCTGGTGCGTCGCGACGCAACGGGAACTGGTCCTGCGCCCAGGCCTGGTGGCGGCTCCAGCGGCGGGCGTCGGGTGCGCCGACGAAAGTGATGCCGAGCAAGTCGTGCACGTGGCGCTCGGGCCGGTCTGCAGCGGGATAAAGTGTGGCGTGCGACGCTAGTTTCGGGTGCGTGCCAGCGACCGTGGTGCGTGCTACCAGATAGGCGCCGTCTTTTGCAAAGCAGGCGTTGACGTGGAACAACGGCGCGTCCGTGGCCTGCGTGCGCACGTCGTCGGTCCACAACGCCACCCAGCGAAAGTCCAGCGCCCGGGCGCTGCTGGCCACGGTGTCCCAGGCCTCGGACTCGACCAGCAGCAGTTGCGCCGGCGCCAGCGCGTCAGAGCGTTGGCGTTGCTGGGCGCCCGAGGCCAGCAGGTGGCCGACCAGCGCTGTCAGGGCCGCAGGTGACGTCGTCATAGCACCGATGCCCCGGAAATCAAGAGCGTGGCTTGCTCGAACCAGCGCGACAGAAAGTCCGGGATGAGCAGCCCCAGAAACAACACCAGCAGCAAGTGCACGATGACTGGAATCATGTTCGCCTGCACCGGCTGTTGCCCGGGCAACGGTTCGCCAAAAACCATTTTCTGTGTGTGCCGGAACAGCCCGGCAAAGGCGACGCCAAAGCCGATCAGCAGCGGAATGGTCAGCCACGGCCAGCTCTTCATGGTCGCCACCAACAGCAAAAACTCACTGATGAAGACGCCAAACGGCGGAAAGCCGGCGATCGACACGACCCCCAGCAACAAGCCCCAGCCGATGGCCGGCTGGATGCGGATCAGCCCGCGAATCTGGTCGATGCGCTGCGTGCCGGCCAACTGGCAAGCGTGGCCGACGGTGACGAAGATGGCCGACTTGGTCAGCGAATGCACCGTCATGTGCAGCAGCGCGCCGTAGGTGGCCAGCGGCCCGCCCAGGCCAAAGCCAAAGGTGATCAGACCCATGTGCTCGATCGACGAATAGCTGAACATGCGCTTGACGTCGTGCTGGCGGTGCAAAAACAGTCCGGCGACGGTGAACGACAACAGGCCAAAACCCATCATCAGGTAACCGGCCAGCGGCGTACCCAGCGACGCGTCGACCAGCATCTTGACGCGCACCAGCGCGTACAGCGCGACGTTGAGCAGCAGGCCCGAGAGCACCGCTGACATCGGCGTCGGGCCCTCGGAGTGCGCGTCAGGCAGCCAGTTGTGCAGCGGCACCAGACCGACCTTGGTGCCGTAGCCGACCAGCAAAAAGACAAACGCCAGCGTGATCACCGCCGGGTCGAGGGCGCCACCGGCGCTGCTGTGCAGCACCGTCCACAGCAAGGTGTCGTCGCGCTCGATGCCGAGCTTGGTTTCCGCTGCAAAGTAGATCAGCACCGTGCCAAACAGCGCTTGCGCGATGCCGACGCCGCACAAAATAAAGTACTTCCACGCCGCCTCGATGGCCTCGGGCGTGCGGTACAGCGACACCAGCAGCACGGTGGTCAGCGTGGCCAGTTCCATGGCCACCCACAGCACGCCGAGGTTGTTGGTGGACAGCGCCAGCAGCATCGAAAACAGAAAACACTGGTACATCGAGTGGTAGAGGCGCAGGCGCCGGTCGGTGACGCGGCCTTTCTCAACTTCGTGGCGCATGTAGGGGCGTGAAAAGATCGACGTCGTCAGGCCGACAAACGCCGTCAGCACGACCAGATAGACGTTGAACGCGTCGATGTAGAACATGCGCCCGGGCGACAGCTGCGGCCCATGGTCAAACACGTCGAGCGCCATCAGCAGCGAGGCGGAAAAGGTCAGCACGCCGACGCCGATGTTGATCCAGCCAGCCACCGGGCGGTGGCCGAGTGCCGCCAGCACGATGCCGCCGACCAGTGGCGTCAGCAAGGTGGCTTCGAGCAGCGTCATGCGTGGTCCCCTGTTGTGCCGTGCGCGACGGCCAGCGCGTCCGGCGCCGGCGCGTCGTCTGCGGCGGAAGTCGTTGTCTCGTTGGCCTCGGACAAATGGTTGTACTGGCCGACGTCGAGCGAGCCAAACGAATCGCGCAGGTGAAAGAAAAACACGCCAAACAAAATCGACGCCACCAGGATGTCGAAGGCCACGCCAAGCTCGACGATCAGCGGCATGCCGTAGGCCGACACCGAAGCGGCAAAGAAAATGCCGCTTTCCATCGACATGAAACCGATCACCTGCGCCACTGCCGACTTGCGCACGCACATCAAGAGCATGCCCAGCAGCTCGATGGCGATGCTCACGGCGATGATGTTGCGCGTGGCCAAGCCCGACAGGTGGATGATCGACTTGGCGACGAAATAACTGAAGATCACCAGAAACACGCCACCGATCAGCAGCAGCGTCGGGTGGCTGATTTCTTCGGCGTTGTATTGCATCTCCAGGCGCACGCTCAGGCGGTAGAGCAGCCACGGAATGACGATGACCTTGAGCAGAAAGGTCAGCAGCGCCGACACGTACAAGTCGGCGTGGCCGGTGACGATGGCCACCAGCACTGTCGCCGTGGCCAGCAAGACGCCTTGCCAGGCAAAGGTGAAGATCAGCGGCAACATGCGCGCCTGCGCCAGCATCAAAAATGACGTCAGCAAGGCCAGCGCGGCAAACAAAATGATCGCCTGGTTAAACAGTCCGAGGTTGGCGAAGTCCATTCAGCTGCCGCCTTCCAGCATGACGTGCGTGAGCATGCCCAGCACCGACAGCATGAACGCAAAACCCAGGAACTGCGGCACGCGAAACAGCCGCATCTTGGCCATGACGGTTTCCCACACCACCAGCACCACGCCGACCAGCATCAGTTTGGCTACCACCACCACGGCGGCGCTGGCCAGCGCCAACGCGGAAGGCTCACTGGCGATTCCCCAGGGGAAAGCAAAGTTGATCAACAGCATGGCGTAAATCATCAGCTTGATTTGCGAGGCCCATTCGATCAGCGCCAGATGCCGCCCGCCGTACTCCAAGATCATCGCCTCGTGCAGCATCGTCAGCTCCAGGTGCGTGGCCGGGTTGTCGACCGGGATGCGGCTGGTCTCGGCCACCGCCACCATGGCCAGCGCCAGCAGCGCAAACAGAAAAGAGGGCCGCAGCAGCAGACCTTGTTGCAGTATGTAGTCTGTGGTGACCGACAAATTGGTGGTGTGCGCGGTCATCGAGAAGGTGAACACCACCATCAGCATGGCCGGCTCGGCCAGCGCGGCGACCATCATCTCGCGCGAGGCGCCCATGCCGCCAAAAGCGGTGCCAATGTCCAGCGCCGCCAGCGCCGTGAAAAAGCGTGCCAGCGCAAAAAAGCCGACCAGCACGATAACGTCGGCAATCGCCGCGCTGGGCACGTGCACGACGATCAGCGGCACCACGGCGCACGACAGCAGCATCGCAGCGAAGACGATGTACGGCGTGGCACGGAACAACCACGAGGCGTTGTGCGCTACCACCATCTGTTTGCCCAGCAGTTTGGCCAGGTCGCGGTAAGGCTGCCACAGCGCTGGCGCCGCGCGGTTTTGCAAGTGGCACTTGACGCGCTGCACCCAGCCGGCCAGTAGCGGCGCCGCCGCGACGAACAGCAGCGTTTGTGCGATGGCCAGGGCCCAGAAACTCAGCTGACGATCCATAAAAACACCAGCAGGGTGACGAAGGAAAACTTCAGATAGGTGTGGATGTTGCCGGTCTGAATGAAGCCGATGCGGTTGGCCGCCGCCAGCACCAGACGGCCGATCGGCTGATAGCACCAGCGCCACGACCAGTCGTGGGCATGCACGCTGTAGTGCAGCGCGGTGACGCGCGGCAGCGGTCCGGGTTCGGTCAACGTGTCGATGTGTTCCTCGATCTGCCAGACGCCGCGAAAGACCCGGCGAATCGGCTGGCTGAAGGCGCTGGAGGTGTATTGCATGCGCGGCGTCAACGCGCCAAAACCGCAGTCCCACGGCTCGCTGCGGCGCACCGGGGCGCTGCCGCGTTTGAGCAACAGGTAGCCGCCGCCAAAAACGACGACCAGCGCCAGCACGACGAATGGTGCGGAGTAAGACGCCACCTGCGCTGACACCGGTGTCAGCCACAGCCAGCCCTGCGCGCTGGCCGACGGCAGCGCCTGCTGCACCAGCAGTTGGGTAATGGGTGCCATCAGGTCGATGACGGTGCTGGGCAGCACGCCGAGTACAAAGCACACCAGCGCCAGCAAGCCCATGCCAGCGAGCATGCCGCGCGGCGCCTCGCGCGCCATCTCGGCGCGGTGGCTGCGCGCCTTGCCCAGGAACGCCATGCCAAAGGCCTTGACGAAACACGCCGCTGCCAAGGCGCCGGTCAGGGCCAGCAGCGCGGCGGCAAAGGGAATGGTCGAGCGCAGCACGCTGTTGTCCAGCGCCGGCGACTGCAACGCCGTCTGGAACGTTAGCCATTCGGAGACAAAACCGTTGAACGGCGGCAGCGCCGAGATGGCGATGCAGCCGATCAGAAACAGAAACGCCGTCACCGGCATGCGGTGGATCAGGCCGCCCATCTGGTCGAGATCGTGTGCGTGGGTGCGGTACAGCACCGAGCCCGCCCCCAGGAACAGCAGCGCCTTGAAAAGCGCGTGGTTGAGCGTGTGGTAGAGCGCGGCAATCAGTCCCAGCGTGCCCAGCAACGGGTGGCCGGTGCCGAGAAAGATCATCGCCATGCCCAGACCCATCAGGATGATGCCGATGTTCTCGATCGAGTGGTACGCCAGCAGGCGCTTGAGGTCGTGCTGCATCAGCGCGTACAGCACGCCCAGCACGGAAGATGCCGTGCCGATGCTCAACACGGCCATGCCCCATTGCCACTGCACCTCACCGATGAGGTCGAAACTGACGCGAACGATGCCGTAGATGCCCATCTTGATCATCGCCCCGCTCATCAGCGCAGAAATGTGCGACGGCGCCACCGGGTGCGCTTCGGGCAGCCAGACGTGCAGCGGCACCATGCCCGACTTGGTGCCAAAGCCGATGAAAGCACAGGCAAAAGCGATGCTGGCCCACAGCGGCGACAGCTCGGCCGCACGCATCTGGTCAAACGTCAGGCCGTTGCCAAACGCCGCCAGCACGCCAAACGACAGCAGGATCACCAGCGCGCCCACGTGCGCCAGCAGCAGGTAAAGAAACGCCGCGCCGCGGTTGGCCGCGTGCTGGTGCTGGTAGACGACGAGAAAGTATCCTGAGAGCGACATCATTTCCCAAAAAATCATGAACACCAGCGCGTCGTCGGCGATCAGCAGCATCTGCATGCCGGTGATGAACAGCGCCGTGAAGATGCCCAAAGGGGGGAGCGGCTGGGCGTCGGCGCCGCGGGCAAATTCACGCGTGTAGCTGGGCCCGTACAAAGACACCGCGACGACCAGCAAGCCCAACAAAACCAGAAAGAAGCCGGACAACGGGTCGATGCGCAAGTGCCATGCCAGCCAGGGCAGGCCGACCCGCCACTCAGTCGTGATCGTCAGGTTATCCAGCACGACCCAGGCGCCGGCGCTCAGGCTGGCCGCGCCGGCCAAGAACAGCAAGATGAACGAAGCCAGGTGAAGATAGTCAGGATGGCGGCGCAGCGCCAGTGCCGACACCGCACCAGAAAACAAACTGCACAGCGTCCCCAGGCAGGCCAAGGTCAGCGGAGTTGCGAGTGTGTCCACGGTGAAGCGGTTGAAAATGGTTCGTACGGAATTGGCTACATGGCCATGCAATACGGCGACCATATTAGCAAAGGCCGTTTTTCAGGAAGCTGACAACGTTGGCAGGCCGGCCATTGACGGGCCTTGGTGTAACATCGCCCCCTCGCTTTTGCCCCCACAAATTCCCCTGATGAACAGCTTGATGCAACCCAGCACCTGGATCCAACTGGATTGGGTATTGCTGGTGGTAGTGGCTTGGCTGTCCATTGGCGTGGCCGGCGTGCTGGCCTTGCGGCGCTTTCGTTTTGTGGCGACGGTGCTGTTCCCGTTGGGCGCGATTTTCTCTGTCGTACTGATGGCCTCGGCCCTGAGCGCGGTGTTTGCCGGGCCCGAAATTTCCGTTCTGCCGCTGGGCTTGCCGCAATTGCCGTTTCACCTGCGGCTCGACAGTCTGTCGGCCTTCTTCCTGTTGCTCATTGGCGCGGCGTCGGCGGGCATCTCGGCCTTTGCGGCGGGCTATTTCCGCCAGGGCGAAGGCACGCCGCCTGGCCTGATGTGCCTCGAATACCATCTGTTCCTGGCCAGCCTGGTGCTGGTCGTGCTGGCCGACGACGCCTACGTGTTCATGGTGGCCTGGGAAACGATGGCCTTGTCGTCGTTCTTTCTGGTCATCAGCAACCACCGTATCCCGGAAATCCGCAACGCCGGCTACCTCTACATTCTGGTGGCGCACGTCGGCGCGTTGGCCATTTTGCTGTGCTTTGGCGTGCTGCAGGCCAATACCGGTGACTACACCTTTGCCAACATGCGCGCGCAGCACCTGTCGCCGTTCTGGTCGTCGATCGCCTTTGTGCTGGCGGTATTTGGCTTTGGCGCCAAGGCCGGCGTGCTGCCCTTGCACGCCTGGTTGCCCGAGGCGCACCCGGCGGCACCGTCGCCGGTGTCGGCGTTGATGAGCGGTGTGATGCTGAAAATCGCGCTCTACGGGATTTTGCGGGTGTCGTTCGATCTGCTGCAGATGCAGATCTGGTGGTGGGGTGTGCTGCTGATGGCCATTGGTCTGGCCACGGCGCTGTTTGGTGTGGTGTTCTCGACCGTACAGACCGAGATGAAACGTCTGCTGGCGTATTCGTCGATCGAGAATATCGGCCTGATCTGCGCCGGCTTTGGTCTGGCGTTGTTGTTCCGTGCCTATGGCATGCACGCATTGGCGGCCTTGGCGCTGACCGCAGCGGCGTACCACATGCTCAGTCATGCGTTCTTCAAGGGCTTGCTTTTTTGTAGCACCGGCGCCGTCATGCACGCCACCGGCGAGCGTAGCCTGGGCAAACTCGGCGGCCTGATTCGCTACATGCCCTGGGTTGCCTGGCCGACCTTGATCGGCGCGTTGGCGTGCGCCGGACTGCCGCCTTTTGGTGGTTTCATCGCGGAGTGGCTGCTGTTGCAGAGCTTCTTGTTCACGACCGGTCTGCCGAGTTCGTTCCTGGACATGCTGGTGCCGGTGATGGCGGCGTTGATCGCTCTGATCGCCGCGTTGTCCGGTTACACCATGGTCAAGTACTACGGTGTCGTCTTTCTGGGGCAACCGCGCGAAGCCAAACTGAGTCATGCGCACGACGCAGGCTTGTGGGAACGCCTGGGCATGGTCTGGCTGGGCCTGGGCTGTGTCGTGCTGGGCCTGTTTCCCGGGCAGGTGATTGCCGTCATCGATCCGCTGACGCAACTGTTGGTGCATGGTGGCCTGGCACATTCGGTGGCCGATAGCAGTTGGTTGCTGGTGCCGGTCAGCATGGAGCGCGCCAGCTACGCGCCGTTCATCTTTTTCCTCGGTGTGTTGGCCAGTTTTGGTTTGACGTTTGTGATGGTGCGTAAGTTCTACCACGGGCGTCTGCGTCGCGTCCCACCCTGGGATTGTGGCTACCCGTGGCAAACGCCGCGCATGCAAGACAGCGCCGAAGGCTTTGGCCAGCCGATCCGGCAGATTTTCGAGTTGTTTTTTCGCATGACCCGCCATTTGCCAAAGGCCTCAGACGCGCAACCGCACTACGCGGTCAAGGTTGAAGACCCGCTGTGGTATTGGCTGTATTTGCCGGTGGCGCGCTCGGTCGAGTGGGTGTCGCGCCTGGTGGGTATGCTGCAGCAGGGGCGCATTGCGGTTTACCTGCTCTACAGTTTTGTGACGCTGATCGTCATGCTGCTGGTGGTGAAACGATGAGCACGCTGGGCACGTTTTCGCAGTTGCTCGAACTGGTGTTGGCGCTGGTGCTGGCGCCGCTGTTGTCGGGTTGGGTCAACCAGTGGCGGCATTGGCTGCAAAACAAGTCGGCGCCCGGCGTGTTGCAGCCTTACCGCATGCTGC
>JBBIGT010000047.1:0-14296 GCA_037447395.1 Comamonadaceae bacterium | reverse complement strand
ACGATGCACTCATCGAAGCTGCTTACGACCTGGGCGGCAACGGTTGGTCGATCCTGCGCCAGATCGTCATTCCGCACGCCGCGCCGGGCATCGTGGCGGGTTGCATCGTGGTGTTCATGCTCACCCTGGGCAACTACCTCACGCCCACGCTGCTGGGCGGCAAGAACTCGCAGTGGTTCACCGAGCAGATTTACACCCAGTTCATCACCCGCTTCAACTGGGAGCAAGGCGCCGCGTTTGGCTTTTTGCTGCTGGGCTTGAGCACCGCCATCGTCTGGGCCGGTCTCAAACTCAGCGGCCAGAAGTTTGGCGAGGTGATGCAGCGCTCATGATTGCCTCGCTGCCCCGCCCCTTGTGGTTGCGCGCCAGCACGGTGGCGTATGGCGTGGCGTTCTTTGCCTTTTTGTTTCTGCCGCTGGTGATCGTGGCGGTGTTTGCGTTCAACGACGCGCCTTACCCGGCGCCGCCCTGGCGCGGCTTCACGTCGGACTGGTTCGTTGGCCACGACGGCTCGGGCCGCACTGGTCTGTTCGCCGATGGCGCCTTGCTGGCCAGCGTTTGGACCAGCGTGGTGGTGGCAGGGTGGGTCACCGTGCTGTCGGTGCTGGTCGGCACGGTCAACGCGTTTTTGATCGAGCGCACCCAGTTTCGCGGCAAGCAGGCGCTGAGTTTGCTGATGCTGGCGCCGCTGGTGATTCCGGGGGTGATTCTGGGCATCTCGATCCTGGCGTTTGCCAGCCGCATTGCCAACCTGGCCGACGACCTGTGGGGGCTGGAGCTGGAGTTCTTGCGCCCCGGCCTGCCGCTGGTGGTGCTGGGGCAGTTTTCCTACATCGTCTCGATTGCCACGCTGACCATCACCGCGCGCCTGAAGCGCTTTGACGTCACGCTCGAAGAAGCTGCCTACAACCTGGGGGCGTCCCGGGCTGCAGTGTTGTCGACCATTACCTTGCCGTACCTGCGCCCGGCCCTGATCGGCTCGGCGGCGATTTCGTTTTTGATGAGCTTCGAGAACTTCAACACCACGTTGATGCTCGTCGGCGCGGATGCGCCGCTGACCGTGATGATGTATGGCCGCATGCGCGAAGGCGCCACGCCGGTGCTCAATGCGGTGAGTTTGTTGCTGATGGTCGCCTCGGCGCTGTTGGCACTGACGCTGCTGCGCGGTGACGGCCGCCGGGACGCCGGCGCCCCGACGTAGCGCGCGACCAGGCGGTCAAGGGCGCGTTGGCTCGCCGCGGCCGGCCGTCCACTCACTGGTCCAGCCAGGCGCAGATCGGCTGCCACTGCGCCAGATCGCGCTCGACGCGCTGCGGCGCCAGATCAAAAACCGTCAATCCGTGGGCCGCCAGTTGCACGTAGTTTTGCGTGTCGCGCAGCGTGCCCAGCACCGGCAGCCCGGCGGCAGTGACGAAGTGCTGCAGTTGTTCGGCGGCGCGCGTGCGCTCGTCAACACGCATGGCGACGATGCCTACTTGCGTGGCGCTGTGCCTGACGCGCTCGGCCAGTTCGTCGAGAAAGTCGCGTGTGGCAAAAATATCAAAGACGCTAGGCTGCAGCGGCACTAGCACCTTGTGCGCTACTTTGAGCAGGTCCTTCAGGCGCTTGCCGTGCAGCCCGGCGGGGGTGTCGATGACGGCGTGCGTCGTGCCCTTGGGCGGTTTGGCGACCAGATCCTCGCCAACGTCCCAGCTGGCAATGGCGTGCGCCTGCGCCGGGCGCAGCGACAGCCACAGCCTGCTCGACTGCTGCCGGTCGGCATCACCGAGCATGACTTGGTGGTTCTGCGCGGCGAAATAGCCGGCGATGTGCGTGGACAAGGTGGACTTGCCAACACCGCCCTTGGGATTGGCGACGACAATGACGGGCATTTCAAACCTCCTCAGATGTTGTGGCGTCATCTTAGCGGCTCTGCCAGTGCCGGTCTTGATCGCGTCGGCGTCCGAGGCGCACGCCGCTAAAAGACCCCGTATGACCCGCCGCCGCTGGACGATTCTGTTGATGTTGCTGCTGTTGCTGGCCGCCAGCCTGGCCTGGCTGGCTTGGCGCGCGCCGCTGGTTGACGCGGTCACGGTGCGCGCTGCGCCATTGCTGCGCAGCGTGCAGTTCTCGGCGCGGGTGGCGGCGCTGACGCGGGTCGACGTCGGCAGCACGCTGACCGCGCGGGTGGCGCAAGTGCTGGTGCGCCAGGGGCAAATCGTGCGTCAGGGCGAACCGTTGGTACGGCTGGAAGCCGACGAATGGCGCGCCGCGCTGACGCAGGCGCAGGCGGCGCAAACGCAGGCCGCGGCGCGGCTGGCCGGCCTGCGCAGCAGCGGCCGCGCGCAAGCGCAGGCGGCGCTCCAGCAAGCGCAGGCGACGGTGCTGGCGGCCCAGGTCGATGTGGCGCGGACGCGGCAATTGGTCGAACAGCAATTTTTGAGTCCGGCGCGGCTCGATGAAGCGCAGCGCGCCTTGAGCGTGGCGCAGGCCGCGCAGGCCGCAGCCACGGCGCAGGTGCAGGCCAACGCCGAGACCGGCAGCGACACCGCCCAGGCGCAAGCGCAATGGGTTGCGGCGGTGGCCAGCACCCAGGCGGCGCAGGCGCGCCTGGCGCAAACAGTGTTGCGCGCGCCGGCCAGCGCGCAGGTGCTGGCGCGCCTGGTCGAGCCCGGGCAGATCGTCCAGCCCGGGCGCGCGCTGCTGAGTCTGGCGTTGCAGGGGCCAACGCAGCTCAAGGCGCAAGTCGACGAACGCTTTCTGGCGCAACTGGCCATCGGCCAACGCGCCAGCGTCGTGGCCGACGCCTTTGCCCAGCAGCGGCTGGCGGCGCGGGTCACCGAGATTGCCCCGGCGGTCGACGCGCAGCGCGGCGCCGTCGAGGTGACGCTGGCGCTGGAGGACGCGCCGCCGGACTTCTTGCGCGAAGACATGACCTTGTCGGTCGAGGTGCAGACCGCGCGTCGTGCGCAGGTGCTGAGTGTGCCGCTGAGCGCCCTGCGCGGTGCCGCAGCACCCGGCGACGACGCGGCCAGCGTTTGGGTTGCCGTCGACGGCCGGGCGCAGGCGCGGGCGCTGCGGCTGGGGCTGCGCAATCTGCAGGCGGCAGAGGTTCTCAGCGGTTTGCAACCGGGTGACGCCGTGTTGCTTGGTGACGGTGTGCGGCTGGGTCAGCGCCTGCGGGTGCGCCCGGTGCCCGCTGACGCCCTGACTGCGACCGTGCTGCCGGCGGGCAACGGTGGCGCCGGCGACGCCTCGGCGCTGTCCAACGCCATGGGCCGCTGATGGGGTAGCGCCGTGCGTTCCTGGCTTGGCTTTGAGTGGTTGGTGGCCTGGCGTTTCTTGCGCGAAGGGCGCATGCAGACGCTGTTGATCATTGTCGGCGTCGCCGCCGGGGTGGCTGTGGTCGCTTACATCTCGGCGCTGGTTGGCGGTCTGCAAGCCAGCACGCTGACCAAGACGCTGGGCGCGCAAGGGCATATCACGCTGCGCTCGCCCCAAGACACGGTACTGCCGGCGGCCGCGCCAGCCGCTGGCACGGTGTTGTTGTCGGACGTTCAACCCAGGGTGCAGCGCCTGCGCTCGGTGGTCAACTGGCAGCTGCTGCTGCCGACGCTGGAGGCGCTGCCAGCGGTGTCGGACGTGTCGCCGATGGTCTCGGGCTCGGGCCTGGCGTTGCGCGGGCAGGCGCAGCAGTCGATTGCCCTGCTGGGTGTCGTGCTGGAGCGCTACGACCGCATCGTTGGCTTGCGCAGCAAGGTCGTGGCCGGGGCGGCGCGGCTGGCGCCGGGGGAAGCGATCGTCGGCCGCGAGCTGGCCGATGACTTGGGCGTGCGTGTCGGCGACCGCTTTACCGTGCAATCGGCTCTGACCGGCAGCGTCGGCGAGGCGCTGCGGGTCACCGCCTTGGTTGACCTGGGCGTGCGTGATCTGAACCGGCGCACCGTCATCGTGCCGCTGCGCAGCGCACAAAACCTGCTCGGCCTGCCCGGCGGCGTGACCAACCTGGACATCAAGCTGCACGACGTCTGGACGGCGCAGACGCTGGCCGAAGACTTGCGCCGGCGCTACCCCTACAAAGTCGAGAGTTGGCAAGAGAACAACGCGCAATTGGTGTCGGCGCTGAACGCGCAGTCGGTCAGCACCGGCATCATCCGCAGCGTGGTGCTGGTCGTCGTGGTGCTGGGCATTGCCAGCGTGCTGGTGGTGTCGGTGGTGCAAAAAAGCCGTGAGATCGGCATCCTGCGCGCCATGGGAGCGACGCGCGGGCAAATTCTGCGCGTCTTCCTGCTGCAGGGCGCGGTGGTTGGCGTGGTCGGCTCGCTGCTCGGCCTGCTGCTGGCCGTGCTGCTGATCGCCGCCTTCACTCATTTCGTCAAGGGCTCCGACGGGCTGGCGCTGTTCAACATCACCCTGCCGTGGGTCACCGGCTTGCGCGTCGCCGCGCTGGCCAGTGTTTGCGGGGTGCTGGCGGCGATTGCCCCGGCGCGTCGCGCAGCCGCCATGGATCCCGCCCAGGCTATACGTCTATGAGCACTCTAGGCCCTGTGAATAAAGTGCAAGTAGCTATACCATTGATAGCTCTTGACGGCATTCGCAAAAGTTACAACCTGGGCCAAGCCAATCAGACTGAGGTGTTGCACGGCATTGATTTGCGGGTCGCGCGTGGCGAGTTCGTCGCGCTGATGGGGCCGTCGGGTTCGGGCAAGAGCACGTTGCTCAACATTCTCGGACTGCTCGAACCGATGACTTCGGGTTCGTACCGGTTGCTCGGCGAAGAGATGCACGGCCAGGACGACGCCGGCCTGACGCTGCGCCGGCGCCAGATTCTGGGCTTCGTGTTTCAGTTCCATCACCTGTTGCCGGCGTTCACCGCGCTGGAGAACGTGACGCTGCCGGCGCTGATGGCGCAGGGCACGGTCAGCGCGCCACAGCTGCGCCGCGCGCGCGACTTGTTGGCCGACGTCGGCCTGGCCGCCGCCCTGCACAAGCGCCCGGCCGAACTGTCGGGCGGCATGCAGCAGCGCGTGGCAATCGCCCGCGCCGTCGTGCTGGAGCCGTCGCTGGTGCTGGCCGACGAGCCGACCGGCAACCTCGACCAGACGTCCAGCGCCGAGGTGTTTGCCGTGCTGCGCCGCCTGCACGCGCAGCACGGCACCGCCTTCATCGTCGTCACCCACGACGCGCACCTGGCCGGGCG
Source organism: Comamonadaceae bacterium (assembly GCA_037447395.1). Classification (GTDB taxonomy): domain Bacteria; phylum Pseudomonadota; class Gammaproteobacteria; order Burkholderiales; family Burkholderiaceae_C; genus Rhodoferax. Next base: position 9,117 of record JBBIGT010000047.1, on the reverse strand, counting down.
CTGCGACCGGTTGCTGGAGTTGGTCGACGGCCGCCTGCACCGCGACCAGGCGGTGGCGACCTAGGCCGGATGCCTGGCAAAACGACTGGCAGGGCGGCGGTTTGCCGGCCGTATGATCGCGGCCAACCTATCAGGGATTGAGCAACTTTCATGGCGACCCTCATTCCGGCGCTCGGCGCCTGTGTTTCGCGGATGACCAGCGGCGAGCGGCGCCTGGCCGAGCGTCTGGAGAAAAAACTCGACGACGACTACCTGCTGTGGTACGACGTGCCCGTCGGGCCGCGGCAGGCGCACCCGGACTTTGTCGTGCTGCACCCGCGCCGCGGTTTGCTGATTCTGGAGGTCAAAGATTGGCGTCTGGCGACGCTGCAACGCGCCGACAAACTGACGTGCGTCATAGTCCCCGACGGCGTGGTCAAGACGGTGATCAACCCGCTGGAGCAGGCACGCCAGTACGCGCATCAAGTGGTCGACGTGCTCAAGCGCGATGCGCAGCTGATTCAGCATGACGGGGCGCACGCCGGCAGTCTGTGCTTCCCCTGGAGTTATGGCGTGGTGTTGCCCAACATCACGCGCAAGCAATTCATCGCCGCCGAACTGGCGCAGGCGATCGATGCGCACCGGGCGATCTGCGCCGACGAAATGGTCGAAGCGGTCGAGTCGGAAGAGCTGCAAAGTCGTCTGTGGGAAATGTTTCCCTACCTGCTACGTGGTGTGCTGAGCCTGCCGCAGATCGACCGCGTGCGTTGGCTCCTGTTCCCCGAGGTGCGCGTGCCAGTGCAGGGTGCGCTGTTCGACGATGGCTGCGACGACGGCGTTGCGCACGAGCTGCCCGACATCATGCGTGTGATGGATTTGCAGCAAGAGCAATTGGCGCGTAGCCTGGGCGACGGCCACCGGGTGATTCATGGCGTGGCAGGCTCTGGCAAGACGATGATTTTGGGATACCGTGCCGAATATCTGGCGCGCGCCAGCGGCGCCGGCAGCAAACCGATCCTGATCCTGTGCTTCAACGAACCGTTGGGGCGTAAGCTGGCCGCCAGCATGCAAGCCAAAGGCCTCCACGAGCGAGTCCACGTGCGCCATTTTCACCGCTGGTGTCATGAACAACTTCAGGCGTATGGCCAGACCATGCCCGCACAAAGTGCCCACTTTTTTGATGATCTGGTGTTGGCCGTCATTGGTGCTGTGCAGCGTCGCCAAATTCCTGGTGGGCAATACCGCGCGGTGCTGATCGACGAAGGCCACGACTTTGCGCCCCATTGGCTCCAGCTGGTGGTGCAGATGGTTGACCCCGCCAGCAACAGCTTGCTGCTGTTGTTTGATGACGCGCAAAGCATTTACGAACACGGTAGCGCGCGCGAAGGGTGTGGCAAATTCAGCTTCAAGAGTCTGGGCATCCAGGCGCAGGGCCGCACGACGATTCTGAAAATCAACTACCGCAATACTCGTCAAATTTTGCAAACTGCCCGCTTGATCGCCGCCGATTTGTTGACGCCGGACGACAAGGACGACGACGGCATCCCCCTGGTTCAGCCCATCAGCTGTGGCCGCGACGGTGAGGCGCCGCAAATCATTTGCCTGCCCAGTTTGCGCGACGAGGCATTCGCCATCGCCGACGCTTTGGCCAGCGCACACAAAGGAGGCTACGCCTGGGGTGATATGGCGGTGCTGTGCGCTGACGGCAAGGCCCGTGACCTGTGCGCCCAGGTGTTGCACCAGCGCGCCCTGCCGCTGGAAAACCGTGTCAGCACCGGCGACTTTGACCCGACCAGCGACAAGATCAAGGTCATGACCATGCACGTCAGCAAAGGCCTGGAGTTTCCCGTGGTGGCCTTGCCTGGTGTCGGTTATATGCCGGCGCCCGGCGAAGATGAGCGTGCCGCGGCACGGGTGTTTTATGTTGCGGCGACGCGGGCGACGCAGCGGCTGTTGATCGGCGCCAGCGGTGAGGGTGGGCTGGGAGCGAAACTGCTGGCGCCATGTCCGACCGTTTGACCCACGCCGTTGCCCGCCTGCGTGCGGAGCGTCTGGCGCGCGCTGTCAAACCCTTTCACGCGCGGGGCGGTTCGGCCGAGCGTTGCCCCGGTTGCCGCGTTACGGCCAGCCACTGCTTGTGTGACTTGCGGCCACGCGTGCCGACGTGCGCCGGCGTCTGCCTGCTGATGGCCGACACCGAGCCGCTCAAGCCGACCAACACGGGTTGGCTAATTGCCGACGTGGTGGCCGACACCTTTGCCTTTGGCTGGGCGCGTACGTCGGTGGACCCGGCCTTGCTGGCGCTGCTGGCCGACCGGCAATGGCAGCCTTATGTTGTCTTTCCAGCGGAGCTTGCGGCACCCGGACGGCTGGCCACGGGCTTGCTGCCAGCGCCTGCAACCCAGGCGCAGGGGCCAATCGCCAGACGCCCGCTCTTTGTATTACTTGACGGCACCTGGTCCGAGGCCGGCAAAATGTTTCGCAAGAGCCCGTACCTGAACCACCTGCCGGTGCTGGGCTTGCAGCCCGAACAGGTGTGCAAATACCGCCTGCGCCGCTCCAGCCGCAGCGATCACTTCTGCACCTCGGAGGTCGGCGCGCTGTGCCTGGCGCTGGCCGGTGAAACGCAGGCCGCCGAGGTGCTGAGCGCTTACCTGGACGTCTTTACCGACCATTACCTGCAGGCCAAAAATCAACAACCAGTGAACCGCGACGACGCCGCGCACCGGCGCCTGCTGGCCAGCGTGGCGGCGTTTGCCGCGGTGAAACCGACGTCAAGCCCAGGCGCAATAGCGGACAAGCCGGCGGCAAATCCATAGAATGAAAGCACGTTCTGACGCGCTGCCGACGCGTTGGCGCCGTCAACCCTTGAGGTTCGTCCGATGTTCAGCCGACCAGCTTCGCCACAGGATGCGTCCGCGGGCAGCGACCCGCGGCTTGTCAGCCAGCTCACGCGCAATACTTTTGCCGTGGTGCTCGCCGGTGGGCGCGGCAGCCGGCTGCACGAATTGACCGACTGGCGCTGCAAGCCGGCCGTGCCGTTTGGCGGCAAGTTCCGCATCATCGATTTCACCCTGTCCAACTGCGTCAATTCGGGTGTGCGCCGTGTCGGCGTGGCCACACAGTACAAGTCGCAAAGCCTGATTCGCCACCTGCAACAGGGCTGGAGTTTTCTTGATGGCCGCCTGGGCGAGTTCATCGAAATCATGCCAGCGCAGCAACAGGTTGACGAGTCGCAGTGGTACCGCGGAACCGCCGACGCCGTTTTTCAGAATATGCGCGAGATTCGGCACGCCAACACTGACTACGTGCTGGTGCTCTCGGGCGACCACATTTACCGTATGGACTACGGCCGGCTGCTGGTGGCGCACGCGCGCTGCAACGCCGACCTGTCTGTGGCCTGCCTGGAGGTGCCGCTGCTAGACGCCAAGGGCTTTGGCGTGATGGCGGTCGGCGAGCACGGGCGCATCGTTGACTTTGCGGAGAAGCCGGCGCAGCCGCAGGCCCTGCCCGGCCGGCCCGACCGGGCGCTGGCAAGCATGGGTATCTACGTCTTCAACGCCCGCTTCCTGTTTGAACAATTGCGCCGTGACGCCGACGACCCCAAGTCGAGCCACGACTTTGGCAAGGACGTCATTCCGCACTGCGTGCGCCGCTATCACAGCTGCGCGCAAAACTTTCACGACAGTTGCGTGCAAGACCCCGACAAGCCGGCGTACTGGCGCGACGTCGGCACGCTCGACGCCTACTGGGCGGCCAATATGGATTTGATCCAGGTGACGCCACAACTCAACCTGTACGACGACCGTTGGCCGATCTGGACCTGGCAGCCACAGAATCCGCCGGCCAAGTTTGTCTTTGACGACGAGCATCGGCGCGGCCAGGCCATCGACTCGATGGTCGCCGGTGGCTGCATCGTCAGCGGTGCGGCGGTGCGCCGCTCGCTGCTGTTTTCAGGCGTGCGCGTACACAGCTACGCGCGGGTGGAAGATTCGATCGTCCTGCCAGGCGTTGACGTGGGGCGCCGTAGCGTCCTGAAAAAGTGCATCATTGATCGCGATTGCGTCTTGCCCGAGGGCACCCAGATTGGCGTTGACGCGGACGAAGACCGGCGGCGTTTTCACGTCACTGCCTCGGGCCTGACGCTGGTGACGCGTGCCATGCTCGGCCAGGACGTAGACGTCATCCGGTAACAATTGCTCACCGTTCGACGACCAAGCAAAAACATATCCACGCCTTTCTGTCATTAAACTGCAGCCGACACATCACAAACTTATCGGAGTCACCCCATGTCCGCTCAAGCCCTGACGACTTTTCGCTTTCCAGAAAACACCTGTATCCCGCAGGCGCAACCCAAGAACGCCGCCGGCGTGACGCTGACCTCGCCGGCACTGGATGTGATGACCGACCTGGCGCAGGTGCGCGCGGCGACCATCGAGCCCGAGACCTCGCTGCACCGGGCCGAGCAGGTGATGATCCAGCAAGGCGTGCGTTCGCTGTTCGTGGTGCGCGAGTTTCCGTGTGTCGAGGGCCTGGTCACCGCCACCGACCTGCTCGGCGACAAACCGATGCGGTTGCTCAATCAACGCAAGATTCAACGCAGCGATCTGTCCGTCAGCGACGTGATGACCCAGCTCAGTGAGCTTGACGCACTGGACTATGACGAAATCAAAGGTGCCACCGTTGGCGAAGTGATTGCCACCTTCAAGAAAATTGTCTGCGCGACGCACTTGCTGGTCGTTCAGGCATCGACCAGCAAAGGGCCGGCGCGCATTCGTGGGGTGATCTCGATCACGCAAATCGAGCGACAGCTCGGCCGCGCCGTGCTGGAGCTTTCGCCTTGCCAGTAAGCGTCTGGCCAGCCACAAAAAAGCCCTTGCTCGCTGGCGCGGCAAGGGCTTTTTAACGGAAGCGTTGCCGTTTACTTGGCGACCACGCGCACCATTTCCAGGCACTTGTTGGAGTAGCCCCATTCGTTGTCGTACCAGGAAACCAGCTTGACGAAGGTGCCGTCCAGCGCGATCGATGCATCGGCGTCAAAGACGCTGGTGCGCGTTTCACCGCGGAAGTCGGTAGCGACCACCTTTTGGTCGGTGTAGCCCAGGATGCCTTTCAGGGCACCTTCGGATTGCGCCTTGATTTCGGCGCAGATTTCGGCCATGGTGGCCGCCGTGTTGAGTTCGCAGGTCAGGTCAACCACCGAAACGTCGCTGGTCGGTACGCGAAACGACATGCCGGTGAGCTTTTTGTTCAGCGCCGGAATGACCACGCCGACCGCCTTGGCCGCACCGGTGCTGCTTGGGATGATGTTTTCCAGAATGCCGCGGCCGCCGCGCCAGTCTTTGTTGCTTGGGCCGTCGACGGTTTTTTGCGTGGCGGTGGCGGCGTGCACGGTGGTCATCAGGCCACGTTTGATACCGAACTTGTCGTTGACGACCTTGGCCAACGGCGCCAGGCAGTTGGTGGTGCACGAGGCGTTGCTGATGATGGCTTGACCAGCGTAGGTCTTGTCGTTGACGCCAAAGACGAACATCGGCGTGTCGTCCTTGCTGGGCGCCGACATGATGACTTTCCTGGCACCGGCGTCAAGGTGCTTTTGCGCGCCGGCCTTGTCCAGAAAGATGCCGGTGGATTCGATCACGATGTCGGCACCGACCTCGTTCCACTTCAGGTTGGCCGGGTCGCGCTCTTGCGTCAGGCGGATCTTCTTGCCGTTGACGATGAGCGTATTGCCTTCGACCGAGACCGTTCCCTTGAAGCGGCCGTGCACGCTGTCAAATTGCAGCATGTAGGCCAGGTACTCGGGCTCGAGCAAGTCGTTGATACCGACGACCTCGATGTCGCTGAAATTCTGAATCGCACTGCGCAACACGTTGCGGCCGATGCGGCCAAAGCCGTTGATACCCATCTTGATCGTCATGAGATTTCCTTGAAGTAAAGAACAAAAAAAACCGGACGCTATTTTCGCAGCACTTGCCGGACGGTGTCGGCGACGTTTTCTGGCGTGAAGCCAAAGTGCTTGAACAGCACCGGCGCCGGCGCTGACTCGCCGTAGCTGTCGATGCCGACCACGGCGGCGCAGCCGTACTTCCACCAACCGCCGCTGGCGCCCATCTCAACGGCAACACGCGGCACGCCCACCGGCAAGACGCTCGTCTTGTAGCCCACGTCTTGTTGGTCAAAAGTGCTTGTACTCGGCATGGATACAACACGAGAAGCTATTTTATAAGTAGCAAGAAGCTCCTGTGCCTTAAGCGCCAACTGGACCTCAGAGCCGGTGGCGATGAGCACCACCTGGGCCTTTTTCTTCAAGCCCACTTCGCCCGGTTCGGCCAGCACGTAGGCACCGCGGCTGATGTCGCCCAGGTTGTCTTTGGGCGCGTAGCTGATCGACTGGCGGCTCAGGATCAACGCCGTCGGTTTTGTTTTGTTTTGCAGCGCCACGGCCCAGGCCACCGCCGTCTCGGCGGTGTCACCGGGGCGCCAGACGTCCAGGTTGGGGATCAGGCGCAGGCTGGCGGTGTGCTCGATCGACTGGTGCGTCGGCCCGTCTTCGCCCAGGCCAATGCTGTCGTGCGTGAAGACGTGGATGACGCGCTGCTTCATCAGCGCGGCCATGCGGATGGCGTTGCGGCTGTAGTCGCTAAACGTCAGGAAGGTGCCGCCGTAGGGAATGAAGCCGCCGTGCAACGCCACGCCGTTCATGATGGCCGCCATGCCGAATTCGCGCACGCCGTAGCTGATGTGACGCCCGCCGTTGCCGGCGCCGCTGAGTGAATCAAAGCGCAGCGACGGCGTGCTCTTGGTGTTGGTCAGGTTCGAGCCGGTCAGGTCGGCTGAGCCGCCGAGCAGCTCGGGCAAGGCCGCGGTGAACGCTTCCAGGGCGATTTGCGAGGCCTTGCGGCTGGCCACCGTTTCGGCCTTGCTGTGCGCGGCGATGACGGCGTCGACGGCCACCTGGGCAAAGTTCTTTGGCAGCTCGCCTTTCATGCGGCGCTGCAGTTCTTTGGCAAGTGCCGGGTGCGCCGCCTTGTAGCGGGCGATGGTCTCGTTCCAGGCTTTTTCTGCTGCGGCGCCGCGGGCCTTGCCGTCCCAGGCAGCGTAAATGGGCTTGGGGATGACGAACGGCTTGTGCGGCCAATGCAACGCCTGGCGCGTCAACGCAATTTCTTCGGCGCCCAAGGGCTCGCCGTGCGCCTTGGCGCTGTCGGCACGGTTCGGGCTGCCGTGGCCGATATGCGTCTTGCAGATGATCAGCGTTGGCTTGTCAGCGGACTTTTTCGCTTCGGCGATGGTGTGCGCCACCAGCTCGGCGTCGTGGCCGTTGATGGGGCCCAGCACGTTCCAGCCATAGGCCACAAAGCGCAGCGCCGTGTTGTCGACAAACCAGGGCGAGACCTTGCCGTCGATCGAGATGCCGTTGTCGTCGTACAGCGCAATCAGCTTGTTCAGCTTCCAGGCACCGGCCAGCGCCGCGGCTTCGTGGCTGATGCCTTCCATCAGGCAGCCGTCGCCCAAAAAGGCGTAGGTGTGGTGGTCGATGACGTTGAGCGCGTCGCGGTTGAACTCGGCGGCGAGCAGCTTTTCGGCCAGCGCCATGCCCACCGCATTGGTAATGCCCTGGCCGAGCGGGCCGGTGGTGGTCTCCACCCCCGGCGTCACGCCCACTTCAGGGTGGCCGGCGGTCTTGCTGTGCAGCTGGCGGAAGTTCTTCAGCTCGCTGATGGGCAGTTTGTAGCCGGTGAGATGCAGCACGGCGTAGATGAGCATCGACGCGTGGCCGTTGGACAGCACAAAGCGGTCGCGGTTGAACCACGCCGGGTTGGCCGGGTTGTGGCGCAGGTGCTGGCCCCACAGCGCCACGGCCATGTCGGCCATGCCCATCGGCGCGCCGGGGTGGCCCGAGTTGGCCGCCTGCACCGCGTCCATGGCCAGCGCACGGATGGCGTTGGCCAGGTCTTGCGCGGTGACCGCTGGCGCCGGCGTGGACGAGGGGGTGGCGATGGGGGCGTTGGTGTCGGCCATGAGAACTCCGGTGCAGATATGGGGAAGCGAGCGATTTTAGTGGCCGCCTGTTTGGCCGCCGGCCGGGGTCACTGCCCGTCGGCGGAGGCCGCGGTCGGTGCCTCACTGGCCTGCCACTGCTGGTCGATGCGCTCGCCGTTGCTTTCGGTGATGCGGATGCGCACCGGAAGGTAACCCAGTTGCGGCGCCATCCAGAGCTCGACCTTTTGGTCATAGGGCTCGCGCGGTAGACGCTCCAACTTGATGCCTTGCACCTCGCCGCCGGGCAGCTGTAGCGTCTCGGTGTCGATCACCGTGAACATCCACAAGTCGGCGTCGCGCCCGCCGACGGTCGGCAGCGTCATCGTCACGCCCGGGGCAAAGCGCTCGGGTTCGCTGGCCAGCAACAGGCCGATTTGCAGCAGCACGCTGAGCCGGTCTTGCGCGCCGGCCAGCAGCGCCGCGTCGGGCGTGTTGGCGCTGAACGTGACCTTGCCGGCGGGGTAGTTGAAGTGCGCCGCCACTTCGCTGCGGTATTTGTCGGAAAAGCGCTCGGGCGCCAGGCCTGCTTCGTCAATGCGCCCGCGGCTGGTCTGCACGCGTGCGCGGCCAAAGGCGCTGTAGCGCAGGCGGGCGTTGTAGGTTGTACCGTTGTTGTGCCACAGCAGCTCACCGTCGAGCACGTAGGGGAACTTGCTGGTGTTGACGACGTAGGTCATGCGCGTCGAGCCACTCAGCCGGTTGGCGTCGACGCGCAAGGCGCGCTCACGCGCCGGTGGACGCACGGGCGGTTGATCGGTCGCTGGTGCGTCGCCGGGCTCGGCAGCGCTGTCCTCGCCATTGCCTGTTGCAACGGCACTGGGCGCAGCGTCGGCGCTGGCCTGGTCGCCTGCCGCCGCACCTGGCGGCGGGCCGGCCGTCGTCGAATCCGGGTCACTGGGTGCGGCGGCCGCTGCTGCAATGGACTCGGGCGTTGCCGACATGGGGGTGGCAGCGGCGGGTGCGGGTGTGGGTTTTGGGCGTGCCGCCAGCGGGCGCTTGGACGCCGTCGCGGGGCGAACCGGTAGCACCGGTGTCGGCGCGGCGATTGTGCGCGTCTCAAACGTCAGCGGCAGGTCTTGCGCGGGGCGAGTG
>JBBIGT010000046.1:0-14407 GCA_037447395.1 Comamonadaceae bacterium | reverse complement strand
CCACCTGCACCCCTGAGTACTACAAGTGGAACCAGTGGTTGTTTTTGAAGATGCTCGAAAAAGGCATTGCCTACCGCAAGACCCAGGTCGTCAACTGGGACCCGGTGGACATGACCGTGCTGGCCAACGAGCAGGTGATCGACGGCAAAGGCTGGCGCACCGGGGCGGTGGTTGAAAAGCGCGAAATCCCGGGCTACTACCTGGCCATCACCGAATACGCCGACGAGTTGCTCGCCAACGTGACCGGCGACAACATGCCCGGCTGGCCCGAGCGCGTCAAGCTGATGCAGGAAAACTGGATTGGCAAGTCTGAAGGCGTGCGTTTTGCCTTCACCCATGACATCCAGAGCGCTGGCGGTGCCTTGATTGGCGACGGCAAGATGTACGTCTTCACCACCCGCGCCGACACCATCATGGGCGTGACCTTTTGCGCCGTGGCCGCCGAGCACCCGCTGGCACTGCACGCCGCCGCCAGCAACCCCGCGCTGGCGGCCTTCATCGAAGAATGCAAAAAAGGCGGCACCACCGAGGCCGAACTGGCGTTGAAAGAAAAAGTCGGCATGCCCACCGGCTTGTTCGTCACCCACCCGCTGACCGGCAAGCAAGTCGAAGTCTGGGTCGGCAACTACGTGCTGATGAGTTACGGCGACGGTGCCGTGATGGGTGTGCCCGCGCACGACGAGCGCGACTTTGCCTTTGCGCTGAAGTACCGCTTGCCAATCAAGCCCGTTGTTGGTGTGGCGGCTGCGGCCGGCTCAACGCCCGCGCCGGGCGCTTCAAGCGGCACGCAGAAATCTTCACCCAGCGCAGGGCTTAACCCGGCCTATCGGGTGTTTGACACGTCAACCTGGCAAGACTGGTACGCCGAAAAGGGCGCCGGCGTGGCCATCAACTCGGGCAAGTACGACGGCCTGAAGTTCAAGGACTGCGTCGACGCCGTGGCCGCCGATCTGGCCGCACTCGGCCTGGGCGAGAAAAAAACCACCTGGCGTCTGCGCGACTGGGGTATCAGCCGGCAGCGCTACTGGGGCACGCCGATCCCGATCATCCATTGCCCCGAGCACGGTGCCGTGCCGGTGCCTGAAAAAGACCTGCCGGTGGTCCTGCCGACCGACCTGGTACCCGACGGCACGGGCAACCCGCTCAACAAGTGCGAGGCGTTCCACGCCGGCGTCACCTGCCCGGTCTGCGGCAAGGCCGCGCGCCGCGAAACCGACACCATGGACACCTTTGTGGACTCGTCCTGGTACTTCATGCGCTATTGCGATCCGACCCATCCCGAGAAGATGGTCGCGGAAGGTGCGGACTACTGGATGCCGATGGACCAGTACATTGGTGGCATCGAACACGCCATCCTGCACCTGTTGTACGCGCGCTTCTGGACCAAGGTGATGCGCGACCTGGGTCTGGTGAAAATCGACGAGCCGTTCACCAAGCTGCTGACGCAGGGCATGGTGCTCAACCACATCTACAGCCGGCGCAGCGTCAAGGGCGGCAAAGACTACTTCTGGCCGGCCGACGTCGAGCATGTACTGGACGAAGGCGGCAAAGTTGTCGGCGCCAGACTCAAGGTCGAAGTCGACGGTTTGCCCGCCGGCACGCTGATCGACTACGAGGGCATCGGCACCATGAGCAAGTCCAAGAACAACGGCGTCGACCCGCAGGACCTGATCGAGAAATACGGCGCTGACACCGCCCGCCTGTACACCATGTTCACCGCGCCGCCCGAGGCGACGCTCGAGTGGAACGACGCCGCGGTCGAGGGCAGCTACCGCTTCCTGCGTCGCGTGTGGAATTTCGGCGGGCAATTAGCCGCTATTGATTTTGCAGCTTCTAGCGCATTAGCAACAAGGGCTACCGGCCTGAAAGACATTGAATTTGGTAAAGAAGCCAAGGCCCTGCGGCGCGACATCCACAGCGTGCTCAAGCAGATTGACTACGACTACCAGCGCATGCAGTACAACACCGTGGTGTCGGGCTGCATGAAGATGATCAACGCGCTGGAAGACTTCAAGGCCAGCGACAGCGCCGGCAGCCAGATCGCCCTGGTCGAGGGTTTTGGCATCCTGCTGCGTTGCCTGTACCCGGTCACGCCGCACATCGCCCACGCCTTGTGGAGCGAGCTGGGTTACGCCGGCACATTGGGCGATTTGCTCGACGCACCATGGCCGGCGGTTGATGCCGCGGCACTGACGCAAGACGAAATCGAGCTGATGCTGCAGATCAACGGCAAGCTGCGCGGCTCGATCGTCGTCGCCGCCGGCGCCGAGCGCGCGGCCATCGAGCAAGCCGCACTGGCGCACGAGATGACACAGAAGTTTGCCAACGGCGCGCCACCCAAGAAGGTCATCGTCGTGCCGGGTCGACTGGTCAATCTGGTGCTCTGAGCGCGGCCCATGGTCCGGTTTGTTGGCACCCGCCGAACGCTGTTGACTGCCGTCCTGGCGTCGGCGACATTGAGCGCCTGCGGTTTCAAGCTGCGCGGTCACCAAAGTTATGCCTTTTCGCGCATCGCCATTGGTCCACAGCCCGGCGGCGCGGTGGCGCAGCGCTTGCGCCGGGCCTTTGGTGCGGACGTGCAGGTGCTGCCCGCCGACGCCCCCCTGGCGCAGGCGCAAGTGGTTTTGCACCTGCCACTGGAGCAGAGCGAAAAAGTCGTCGTCGGACAAAACGCAAGCGGCCAGGTGCGCGAGTTTCAGTTGCGCCTGCGCGTGCAGTTCAGTGTGACGACGCCGCAAGGCCAGCAATTGCTGCCCAGCGACAGCATCACCCTGCAGCGTGACTTCAGCTATAACGAATCGGCGGCGCTGGCCAAGGAGACCGAAGAGACGCTGCTCTATGGCGACATGCAGGCCGACATCGTCGCCCAGATCCTGCGCCGCCTGGCCACCGTGCGCTTGCCCGCCTAGTCGGCCCACGTCACAGCACCCAAACCATGGACGAAACCGACCAACGCTTGCTCGCGCTGTTGCGCCAGAACGCGCGTCTGACGGTGGCCGCGCTGGCGGCCAAGCTCAAGGTCTCGCGCGGCACGGTCAACAACCGCATCCGCCGGCTGGAGGACAGCGGTGTCATCAATGGCTACACCGTGCGCCTGCGCCCGGACGTGCAGCCGCAGCAGATTTCGGCCTGGATGAGCATTGCCGTCGAAGGCAATCAAACACGCGCGGTCATCGCCAGCCTGCTGGGCGAACCCGGTGTGGCGACGCTGCACGACACCAATGGTCGCTGGGACCTGCTGGCCGAGTTGCGCGCGCCCAGTCTGCAGGAACTGGGCAAGGTGCTCGAGCGCATCCGCCTGCTCAAGGGCATCAGCGCGACCGAAACCAGCATCCATCTGGAAACTTACCGCCTGTCGTAAGTCTGGCCATGCAAGTCCAACCAACACAGCTCGGCGCGCATCTGAACAAGGGCCTGCGCAGCCTTTACACAGTGCACGGCGACGAGCCGCTGCTGATTCAGGAGGCGCTCGACGTGCTGCGCGGCGCCGCCCGCACGCAGGGCTACACCGAGCGCAGCGTCTACAGCGCCGGCGGCACCCGTTTTGACTGGAGCGAAGTGCTGGCCGCCTGCGGCTCGTCCAGCCTGTTTGCCGACCGCCAGGTGGTCGAGTTGCGCATCCCCAGCGGCAAACCCGGCAAGGACGGCGGCGCCGCCTTGCAGCAACTGGCCGAGCAGGCGCACGACAACGACACGACGTTGCTGCTGGTGGTCCTGCCGCGCTTGGACAAAGCCACCCGCAGCAGCGCCTGGTTTACCGCGCTCGAAGGCGGTGTGACGGTCGAGGTCACGGCGGTCGAGCGCAGCGCGCTGCCATCGTGGATCGCCCAGCGCCTGGCGGCACAGGGTCAGCGCGTCGCAGCCGCCGAAGACGGGCAGCGCGCGCTGCAGTTTTTTGCCGACCGGGTCGAGGGCAACCTGCTGGCGGCGCATCAGGAAATCCAGAAACTGGCGTTGCTTTACCCGGCCGGCGAGCTGGCCTTTGAACAGATCGAAAGCGCCGTGCTCAACGTCGCCCGCTACGACGTCTACAAGCTCTCCGAGGCGGTGTTGGCCGGACAGCCCCAGCGCGTGCAGCGCATGCTTGACGGACTGCGCGCCGAAGGTGAGGCCGAGGTGTTGGTGCACTACACGCTGGCCGAGGACATCCGCGCCCTCAAGCGCGTCAAGGACGCCCTCAACCTGGGCAAACCGCTGCCGATAGCACTGCGCGAGCAGCGCGTCTGGGGCACCAAGGAGCGCCTGTTCAGCCGGTTACTGCCGCGCCTGGATGCCGGCGTGCTGGCGCAATTGCTGTTTGACGCGCACCAAGTCGACGGCATTGTCAAAGGTCTGAAGCGCGCCGACTGGCCACACGACGCCTGGCAAGCGCTGGCGCGCCTGGCCATGGCGCTGTGCCGGCTTTGCGCCACCAACGCTGCCGTAGCGCGGTGAACACGGCAGCGACCGGGGCTCATGGATAATTGCCGCCGCCCTGGCAACGCCGCCCCACCCCGCACCGAGCAGACGCCCCGCACGCTTTTTTCGATGACTTGTTTGACCCCCCCTGCGTTGGCTTCATGGCGGCTGCGTGGCTGCGCCGTGATGCTGCTCTGGCTCGGCGCGTCGGCGAGCGCCCTGGCGCAGGCCCATCCAGCCAGCGACGCCCTGCAACTCAGGGAAAGCACCACACTGCAGGAAGCGATCGACCCGGCAACGCGTCGTCACTTGCCGAGCTTTGTCAGCGGCCAGACCCTGTCCGGGCGCACCGACCTGGAAACCAGCGTCGACGGTGCGGCCGTGCTGCGCAAGGGCGACATGGTCATTCGCGCCGACCACCTCGACTACAACCAACCGACCGACATCGCCCACGCACGTGGGCAGGTGCACGTCAACCGCGCGGGCAACGTCTACGAGGGGCCGCAGCTCGAACTGCGCGTCGATGCCTTCGAAGGATTTTTCAACCAGCCGCGCTACCAGTTGCTGCGCAACGAGGCGCACGGCCAAGCCGAGCGCGTCGACTTTCTCGACGACCAGCGCGCGGTGATTCGCAACGCCACCTTCACCACTTGCAAGCGTCTGCCGGTGCCCGACTGGGCGCCCGACTGGATCCTGCGCGCGTCCAGCATCACTCTGGACAACGCCGAAGACGTCGGCAGCGCCAAGCTGGCTGTGTTGAGTTTCAAAGGCGTACCGCTGTTGCCCGTGCCTTACCTGACGTTTCCGCTGAGCGACCAGCGCAAATCGGGCTTGTTGCCGCCAACGCTGAGCCTGGACAACGTCAACGGTTTCGAAGTGGCGCAGCCGTATTACTGGAACATCGCACCGAACCGCGACGCCACGTTCAAGCCGACCTTCATGAGCAAGCGCGGTGTCAACCTGGGCAGCGAATTCCGCTACCTTGAGGCCGATTACAGCGGCAGCGCGCGGCTCGACTGGATGCCCGCCGACCCCTTGCGGGAGCAAACCCGCTGGGGCCTTGAAGTGAGCCATCAGGCGCAGATCGACAGCCGCTGGAGCGACGCCGGCGTGACCTTGAACCTGAACCTGAACCGCGTCAGCGACGACAACTATTGGCGCGACTTCACGCGCAGCAGCGCGTCACTGACGCAGCGCCTGCTGGCCAACGATCTGCAGCTGGCGTGGCACAACGGCGCCTTCAGCAACAGTCTGCGCACGCTCAAATGGCAAACCTTGCAGGACGCCGCAGCCCCGATCGCTCCACCCTACGACCGCCTGCCGCAACTGACCACGCGCTACGGCAGCCAGGCGGGCGCCGATCTGAACGTGGCGCTGGAAGCCGACTACACGCAGTTTGCCTCCGACCCGACGCTGACCGGCCAGCCCAACGCCGGGCGCGTCTACGGCAAGCTGCAGATCGATCGCCCGTGGGCGGGCGCCGCCGGCAGCATCACCCCCAAACTGCTGCTGCACGCGACGCAATACCAGTTTGATACGCCGCTGGCCAGCGGCGAGCGCCAGTTTTCCCGAGTTGTGCCGACCTTCAGTCTCGACAGCACGTTGGTGTTGGAGCGCGATGCGCAATTTTTTGGCCGCGACCTGCGCCAGACGCTGGAACCACGGGCGTTCTACGTGCACACGCCGTTTCGCGAGCAAAACCAGCTGCCCAATTACGACTCCGGCGCCAACGACTTCAACCTGTCGACCCTCTTCACCGAAAACGCCTTCGTCGGCAACGACCGCATCGCCGACAGCAAGCTGCTCACGCTCGGGTTGACCAGCCGGCTGCTTGATCCGCAGACCGGCGCCGAGGCGCTGCGTGTCGGCGTGGCGCAGCGCCTGCGCTTTGCCGACCAGAACGTGACGCTGCCCGGCGGCAGCGCCGTCACCGACCGCATCAGCGACGTGCTGGTGGGGGGCTCCATCAACTGGCAGCCGCAATGGAGCCTGGACGGCACCGTCCAATTCAACCCGCACACGCAACAGTCGGTGCGCTCAACCATCGGCGCCCGTTACCAACCGGGCAGTTTTCGCACCGTCTCGGCCGCCTACCGCTTCCAGCGCGACGCCAGCGAGCAGCTGGACCTGAGCTGGCAGTGGCCGCTGTCTGCCTCCGCCGATCCGGGCACGTCTGACGCCGGCGTCGGGCCGCGCGTCGGCCTCAGCCGCTGGTACAGCGTCGGCCGGCTGAACTACAGCCTGGCCGAAGGCAAGCTGGTCAACGCCGTGCTGGGCTTTGAGTACGATGGCGGCTGCTGGCTCGGCCGGATCGTCCTTGACCGGCAGCAAACCAGTACCGCCACGGCGACGCAGCGCGTCATGTTCCAATTGGAGTTTGTCGGGTTCTCCCGGCTGGGTGTGAGCCCGCTGAAAACCTTGCAAGACAATATTCCCGGTTACCGGATCTTGCGTGAGCCGCAAGCCGCGCCGAGCCGCTTCAGAAATTACGATTGATGGCCCTCACCATGCTTTTTCGACACTTCAAACTTGCCTGCATGGCGCTCGCCTGGTTGTCGGCCAGCCAGGTCCAGGCGCAGGGCCTGCGCTTGGGCAACGCGAGCGTGCCGACCGCCGCAGTGGCGGCGCAGCAGACACCGGCCGACTACATCGTCGCGGTGGTCGACTCCGAGCCGATCACCCGCCACGACGTCTGGCTACAGACGCAGCGCACGCTGCAGCAACTGGGGCAGCAGCAAAACCCGCCCGACGTGTCGGCGCTGGGGGCGCAGGTGCTCGACGACCTCATCAACCAGAAGGCACAGCTGCATTTCGCGCGCGAAACCGGCTTGCGCGTGGAAGACTCGGCCATCGACGAAGCCGAACAAAGCATTGCCGCGCAAAACCGCTTCAACGTCGCCGAGTTGCATCGTCGCGTGACGGCCGGTGGGCAAACCCTGGCGCAATTTCGCGCGCAACTCGCTGACCAACTGTTGCTGCAACGCCTGCATGAGCGCGAAGTCGTCGCCAAGCTGCGCGTGACCGACCAGGAAGTCGAGCAATACCTGCGCGATCAGCAAGCGGCCGTGCCGCCGGGCGACGCAGAGATCAATCTGGCGCAGATTCTGGTGACCGTACCGGAGTCCGCCACTGAGCCGCAGGTGGCCGCCTTGAAAGCAAAGGCCGAGCGCGCCTTGGCCCGGGCCCGCAAGGGCGAAGATTTTGCCGCGCTGGTGCGTGAGTTTTCTGACGCCACCGACGTCGCCAGTGGCGGCCAACTGGGCCTGCGTACGACCCGTCGCTACCCGGAGTTGTTCGTCACGGCAACGCAGCCACTCGCCGTCGGTGATGTCGCCGAGCTGGTGCGCTCGGCCGCCGGCTTTCACGTGCTCAAAGTGATCGAGAAAATCAATCCCAACCTGCCAACGATGTCGGTCACGCAAAGCCACGCGCGCCACATTCTGTTGGTGCCCAGCGCCAGTCTGAACGAGGTGACGGCACGACAGCAACTGAGCGAATACAAGAAGCAGGTGGTCAACGGTCAGGCCGACTTTGCCGCGTTGGCGCGCGAGCACTCGCAGGACGGCAGCGCCGCCAACGGCGGCGACCTGGGCTGGAGCAGCCCAGGCATGTTCGTCCCGGAGTTTGAGACCGTCTTGAACCGACTGGCCCCCGGTGAGGTCAGCGACCCGCTGCTGTCGCGCTTTGGCGTGCATCTGATCCAGTTGCTGGAGCGGCGCAAAGCCAGCCTGGAGCCAGCACAGCAGCATGAGGCGGTGCGCACCCTGCTGCGTGAGAAAAAATACGAGCAGGCGTACCGCGCTTGGGCTCAAGACATTCGCGCCCGCGCCTACGTCGAATTGCGCAGCGCACCGTTGTGAGCACCAGCCCACACGTCGCACGCAAGCGCTTTGGCCAGCACTTTCTGGTCGACGACGCCGTCATCGACGCCATCATCCAGGCCATCGCACCACGACCGGGGCAGGCGGTGGTGGAGATCGGCCCGGGTCTGGCGGCGCTGACGCAGCCGCTGCTGCAGCACACCGGGCGCCTGACCGTTATCGAGCTCGACCGCGACCTGGCCCGCCGACTGCGTGCCAACGCCCAGCTCGACGTCATCGAAGAAGACGTATTAAAAGTCGACTTTACCGATATTGCACAACGACTTTGCAATACAAAATTAAGAGTAGTCGGCAACCTGCCCTATAACATCTCGACGCCAATTCTTTTTCATCTGTTGACGCACGTGGCGGTCATCGAGAGCCAGCATTTCATGCTGCAAAAAGAGGTGATTGACCGCATGGTAGCCAAGCCGGCGACGGCCGCTTATGGCCGCCTGAGCGTCATGCTGCAATGGCGTTATGCGATGGAAAACGTGTTGTTTGTACCGCCCGAGAGTTTTGCACCGCCGCCGCGCGTTGACAGCGCGGTGGTGCGCATGGTGCCGCACGCCACGCCGGCAGACCTGCCCGTCGGGTTACTCAGTGAACTGGTCCAAGTGGCCTTCAGCCAGCGCCGCAAGTTGCTGCGCCACACGCTCGGCGCCTGGCTGCAAAAGCGCAATTTCGCTGGTGACTTTGACGTACAGCGCCGCGCCGAGGAAGTACCGGTGGCGCAATACCTGGCGCTAGCGCAGCGTCTGGCCGGCGCCTGACGGCGCGCCCGTCCAACCCCGCTCAGGCAGTGGTCCAGTAGCCGGCGTTGAAAGGGCTGCTCATACGCAGCGCTTGGGGCGAAATATCCAACAGCTTGTCCGTCGGCATTTTTTCGCCGCCTTCGGTCAACACTTCAATGGTTCCCTGACCGGTCGCGGCCGCGGCGTTGACTTGGTGAGCCTCGGTAGCCCGTTCTGCTTGGCTGGCTTGTGCAGAACGGGCTACTGAAAAGAATAGAAACACCTGAAGGGTATTTTTCGGTCGCCCCAATAATCGGCGGTGTCACGGAAGATGTCGAGCAGTTGCTCGCGCGCTTCCTTATCGAACTTGGCGTTGGCCGGGATGTGCTCCAACACGACGATAAATCCGGGTTGCGGACCAGACTTGTGCACCGGATCGGTCATGCTGTCGTACAGCGAGTCAAAATTCTTGCCAACGGCCACCGCCAGCATGAACTGTTGGCCGATCAGGTCCAGGATGTCCTGTTTGCTCTGGGCGTTGGCCAGATTGGCGTACAGGAAATGGTGCCCCAAAGACTGGGCGGCCTCTTGCAGGTCAGGAACGCGAAACGCGCGAATCGACTGCACGATGTTCAGACGCACACCGCGCAGAAGCGATTCCGCGCCCGTCACGGGCGGTTTCAAGGTGTCCAAAGCAGGCGACATATTCATTTTTTCACTCTTCAAAATAAGCTAACCAAGTCACGGGGCAATCCGACGAAAACTTTCGTAATGATCAGCCGTGTAGTAACACGCATCAGGCAACCTGGGGCGACCACCACAGACAATTCGGCGCACGCCCCGATGCCACAAGCCCGGCGTGGGCACCGTGTATTCACGGTAATAACCACGCGTACGCTGCGGCAGCAAACGCTCCCGATTGCCAAAAACGACGCCATCGCGCTCACTGGCAAACGGCCCACCTTGAAGAATCAAGGTGTACGTTTGCTGCCCCTCAGGCGGCAACGCCTGCCAAGCGATCGTCGGTTGCGCAGCGAGCGGTGCGGTCGTCCTGGCTTGCACCAACCCGACCGTCGCAGCGACGAAAGCCAGAGCGGCAAAAAGCTGTTGGAGACCTCGATACCGTGTCATGACGCCTGTTAACAATCAAAAAACTCCGGGTTTACCCGGAGTCGCAGGGCGCGTAGTGTCGATGATCCAGCCCGAAAAAGCAAGCCAGTGCCTAATAAATAGGCAGATTGCGCAGGGGAATGGCCCCGCTGGCGACTAACGCGTCACGTTGGCGTCGGCGACGGTCAAGGCGGTCATGTTGACAATGCGTCGCACCGTCGTGCTGGCGGTCAGGATGTGCACGGGTTTGGCCGCACCCAGCAACACCGGGCCGACGGCGATATTGCCGCCAGCGGCCGTTTTCAGCAGGTTGTACGCAATATTGGCCGAATCGATGTTGGGCAGTACCAACAGGTTGGCATCGCCCAGCAGCGTGCTGTTGGGCATCAAGACTTTGCGCAGGGTGCCGTCCAGCGCCACGTCGCCGTGCATCTCACCGTCGACTTCGAGCCACGGTGCGCTGACGCGCAACATAGCCAGCGTGTCGCGCATTTTCAGGGCGCTGGGCTGGTTGCTGCTGCCAAAGCTCGAGTGCGACAGCAACGCCACCTTCGGCTTGATGCCAAAGCGCAGCATTTCTTCGGCCGCCAGCGTCGTGATTTCAGCCAACTGATCGGCGCTGGGGTCGTAGTTGACGTGCGTGTCAACCAGGAAGACCTGGCGCCCGGGCAACATCAGCCCGTTCATGCAGGCGTAGGTGTTGACACCCGCACGCTTGCCAACCACTTGGTCGAGGTACTGCAGGTGCATGGTCGTCGTGCCCCACGTGCCGCAGATCATGCCGTCGACAAAACCCTTGTGCAGCAACATGCTGCAGATCAGCGTCAGGCGCCGGCGCATCTCGATCTTGGCCATCTGCACGGTGATGCCCTTGCGCTCAGTCATGCGGTGGTAGGTTTGCCAGAAATCGCGGTAGCGGTCGTCCTGTTCGACGTTGACCACGGTGTAGTCAACGCCTTCTTGCAGGCGCAGACCAAATTTTTCGATGCGCTCGGCGATGACCTTGGGACGCCCCAGCAGCGTCGGCACAGCCAAACCTTCGTCGACGACGATTTGCGCCGCCCGCAACACGCGCTCTTCTTCACCCTCGGCAAAGCCGATGCGCTTCTTGCGCGCCAACTTCGCGGCGCTGAAGATCGGCTTCATGATCGTGCCCGAGGCGTAGACAAAACTCTCGAGCTTGTCGTGGTAGGCCTGCATGTCTTTGATCGGGCGCAGGGCCACGCCACTGTCGGCCGCCGCCTGCGCTACCGCTGGCGCCAACTTCGCGGCGCTGAAGATCGGCTTCATAATCGTGCCCGAGGCGTAGACAAAACTCTCGAGCTTGTCGTGGTAGGCCTGCATGTCTTTGATCGGGCGCAGGGCCACGCCACTGTCGGCCGCCGCCTGCGCTACCGCTGGCGCCACCTTCATCATCAGGCGCGGGTCGAAGGGCTTGGGAATCAGGTACTCGGGGCCAAATGCCAGCGGCTCGCCGGCGTAGGCCGCCGCGACCACTTCGCTTTGCTCGGCGCGCGCCAGTTCGGCGATGGCGTGCACCGCGGCCATTTCCATTTCAACCGTGATCGTTGACGCACCAGCGTCCAACGCGCCACGAAAGATGTACGGGAAACACAAAATGTTGTTGATCTGGTTTGGATAGTCCGAGCGGCCGGTGCCGATGATGGCGTCATCGCGCACGGCTTTGACTTCTTCGGGAGTAATCTCCGGCGTCGGATTGGCCAGCGCGAAGATAATCGGCTTGGGCGCCATGCGCTTGACCATGTCCTGCTTGAGCACGCCGCCGGCGGACAAACCCAAAAAGATGTCGGCGTTGTCGATCACCTCACCGAGTTTGCGCGCGTCGGTTTTCTGCGCGTAGATGATCTTGTCGGGGTCCATCAACTCGGTGCGGCCCTGGTAAACCACGCCGGCCAGGTCGGTCACCCAGACGTTTTCGCGCGGGATACCCAGCTTGACCAGCAGACCCACGCAGGCCAGCGCCGCGGCACCGGCACCCGAGGTCACCAGCTTGACCTTGGAAATATCTTTGCCGGCAACTTTCAGGCCGTTCATGATCGCCGCGCCGACCGTGATGGCAGTGCCATGCTGGTCGTCGTGGAAGACCGGAATCTTCATGCGCTCGCGCAGCTTGCGTTCAACGTAAAAACAATCGGGCGCCTTGATGTCTTCGAGGTTGATGCCGCCAAAGGTCGGCTCCAGCGCGGCGATGATGTCAACCAGCTTATCGAGGTCTTTTTTCTCGTCGATTTCGATGTCGAACACGTCGATGCCGGCGAACTTTTTAAACAGCACGCCTTTGCCTTCCATCACCGGCTTGCCCGCCAGCGGGCCGATGTCACCCAGGCCGAGCACGGCCGTGCCGTTGGTCACCACCGCGACCAGGTTGCCGCGGCTGGTGTACTTGTACACGCTGCTTGGGTCCTTGACGATCTCTTCGCAGGGAATGGCCACGCCTGGCGAATAGGCCAGCGCCAGATCGTGCTGGTTGACCAACTGTTTGGTCGCGGCAATAGCCACCTTGCCAGGGGTTGGAAATTCGTGGTAATCGAGTGCCGCGCGACGCAGTTGCGCGCGTTTGTCGTCTGCCGGGGAAGTTGAATGGGGCATGCTTGTCTCCGCCTGTGCACAGCGCACTGCAACCAATGCGCCGCGGGAATGATCGTGGGTCGGGGCGGGATTGTATGCCCGCGCTTACTCAACACCTGGACCTGTCAACCCACCGTTGGATCGGCCGGAGCCGTGCCATCGTTACGGCTTCAGGGCAGATCGATTTGCTCCGGATTGAGGAAGCGCTGACCATACTGGCGGTACACGCCACTGGCGACAAAGATGTCGAACAGGTCCGGGTCGATGTGTCCGTTGCGTTTGAATTCTTCCATGATGCGCAGGGCCTGCGACAACTTCATGCCCAACTTGTAGGGCCGGTCGCGGGCGGTGAGCGCCTCAAAGATGTCGGCGATGCCCATGATGCGCGCCTGCACCGACATCTGCTCACGCGTCAAGCCCTTCGGATAGCCCTTGCCGTCCATGCGCTCGTGATGACCGCCAGCAAATTCCGGCACGTTCTTCAGGTGCCGCGGCCACGGCAGTTTTTCGAGCATCTTGATCGTCGCGACGATATGGTGGTTGATGATCTCGCGCTCGGCGGTGGTCAGCGTGCCCTTGCGGATGCACAGGTTCTCGATTTCATCGGCGGTCAGAAAATCGGTCTGCACACCGTCGACGTTGCGCCACTGGTACTGCCGGGCGATACGGCCAACGCGCTGTACCTGTTCGTCGCTCATCAACTCGCTGCCGACGTTGACCGAGCGGATGAAGTCGCGCTCGTCATCAAGCAACTGCCGGGCCTGTGCGGCGCGCGCCTGCGACCTTGCTTCAGCCGGACGATCGACCGCCGAACGCAGCGCCAATTGCTCGCGCAGCGCGGCAATTTCGGCGTCACGCTTGAGCACTTCAAAACGTGTATCGATCAGCGCGATGCGGTCAAACAGCGTCTGCAACTTGGTCGCCTTGTCGACCACGTGCACCGGCGTGGTGATCTTGCCGCAATCGTGCAGCAGGCCGGCAATCTTCAGCTCGTAGCGGTCGGCGTCGCTGAGCGCAAAGTTGGCCAACGGGCCGTCGCTGGTGGCGTTCACTGCCTCGGCCAGCATCATCGTCAAGGCCGGCACGCGCTGGCAATGGCCACCGGTGTAGGGCGACTTTTCGTCGATAGCCAGGTTGATCAGCCCAACAAACGATTCAAACAGATTTTCCAGCTGCGCCACCAGCCGGCGTTGGCTCAAGGCGATGGCCGCCTGCGAGGCCAGCGACTCCACCAAGCGCTGGTCGGCGGCGCTGAACGGCTGCACCTGGCGAGTCTGCGCGTTTTGCGCGTTGATGAGCTGCAGCACACCGATGACGTGATCCTCATGGTCACGCATCGGCACCGTCAGAAACGATTGCGAGCGGTAGCCGGTGCGCTCGTCAAAAACGTGCGTGCCGGAAAAGTCAAATTGGTCGCTGGCCTGATAGACGTCGTCCAGATTGACCGTCACGCCGTGGATGGCGGCGTAGGCGGCCACCAGCGCGTCGTTGGGTCGACCGTCGGCCTGCCGCAGTGCGATGTCGGGCAAGTCGATGGCGCAGCCCGACGTGCCACCCAAGGCGATCTGCAGGCTGTCGGTGCGCAGAATCTCAAAGCGCAAGGTGCGGCCGTCGTCGAGCATGCGGTACAAGCTGCCGCCATCGGCGTGGGTCAGCGTCTTGGCCGCCAGCAGGATGTCTTCGAGCAAGCGGCCGATGTCGCGCTCATCGGACATG
>JBBIGT010000045.1:0-14671 GCA_037447395.1 Comamonadaceae bacterium | reverse complement strand
GCGCGTTTTGCGCGTTGATGAGCTGCAGCACACCGATGACGTGATCCTCATGGTCGCGCATCGGCACCGTCAGAAACGATTGCGAGCGGTAGCCGGTGCGCTCGTCAAAAACGTGCGTGCCGGAAAAGTCAAATTGGTCGCTGGCCTGATAGACATCGTCCAGATTGACCGTCACGCCGTGGATGGCGGCGTAGGCGGCCACCAGCGCGTCGTTGGGTCGACCGTCGGCTTGCCGCAGTGCGATGTCGGGCAAGTCGATGGCGCAGCCCGACGTGCCACCCAAGGCGATCTGCAGGCTGTCGGTGCGCAGAATCTCAAAGCGCAAGGTGCGGCCGTCGTCGAGCATGCGGTACAAGCTGCCGCCATCGGCGTGGGTCAGCGTCTTGGCCGCCAGCAGGATGTCTTCGAGCAAGCGGCCGATGTCGCGCTCGCGCGAGAGCGCCGCGCCGACCCCGTTGAGTTGTTCCAGGCGCTGCAGCAAGCCCGACAGGGTGCTGGATTCGGTGCCTATTTTGTTCATACGACGCGTCCCTTGTGCGGCAAGTCCAGAGCGGGCCTGCCGCTGCAGTTTAGACCGAAAACCACGGCGCACCGCATAATTCGCCCATGCACCCTTGGCTCTCAACATCATGGCTGGTCTGGCTGCTACTGGTCGCGCTGCGCACCGCCAACGCCCAAGCCCTGCCAGCCACCGTCCTCGACGCGCTGCGTGCCGCCGGCGTGCCCACGCAGGACGTCAGCGTGCTGGTCGCGCCGGTTGGCTTGACGGCCACACCGCTGCTCAATCACCAGGCGCAGGCACCGTTGAACCCGGCATCGACGATGAAGTTGGTCACGACCTTTGCCGCGCTGGATGCACTGGGCCCGAACTTTCAGTGGCGCACGCCGGTGTGGTTGAATGGCACGGTCGCGCACGGCGTGCTCAAGGGCGATCTGGTCATCCAGGGTCAGGGCGACCCCAAGCTGGTCGTCGAGCGCCTGTGGCTGCTACTGCGTCGGGTGCAGAGCCTGGGCGTGCGCGCCATCGACGGCGACATCGTCCTCGACGAACAAGCCTTTGCCGCAACCGCCAGCGACGCCGGCGAGTTCGACGGTGAGCCGCTACGCCCGTACAACGCCGCGCCAGCGGCGCTGCTCGTCAATTTCAAGTCGCTGATCATGACCTTCACGCCAGACCAGGCGCTGGGCGTGGCGCGCGTGCACTACGACCCGCCGCTATGGAACGTGCACCGCCGCGCCAGCGGCGCTGCTCGTCAATTTCAAGTCGCTGATCATGACCTTCACGCCAGACCAGGCGCTGGGCGTGGCGCGCGTGCACTACGACCCGCCGCTATGGAACGTGCGCCGCCCCGCCACGGTGCCCTTGACGACTCGCCGCGAATCGCTCTGCGGCGACTACCGCGCCGCGCTACAGGCAGACTTTTCTGACCCGCAGCAAATCCGCTTTGCCGGCAGCTACCCAGCCAGTTGCGCCGAGAAGGTCTGGCCGCTGGCCTACAGTGACCCGGCCAGCTACAACGCGCGGGCGATTCGCGGACTGTGGCAAGCCATGGGCGCAACCTTGCGCGGGACCGTGCGCCAAGGCCGCGCGCCCTTGGCTGCGCCGACTTTTGAGCTGCTGTCACCGAGCTTGGCCGAGATCGTTCACGACATCAACAAGTTCAGCAACAACGTCATGGCGCAGCAGGTTTTTCTGACGCTGGGCCGTGTCGCAGCGCCGCCCACGGCCGCACCTGCAGCGCCGGCCACGCTGGCGGCGTCGCGCGCCTTTGTGCAGTACTGGTGGCAGCAGCGCATCGCCTTCGGCGACCCCAATCTGGCAGTGCCAAGCTGGCCGGCGCCGGTGCTGGACAACGGCGCCGGCCTGTCGCGCCAGTCGCGCATCAGCGCCGCCAGCCTCGCGCGGCTGCTGCAAGTAGCTTATGCCTCACCGCTGATGCCCGAATTGATGGCATCACTGCCGCTGGTCGGCGTCGACGGCACGCTGACACGCAGCCAGGCCCGGCCGATGAGCGCCCACCTGAAGACCGGCAGCTTGAAAGACGTGCTGGCGCTGGCTGGTTACGTCCATACACCCGACGGACGCTTGTTTTGCCTGGTGGCAATGGTCAACCACGCCAACGCCCGCGCCGCCAAGCCGGCCATGGACGCGCTGATCGACTGGACGGCGGCGCAATAAACCAGCGCGGAAAGGGCGCGTGCTGCAAGGACAACGGCGTTCATCGACAATGTCGTCCCTCGCCACCCTTGAGCCCGCATGACGCTTACTGACCTGATCGGCACCTTTGCCGCCACCTTGACCACTCTGAGCTTTCTGCCGCAAGCGCTGCACACGTTTCGCACCAAAGACGTTCGCGGCATCTCGCTGGGCATGTACAGCGTCTTCACCAGTGGCGTGGCCCTGTGGCTGGTCTATGGCTTGCTGCTGAACGCCTGGCCAATCGTCATCGCCAACGTCATCACCCTGGCACTGGCCAGTGCCATTTTGGTGATGAAGTTGCGCTATCGATAAATATTTCCGGCGCTCTGGGGTTTACCCGATTCCTCCCTCCTGCCGTTCCGACGTACCATTTCCGCTGGAATGTGAACGGTCGTTCTTTTTTTTACCTGGAGGAGTTCATGCGGCATATCAATTTCCTGGGTGCAGCGCTCGGTTCGGCGGTGTTCCTTTCGGCCTGCGGCGGTGGCGGCTCAGACTATGTAGCGGCAGTCGCTGCCTTGCCAGCGCAAGGCACTTTGGCGGCGAACTCGCCGGCACCCATCGTGGCATTTACGGCATCTGGCTTGTCCACCAAACTGGACGCCACGACTGCAGGGCAGGGTTTGAAGCAGATCGCCGGGACGCCCACCTGTGGGGTCGACATTCGCTACATGCAATATGGCACGATCGGTGGCGCCGGTGAAGCCACCGATGCGTCGGGAGCCATCATGATCCCGACAGGCACGGCCGCCAACTGCAATGGCGCGCGGCCCATTTTGTTGTACGCCCACGGCACCAGCACCGGCAAGAATTACAACTTGGCCGACGTCGCCAATGCCAACAATCCGGCGGCTGGTGAGTCAGGCTTGCTGATGGCCATGTATGCGGCGCAAGGCTTCATCGTTGTTGCGCCCAATTATGCTGGCTACGACACGTCGCGCCTCGGATATCACCCCTATCTGAATGCCAAGCAAAGCGCCGCGGAAATGATGGACGCGCTAAGCGCCGCACGCTCGGCTTTGCCCAACCTGCAATTGCCGATTGCCGACAACGGCAAACTTTTCATCACCGGCTATTCGCAAGGCGGACACGTCGCCATGGCCACCCACCGCGCCATGCAAGCGGCCGGGCAGCCGGTCACGGCCAGCGCGCCAATGTCTGGCCCCTATGCGTTGGCTGCGTTTATGGACGCGGTGTTTTACGGCAACGTGAATTTGGGCTCCACCGTATTTTCGCCACTGTTGATCAACAGCTACCAAAAGGCTTACGGCAATCTCTACACCAATCTGACCGACATTTACGAGCCGGGTTTTGCCAGCGGCATTGACACGCTGCTACCGAGCTTGACGCCGGTGAGTACGCTGTTTGCGCAAGGCAAGCTGCCGCAAACCGCCTTGTTTAGCAGCACCCCGCCGGCAGCACCGTTCACATCAATAACGCCGCCCACAGGCACGGGCGCAACTGACGCGCTTTTCGCACTCGGCTTTGGCACAGCCAACCTGCTCAACAATGCCACACGCCTGGCTTATCTGGCTGACGCGCAAGCGCATCCGGACGGTGCCGTGCCTACACCTTCGACCGGTGTGCCGGCCGCCGGCGCCGCCAATGCACTGCGCATTGCCGCCGTTGACAATGACCTGCGCACCTGGACGCCCGCGCGGCCCATTTTGCTGTGCGGTGGTAGCGCCGACCCAACCGTGTTTTTCAGTGCCAATACCCAAGTGATGCAAAGTTACTGGACGGCGGTCAACCCGGCACCGGTTGGCGTACTCAACGTGCTGGACGTCGATTCAGCGCCCACCGGTCCTTCTGACCCATACGCCACGGCGAAAGGCGGCTTTGCTTTGAATAAAGCCAACACGGCAAACGCAGCCGTTGCGGCTGGCGCAACCGACGGCGGCGCTTCGGCGGTCACGCAGGCCTATCACGGGAGCCTGGTGCCACCGTTTTGCAACGCCGCAGCGCGCGGATTCTTCCAAAATATTCTGTCGGCGGGAATCTGAGTACGGCTAGCGCCGCACGTTGTTATCAATCTACCCGGAACGCCCTGCCCGTCAGGGCGTTTGCCTTTTGTGGCGAAAGATCAAGCCGCGGCGCGCTCCAAGCGGTCACGCACGCCAGCCCAATCCGGACGATCCGGCGGTGCCTCGATCCAGATCAGTTCGACACCCTGCGCATCAAAGTCGCGCAGTGCCGCGAACAGTTGTTGTGCGGCGCTGGCGGCGTCGTCTGGCATGCGCCGGTACAGCACCAGCGGCGAAGATTTGGCCGGTGCACTGCGACCGTAGACTGCGATGCGCGGGCCGGTCGCCGCGCGCGGCGCATCGTGGCCGAGCAATTGCAGCGCGGTCCGCAAATCTTTGCTCGTCATCAAGCGTACCCGAGCCCGCGGCGCATAGTGCGATTCAAGCGTTCCGGATGCCTTTGGTGCTGGCTCATCGCCCGCCACCAGCTCTTCTTTTTGAAGCACCTTGAGACCACACGTCGTCTGAATCAGCGTCGGCGTGATGGCTCCGGGGCGCAATAAAACGGGCGCACCACGCGTGCAGTCAATGATGGTGGACTCGATACCCACTTGGCAAGCGCCACCGTCCAGAATCAACAAATCATCGCCAAACTCATCCTGCACATGCGCTGCCGTGGTCGGGCTGACGCGGCCAAACTGGTTGGCACTGGGGGCGGCCAAGCCAAAAAAATAATGGGGGGCAGATTCCAATTGTTTTGCGTTGTCCGGATGTGCCAGTGAATTAATTGGAATCTGACCCCAATTAAGTAGCGCAAGAGCCACCGGGTGCGCCGGGCAGCGCAGGCCGATGGTCGGGTTGCCACCGGCGGCGGCGTTGGCGACACCGGGGCGGCGTGGCAGGATCAGCGTCAACGGGCCAGGCCAGAAGGCCGTCATCAGCGCCGCAGCGAAGTCGGGCACCAGGGACGCGAAATGCGGCACGGCCGCCGCCGAGGCGACGTGGACGATCAGCGGGTGATCCGCCGGGCGGCCCTTGGCCTTGAAGATCTGTACCACCGCCGCGTCGTTGTCGGCGTCGGCGGCCAGACCGTAGACGGTTTCGGTGGGCAAACCGACCAAGCCGCCGTCGCGCAGCCGCTGGGCGGCGCACGCGATCGACTCAGGCAGGTCGCCGGGCAAAATCATCGCGCATCTCGAGCAGCATCAGACAGCGCGTCAGAACGGCGCGATGCCCAGCAGGGCGGCTGCCTGCAAAGCCACGGCGTTGGCGGCGGCGGGCGTTGCCGCCGTGACGGTCAAGTGGCCCATCTTGCGCCCCGGTTTGGCCTGCAACTTGCCGTACAAATGCAGGTGCACGCCGGGCAGGGCCAAGACCTTGTCCCACGGCGGTAAATGATCAAAACAATTGGGGTCAGATTCCAATTGTTTTGTGGCCATATTCTGTTGACCTGAATTAATTGGAATCTGACCCCAATTATTCGACCACAAATCACCGAGCAAATTGAGCATGACTGCGGCGCTGTGCTGGCGCGGCTGCAGCAAAGGCAGGCCGGCCAGCGTGCGCACCTGCAGGTCAAATTGCGACTGATCGCAGGCGTCAACGGTGTAGTGGCCGCTGTTGTGCGGGCGCGGGGCCATCTCGTTGACGACCAGCGCGCCCAGCGCCGCGCGCTGCGCTGAACCGTCGGCCAGGACAAAGAACTCGACGCACAAAACGCCCACGTAGTGCAGCTCGTTTGCTATATTTTTTGTTGCTAATATCGCTTGCTCAGCAAGGGCTACAGGCATATTTTCTTCATAAGCCCGGGTAACCGCCAGGATGCCGTTGCGGTGCAAATTCAATTGCGGCTGAAAGTGCACACAAGTGCCTTCACTGCCTCGTGCGACGATCACTGAACATTCCGCCGCCAGCGCCAGCGCCTGCTCGAGCACGCAGGGCACCCGCTGCAAATCGTCCCAAGCCGCGGCCAGCTCGGCGCGATTGTTGACACGCACCTGCCCTTTGCCGTCGTAACCCAGGCACGCTGTTTTCAGGATGCCAGGCAGCAAGGTTTCGGACACGGCGGCCAGGTCGGCCGCGGAGGCGATCACGGCGTAGGGCGCCACTGGCACGCCGCTGCGCGCCAGGTGGGCCTTCTCCCTGATGCGGTCTTGCGCAATGGCCACCGCGTCGGCGCTGGGTGCCGTGCGGCGCACTGCGCCCAGCGTGGCCAGCGCGCCGGCCGGCACGTTTTCAAATTCGGTGGTGATCGCCGCGCAGCGCTGAATCAACTGTGCCAGGCCTTGTTGATCAAGGTAATCGGCTTTGACGTGGTAGTGACTGACCAGTCCGGCCGGGCTGACGGGGTCGGGGTCGAGCACGGCGGTGAAGTAGCCCAGGCGCTGTGCCGCGTGCACGAACATGCGTCCGAGTTGGCCACCGCCCATCACGCCCAGTGTAGTTTGCTGGCCGTCACCGCCCGCGCCGGTCGCCCCCGGCAACAGCGTGTGCGCGCTCATAGCGCCGGCGGCAGGGTCATGTCGCGCGCCGCCTGCGTTTGCGCCGCGCGGAAGTCGTCCAGCCGGGCGCGCAACACCAGGTCGTGGCAGGCCAACATGGCCACGGCAAACAACGCCGCGTTGGCCGCGCCGGCCGCGCCAATGGCGAAGGTCGCCACCGGAATGCCCTTGGGCATCTGCACGATGCTGTGCAAGGAATCAACACCGCTCAAGTGCTTGCTGGCCACCGGCACGCCCAGCACCGGCACCGTCGTCTTGGCCGCCAGCATGCCCGGCAGGTGCGCCGCACCGCCAGCGCCGGCGATGATGGCTTTCAGGCCCCGGCCGGCGGCAGTTTCGGCGTAGGCAAACATGTCATCGGGCATTCTGTGGGCGGACACCACGCGGGCCTCGTGATTGATGCCGAACTGTTGGAGAATGTGCACCGCGTGCTGCATGGTGTCCCAGTCCGAACTGGAGCCCATGAGTACGCCGATTTGAATTGAGTTCATCAACAAATTTTACGTTTACGCCATCCGCGCCCCAAGCACCATGATTGAAGTCACCCTGAAGAATTTTGAAACCGACGTGATCGAAGCGTCGATGACCCAGCCGATCCTGATCGACTTCTGGGCGCCGTGGTGCGGACCGTGCAAGTCGCTTGGCCCCGTGCTCGA
This sequence comes from Comamonadaceae bacterium, assembly GCA_037447395.1. Taxonomy (GTDB): domain Bacteria; phylum Pseudomonadota; class Gammaproteobacteria; order Burkholderiales; family Burkholderiaceae_C; genus Rhodoferax. Next base: position 7,350 of record JBBIGT010000045.1, on the reverse strand, counting down.
GCAAATGGAGTTGGACTACGCTGGTCGCTTCTCGCTGGTCAAAATCAACTCCGACGACGAGCAACAGCTGGCCCAGGCCTTCGGCATTCGCAGCATCCCGACCTGCATCCTGATGATCGGCGGCAAACCGGTCGACGGCTTCATGGGCGCACAAACGGCCGGCCAGGTGAAAGCCTTTCTCGACAAACACCTGCCCAGCGACGGCGAATTGGCGGCAGAACAGGAAGCCGACGAAGCCCAGGCACTGCTGGCCAGCGGCGACAAGCAGGCAGCGCTGGAAAAGCTCGCCGACGCGTTGGCGGCTGACCCTGGCAACGACGACACGCGCTTTGACTACGTACACCTGCTGATCGAACTCGGCGGCTTTGAAGAAGCCGCAGCGGCGCTGGCACCCAAGCTCGCAGACATCCCGCGGCAACTGCGTTTCGAGGCCCTGAACCAATGGCTTGATGCCACCAAATTTGCAGCAAGCAGCCCATATTCCACCTGGACAATCGCGCAATTTGACGAAACAATTGCCGCCAACAAGCGCGACTTCGACACGCGTTTTGCCAAGGCCCGCCTGCTGATGGCCGCCGGCCAATGGACCGCCGCCATGGACGAGCTGCTGGAGATCATCCTGCGCGACAAAAAATGGGCCGACGAAGCCCCGCGCAAAACCATGGTCGCCCTGCTCGAACTGTTGACCCCGCCCAAGCCCAAGGCCGCCAACGCCAATCCGGCCAAGACCGCCGGTGGCATCGAGGTGCTGGGCAACGCCACCGTGCAGGAAGACCCGCAAGCGGCGCTGGTGTCGAGCTACCGGCGCAAGCTGAGCATGATGCTCAATTGAGCCGCCCGGACCGGTTGCGGGCGCGGACCCAAACCGCTCAAGCCGTCAGCCGGGTCAGCGCCTCGCGGTACTTGGCCGAGGTCTGGGCGATGACGTTGGCGGGCAGGCGCGGCGCCGGCGGTTTCTTGCCCCACGGCTGGCCGTCGACCTGGGCGGTCTCCAGCCAGTCGCGCAGAAACTGTTTGTCAAAGCTCGGCGGATTGCTGCCCTCGCAGTAGCTCTCACGCGGCCAGTAGCGGGACGAATCGGGCGTCAGCACCTCGTCCATCAGCACCAACGTGCCGTCGCGGTCCAGGCCAAACTCGAACTTGGTGTCGGCGATGATGATGCCCTTGCTGGCGGCAAAGTCGGCCGCCGCCTTGTACAGCGCGATGCTGGTATCGCGGATGCGCGTGGCCAGATCGACGCCGACCATCGCCACCGTTTTGTCGAAGGTGATGTTCTCGTCGTGGTCGCCCATCTCGGCCTTGGCCGCCGGGGTGTAGATCGGCTCGGGCAGCTTGCTGGCGTTCTTCAGGCCGGCGGGCAACCGCACGCCGCAGACGACGCCGCTGTCCTGGTACTCTTTCCAGCCGCTACCGGCCAGATAGCCGCGCACCACCGCCTCGATCAAAATCGGCTTGAGGCGCTTGACCAGCATCGACCGCCCCGTCACCTGCGCTACCTCGGCCGGCGTGACGACGCTCTCGGGTGCGTCACCGGTGAGATGAATCGGGCAGATGTTCGCGCCCTGGGGGCCGAGCTTGTCAAACCAGAACAGCGCCATTTGTGTGAGCAACTGGCCCTTGCCGGGGATCGGCTCGCCCATGATGACGTCAAAGGCGCTGATGCGGTCGGACGCCACCATCAGGATGCGGTCGTCGCCGACGGCGTAGTTGTCACGCACCTTGCCGCGCGCCAGCAGCGGCAGCGAAGTAATGGAGCTGGTGTGCACGGCCAAAGGGGCGGGCTGGGTCATCGCAATGCTTTCAAAATTGAAGCAGGCCACACTGATGTGGCCTGGGCTTGATGGTAAAAATAGTCGATAAAAATCAGTTGACCAGCTGGGCCAGTTCGCCGCGTGCGTAGCGCTCGGTCATCTCGGCCAGGCTGCGGCCTTTGATCTTGGCACCCTGACCTTCGCAGCCAAACGCCAGGTAACGCGCCTGGCACACCGCCTGTGCGGCCTCGCGCGCTGGCTTGAGCCACTCACGCGCGTCAAACTTGCTCGGGTTCTCGGCCTGAAACTGGCGCACCGCGCCGGTCATGGCCAGGCGGATGTCGGTGTCAACGTTGATCTTGCGCACGCCGTGCTTGATGGCCTCCTGGATCTCTTCGACCGGAACGCCGTAGGTTTCTTTCATCTGGCCGCCAAAGCGGTTGATGGTCGCCAGCAACTCTTGCGGCACGCTGGAGCTGCCGTGCATCACCAGGTGCGTGTTGGGAATGCGCGCGTGGATCTCTTTGACCCGGCTGATCGCCAGAATGTCGCCGGTGGGCTTGCGGCTGAACTTGTAGGCGCCGTGGCTGGTGCCAATGGCGATGGCCAGCGCGTCGAGCTGTGTCGCCTGGACGAATTCGGCCGCTTGTTCGGGGTCAGTCAACAGGGCGCTGTGGTCGAGTTTGCCGACCGCGCCAATGCCGTCTTCTTCGCCGGCTTCACCGGTTTCCAGGCTGCCCAGGCAGCCCAGTTCGCCCTCCACCGTGGCGCCCACCGCGTGCGCCATCGCCACCACCTCGCGGGTGACGGTCACGTTGTAGTCGAAGCTCGACGGCGTCTTGCCGTCTTCGCGCAGCGAGCCGTCCATCATCACCGAGCCAAAGCCCAACGCCAGCGCGCCCGAGCAGACCTTGGGGCTGGTGCCGTGGTCTTGGTGCATGACCAGCGGAATGTGCGGATAGGCCTCGTTGGCGGCCAAAATCAGGTGCTTGATGAACGCCTCACCGGCGTATTTGCGCGCGCCGGCGCTGGCTTGCAGGATGACCGGCGCGCCCACCGCGTCGGCAGCGGCCATCACGGCCTGCACTTGCTCGAGGTTGTTGACGTTGAACGCCGGGATGCCGTAGCCGTTTTCGGCGGCGTGGTCGAGCAGTTCGCGCATGGAGACGAGAGCCATGATGAAGTCCTTCGGGTGGGTGAGGTAACAGGGTGGTAACTGCGGCAAATTTTAGCCACCGATCGCCCCCGTCGATTCCCCGTCGCCAGGCCCTACTGCACGCGGCAGATCTTCAGCATGTTGGTGCCACCGGGTTGGCCCATGGGCTCGCCGCAGGTGATGGCGTAGACGTCGCCGGCGTCGACCACGCCGCGCTTTTTCAATTCTTTCTCGGCCTGCGCCAAGGCAATGTCGCGGTCGGTGCTGGTGTCGCTGAACAGCGGGCGCACCGTGCGGTACAGCGTCATGCGCCGCTGAGTGGCCAGCTTGGAGGTGATGGCGTAGATCGGGATCTGGATCAGGTGGCGGCTCATCCACAACGCCGTAGAGCCCGAATCGGTCAGGGCAACGATGGCTTTGGCGCCCAGGTGGTGCGCGGTGAACAGCGCGCCCATGGCGATGGCGTGGTCGATGCGGGTAAACGTCTTGCCGGTGAAGTCGGCCTCCAGCTTCAAGCTGTTGCCGCCCTCGGCGGCGTGGCAGATCTTGGCCATCTCGATGACCGTTTGCAATGGGTATTTGCCGGCGGCAGTTTCGGCCGACAGCATCACCGCATCGGTGCCATCAAGCACGGCGTTGGCCACGTCGCTGACCTCGGCGCGCGTTGGCACCGGGTTGCTGATCATCGACTCCATCATCTGCGTGGCGGTGATGACGACGCGGTCGTGCTCGCGCGCCAGTTTGATCATGCGTTTTTGCAGCGCCGGCACCACCGCGTTGCCAACTTCCACGGCCAGGTCGCCGCGGGCGACCATGATGCCGTCGCTGGCCAGCAATATTTCTTCCAGCCGCGGAATCGCCTCGGCGCGCTCGATCTTGGCAATCAGTGCCGGCTTGTGGCCGTCGGGCGCGGCCACGCTGCACAGCTGGCGGGCCATTTCCATGTCGGTCGCGCTCTTGGCAAAACTGACGGCGACAAAGTCGGCCTGGAAACTCATCGCCGTGCGGATGTCTTCCATGTCCTTGGCGGTCAGCGCCGGCGCGCTCAGGCCGCCGCCCTGCTTGTTGATGCCCTTGTTGTTGGACAGCTCACCGCCGAGCTGCACGGTGGTGTGGATCGCTGTGCCGCGCACCGCGTCGACGGTAATGACGATCAGCCCGTCGTTGAGCAGCAGCACGTCACCGGCCTTGACCTCCTGCGGCAGCGCCTTGTAGTCCAGGCCAACGCCGTTGACGTCGCCCGGCTCGCTGCGCGCGGCGTCCATGACGAAAGTTTGGCCGGGCGTCAGCGTGACCCGGCCTTCGGCGAACTTGCCGACGCGGATCTTCGGGCCTTGCAGGTCGGCCATGATGCCAACCTCGCGGCCGGCGCGTTGCGCCGCCGCCCGCACCATCTGCGCCCGGTCAATATGGTCTTGCGCGCTGCCGTGGCTGAAATTGAAGCGCACCACGTTGACGCCGGCGCGAATCATCTCCTCGAGCAGCGCGGGCTCGCTGGAAGCGGGGCCTAGGGTAGCAACGATCTTGGTGGCACGACGCGGCATGAGCAAATCTCCATGTAACTTTGTTTCGTGATTTTCCCACGGAAGCGGTTACATGGCAGCAACAAGTTACCGACGCCCCACGCCACCGGGCCCGCGTCAAGCCCGTGCGTCAAACTGCAGAATGGCCCGCGCCATGCTCTCCAGCGGCAAGATCTCGTCCACCGCCTGCAGCTTGATGGCCTCTTTGGGCATGCCGAAGACGACGCAGGTTTCTTCGTTCTGCGCGATGCAGCGCGCGCCGTGGTCATGCAGCGCTTTCATGCCGCGCGCGCCGTCGTCGCCCATGCCGGTCAGGATGATGGCCAGCGCGTCGCGCCCGGCACAGTCCGCCGCCGATCTGAACAGCACGTCGACCGACGGTTTATGCCGGTTCACCGGCGGGCCGTCGGCGACCCTGACGTAGTACTGACCGTTCGATTTGCTCAGCTGCATGTGCAAGCCACCCGGGGCAATCAGCGCCACGCCGCGCTCCAAGCGGTCGCCATCTTTGGCCTCGCGCACGTTCAGGGCGCAGATGCCGTCGAGCCGCTTGGCGTACATGGCGGTAAATTTCTCTGGCATGTGCTGCGTGATGGCGATGCCGGGCGCGTGCGCCGGCAGGCTGGTCAGCACTAGCTCCAGCGCCTGCGTGCCGCCGGTGGAGCTGCCAATCACGACGGGCTTGTTCATGGCCAAGGCATGTACGCCGGCCAGCGTCGACGCCTTGTTTTGCAAGACATTTTGGCTTGTAGCCCTTATATCTAATGCGCTAGAAGCTATTGATATAGCAGCATTCCTGACGCGTGGCCGGGCCCGTGCGGCGCCTTTCAGGGTCTGGATCATCTCGTGGCGCGCGTCGTCCAGGTGCTGCTTCAGGCCCAGCTTGGGCTTGGCCAGCACCGCCACCGCGCCGGCACTTAGGGCGTCCAGCGCAACGCGGCTGCCCTCGGTCGACAGGGTCGAGCAGATCACCGTCGGAATTGGCTGGCTGGCCATGATCTGACGCAAAAACGTCAGCCCGTCCATGCCCGGCATTTCGATGTCGAGCAACAAGACATCCGGCGGATTCTTCTTGATCAGCTGCAGCGCCAGCAACGGGTTGGGCGCGCTGCCGACGAGCTCGACCTCCGCATTGCCCGCCAGCATGTGCGCCAGCGCCTGACGCACCACCGCCGAGTCGTCCACCACAAACACCTTCACCGCCATCATTCGTCCTCAACTTGCGGAAATTGTTTCAACCACCGGGTCGGCGGGTCCGACCGTCCAACACAGCTTGCGATAGCCCGCGCCGCCCAGGTCTTCTTTCAGCACCACTATTTTGTGATGCGCCAGATAACCCATGACCCAGTCGATATTGTTCAGGCCGACGTGGTGGTGCGTCACCAGGCCGGGGAACATATTGCCGCCGCCGATCACGTACGCCTGGCAAGCGCGCGGCGCAAAGCCGACGGCGCACAAGCGTCGCGTCATCTCGGCCATGGCCACCGAGCCAAAAGCGGTGTTGTGCTGGTTGGCCGCGTTGGGATGCCCCACGTGCACGATGTGACACATCACGCCGACCGTGCGCCGTGCGTCGGTCAGGATGACGCTGACGCACGAGCCTAACAAGGTCTTGAGCGTATCGCCCGCAGCGCCTACGGCGACATCACCGGGCATGAGTTCAAACAGCGCCATTTACACAACCTTGCGAAAGGCGCCGGGCTGGACGATCTGCAACGGTGTCTGGCACGCCACACGGCCTTCGGCGGTACCGATAAAAAACAGCCCGTCGGGCTTGAGCGTTGCCAGCACACGGTCAACCACGTCGATTTTCGTTGGCACGTCAAAGTAGATCAGCACGTTGCGCAAAAAGATCACATCGAACGGGCCGATGCCGTCGATCGGCTGGCACAGGTTCAGCCGGCCAAACTGCACGTGACGGCGGATCTTGTCCTGCACCATGACCAGACCTTCGGACTCGCCCTCGCCGCGCAGGCAATAGCGCTTGAGCCGCTCGGCGCTGACGTTGCGCAAACGCTCGGCTGGGTAAATGCCCTCTTTGGCGCTGAGCAGCACGCGGTGGCTGATGTCGGTACCCAGAATTGACCAGTCGGCCTGGATACGCCCTTGCATCTGCATGTCGGCCAGCAACATGGCGGTGCTGTAGGCCTCGTCGCCAAAACTCGACGCCGCGCTCCAGACGCACAACGGCTCGCGCGACTTGCGCGCCGCCAGGGTCTGCTCAAGCAGCTCGTAATGCCTGGGCTCGCGAAAAAAATACGTCTCGTTGGTCGTCAGCAAATCGACTGCCACCTGAAACTCCGCCGGTTGCGTTTCGTCTTCCAGCAGCGTGACGTAGTCAGCCATGGCACGCAGGCCCAGGCGCTGTACGCGCTGCGCCAGGCGCGACTGGATCAGCGACTTCTTGGAGTCGTTGAATGACAGCCCGGCGGCCTCGTACATCAGCGCGCTGATGCGCTTGAAGTCGCGGTCGCTGAGTTGACGGTGCGGCATGGGCGCGGCCCCCGCTTAGCGGACTGTGCGCTTCATGTTGCCCAGCGTGGCAATGACTTTGTTGGACACCTGCGTGAACGTCGAACGCGGTCCGATCAGGTCGGTGGCCTCGGCAAAGCGGCGCTGGTTGATGACCTGCGCCACCTCGGCGGCGCAGCGGTGAAAGGCCTTGTGCTCGTCGACCAGCTTGACGAAACCGGGATGATGCCCGAGCACGGCCCGGCCTTGCGAGTAGATCCACTGACCCAGCTCGCACGCGTCGTCACGGCCGATGGCGTCGGCCTTGAGTTGCTCTTGCTGACTGATGGCGGTGCGGAATTTGGCTTTCCACTGCGCGTGCGCGGTAATGACTTTGTCAAAGTCCAGGTGCAGGCCCTTGCTGGCTGCGCCGGACGGCGCCCCCGGCAAGGCCAGCGGCACACGCGCC
>JBBIGT010000044.1:0-14763 GCA_037447395.1 Comamonadaceae bacterium | reverse complement strand
CAGGGTGTGTTCCTTGTCGCCAGGATTGATGCGCTCGGGCGAATAGCCGACGAAGAAGTCCTTTTGCCACTTCATGCCGGATTCGCGTTCCAGCACTGGGATGCACACCTCTTCCGTCGCGCCGGGGTAGACGGTCGATTCGTAAACCACCGTGACGCCTTTTTTCATGTGGCGGCCCGCGCTGGTGCTGGAACCAATGAGCGGTGTGAAGTCGGGGATGTGCGCGTCGTCGACCGGGGTGGGCACGGCGATGATGATCATGTCGGCCTCGGCCAGGCGAGTGGGGTCTGAGGTGTACTCGGCCAGCTTGGCGGCGGCCATTTGCTCGTCGCTGAGCTCGCGTGACGGATCGACGCCGCGCAGGCACGAATCGACCTTGTGCTGGGCAATGTCAAAGCCGATGGTTCTGATCTGTTTGCCAAATTCGACGACCAGGGGCAGGCCCACGTAACCCAGACCGATGACGGCGACGACGCTCATGAAAAATTCTCCCGATGAAAAGTAAAAAAGTATTTTGCCTCAGGCCTTGATCGACTGGACGTACCAGCGCATGGCCTCAACCACGCCTTCGCGAATGCGGTGGCTGGGCCGGTAGCCCAGCAGCGTTTGTGCCTTGTTGATGTCGGCCTGCGAGTGGCGCACGTCGCCGGCGCGAAAGTCGCGGTACACCGGCTGAAAGTTGGCCAGGTGCGGGTAGCCCGGCGCCAGCGTGGCGCGCATGGCCTCGAACAGCTCGGCCAGCGTGGTGCGGTCGCCCACCGCAATGTTGTAGACCTGATTGGTGGCTTGCTCGTCGCTGGCGGTTGCGGCCAGCAGGTTGGCTTGCACGGCGTTGGCAACAAAGCAGAAGTCGCGGCTGGTCTGGCCGTCGCCGTTGATGTAGACGGTGTCGTTGTGGATCATCGCCGCGGCCCATTTGGGGATGACGGCGGCGTAGGCGCCGTTGGGGTCCTGGCGCGGGCCAAAGATGTTGAAGTAGCGCAGGCCAATGGTCTTGAAGCCGTAGGCGCGTGCGAACACGTCGGCGTAGAGCTCGTTGACGTATTTGGTCACCGCGTAGGGCGACAGTGGCTTGCCGATGCGGTCTTCCACCTTGGGCAAGCCAGGGTGGTCGCCGTAGGTGGAGCTCGACGCCGCGTAGACAAAGCGTTTGACCTGTGCGTCACGCGCGGCCACCAGCATGTTGAGAAAGCCGCTGATGTTGGCGCTGTTGGTGGTGACGGGGTCTTCGAGTGAGCGCGGCACGCTGCCCAGCGCTGCCTGGTGCAGCACATAGTCGACGCCGCGGCAAGCCTGGTGGCAAGTGTCTGGGGCGCGGATGTCGCCTTCGATGAACTTGAAACGCGCCCACTGCGCAGGCGTCACCAGCGCGCGCACCTGGTCGAGGTTGTGCTGGTGGCCGGTGGCAAAGTTGTCGAGACCGACGACGGTCTGGTCGAGCTTGAGCAACGCTTCGAGCAGGTTGCTGCCAATGAAGCCGGCCACGCCCGTGACCAGCCAGGTGTGCGCTTCACGCGGCAGACGCTGCTGCAATTGGTGGTAAGCAGTACTCATTACAGTATCATTTTAGGAGCTATTGGCGCTTTATCTGTATGGGCTAGAGAGCAATTTAATCTATAAAACTCAACCCAGCCATTGGTGCAGGTCGGCGGCGATGCGCTCGGCGGCGTGGCCGTCCCAGTACTCGGGGACGCGCCCTTGTTTGCCTTTGCCTGCAAGAATTTCGGCGACGCCGCGCAGGATAGCCTGGCGGTCACGGCCGACCAACGTGTTGGTGCCCTGGGTGATGGTGATCGGGCGCTCGGTGTTTTCGCGCAGTGTCAGGCACGGCACGCCCAATGCGGTGGTTTCTTCTTGCAGGCCGCCCGAGTCGGTCAGCATCAAGGTGGCGCCGGCCATCAAGCCAAGCATTTCCAGATAACCCTGCGGCGGCAGCAACGCCATGCGTTGCGTGTCGATGAGGTGCATCAGGCCAAAGCGTTCAATGTTGGCGCGGCTGCGCGGGTGCAGCGCGAAGACCAGGGGGAGCTGTTGCGCCACCTGCGCCAGCGTTTGCAATAAATCGGCCAGGATCTGCGCGTCGTCGACGTTGGACGGCCGGTGCAGTGTGACGACGCCGTAGCGGTGGGCCGCGCCCAGCAGGGCGGGGTCGACGCCGTGCTGTTGCAGCGTCTGCGCCGGTGCGACTGCCCGCGGCTTGCTGCTGAGCAGCGAGTCGATCATGACGTTGCCGACAAAGCAGACGCGCTGCGCGTCGATGCCTTCGCGCAGCAGGTTGTCGGCGGCACTGCGCTCGGTGATGTACAGGCGGTCGGCGATCTGGTCGGTGAGGATGCGGTTGATTTCTTCGGGCATGGCGCGGTCATTGCTGCGCAGGCCCGACTCGACGTGCGCCACGGGGATGCCCTTTTTGCAGGCGACCAGCGCGCACGCCAGGGTCGAGTTGACGTCGCCCACCACCAGCACGCACGACGGCTGGTGCGCGTCGACGACCGGCTCAAAGCGGCGCATGACCTCGGCGGTTTGCACGGCGTGCGTGGCCGAGCCGACCTCCAGGTTGATGTCGGGATGCGGCAGGCCCAGGTCTTCAAACAGCCGGTCGCTCATGTCGCGGTCGTAATGCTGGCCGGTGTGCACCAGCAGCGCCGGTATCGGCGGCTGGTGTGCCGTCAGGGCGCGCAGGATCGGCGCCATTTTCATGAAATTGGGGCGCGCCCCGACGATGCAGAGTACAGGTTTCATGGGGTCTGTCGGCTTGGATGGTAAGAAATAGGTGAGCCAGCGTTTGCGTGCGACCGATGGCTAATCAATTTTTGTCGCCGCGGGTTTGCTCCAGCAATGTGGTCAGCGCGGCGGCGTTGGTTTGCGTAAAGGCTTGCAGACGCGCCTGGCCTGAGCCGTCGGCGCCTTTGGCGGTGGACAGGACAATCACCGCCGCGTCGTCGCCGCGGCCGAGCAGCCGGTACAACGCGCCGTAGGCTTTGGCCAGCACGTCGCTGGTGGTGAGTCGGCCGTTGACCCAGTAGAGCTGCCAGACCAGCAGACGGTCGTTGGTTGCTTGCCCCAGCAACGACGAGCCGCGCAGTTCGGCCTGGCGTACCGTGACCTGCTGTCCGGCAAAGTTGACGCTGCCTTGCCCGCCACTGACCCTGGCCCATTGCGGGTCTTTGGATTTGACCAGCACGTTGTCGGAACTGACCAGCTTGCGCTGGTAGTTTTGCGCCCGGTAGTAGCCGAGATAGACGCCGACGTTGTCGTTGCCTTGCGTGTACACGGCGTTGAGCGCCGCTGACGGATTCTGGAACGCTGGTGTGAACGCCGGTGGTGTGGCCGTTGCCGCCCAGCCCGGTGTCAGCTGTTCGGGTGCGGACAGCACCACGGCGTGGTGGTTGGTACTGTGGTCAATGGCCCAGCGCGCGCCCTGCGGTGCCGCAACCAGCAGCGCCGTCAGCAGTGCCACGCCCGTCAGCGCCCTCCCTGGTCTGTACCCTGCACCCGGCTGGGCGGACACGTCGGGCGCGGCCACACCGGGGGCGGGCTCAGGCTCGGCCCAACGCGCGCCGACCATGAACATCAGCATGATGACGATGCCAAAAAACACCCAGCCGTAGATCAGGTGGTCAACACCGGCGGCCAGTTTGTTGCCCGACAAGTGCCCGAGCATGACGATCATGTAAGCGCGCAACCAGTTGGCGACGATCGGCACGATGATCGAGACGACGATGAACACCGCACGGCGCAGTGTCGACTGGTAACTGAGGTAGGCAAACAGCACGCCGACGGTGAGCGAGGCGATCAGGTAGCGCACGCCGCTGCAGGCTTCGATAACCGACCAATTGCCCGACGGGATGACGAATTGCAGGCCTTCGCGGTAGACCGGGATGCCGCTGGCGCGCAACGCCAGCACGGTGAAGTCGGCGGTCCAGTTCATCAGCTGCGGCATGGCAAATTCGCCAAACGGCACGGCAAAAAACATGAATCCCAGTGCAAAGCCCAGCACCTTGGTCACCCGCAAGCCAAGCAGCGCGGGCACCAGCAGCACCAGCATGGCCACCAGGGCGAGCTGCGTCAGCGCGTTGACGGCGGCCAAGTCACCGAGCAGCCAGGCCAGGCCGGCCAATGCCAAGGGCAACAGCGCCCAGACATTTGGCAGCGGCTGCATGCACTTGAGCGTGGCGCGCTTGTGCCAAACCAGCCACAGGACGATCGGCACCACGACAAAGCCATGAGTGAAGGTATCCGAGCGCAGCCAGATACCGACCATGGCGCTGGCGGTGTCAAAATATAAAAACAGAGCCCACGCCAGCAGCAACACCAGCGTGCCCGCGTAGCGCGGCCAAGCCGGCGCTGGCGTCACTGTGGCAGTGGTGGTGGCGTTCATGAAAGGTAAGCGTCCATTTTGGAAAGGTGGGCGTGCCAACTGTAACTGTGCACGACCCGTTCTCTTGCGGCGACGCCAACGCGGGCCGCGCGTTCGGGCGCGCCGAGCAGGGCGTTGATCTGAACTATGTAGTCGGTGGCCGTTGTGGCACCGAGCAGCTCGATCCCAGGGCGGGCGTCGATGGCGTCGACGCACGACTGCGCGGCGATCACCGGGCGGGCCATGGCCATCGCTTCCAGAATCTTGTTCTGGATGCCGCGCGCTACGCGCAATGGCGCGACGACCAGCGCGGCGTGTTGCAGGTAGGAGCGCACGTCTGCCACGGTGCCGGTGACGGTGATGTCGGCGCAGGCCAGCGCCGCCACCTCGGGCGTTGGGTTGCGGCCAACGATGACAAAGTGCACGCCCGGCCACTGCTGGCGCAGCGCGGGCAGCATGTCGGACACAAACCAGCGCACCGCGTCGACGTTGGGCCAGTAGTCCATGGCGCCAGTAAACACCAGCGGGATGATCGGGTGGTGCCCCGCCTGGGCATGAAAGGGCGACGGCAAAGCCGGATCAGGAGCGAAGAATGTGGCGTCGACGCCGTTGCAGATGGCGTCAACGCGATTCTGGCTTTCCGGCGCCAGCTGGTTGAACAGGGCGACTTCGTTGTCGGTGACGAAGAAGGCGCGTTGCGCGCGCTGTGCCACCGCGCGTTCGAACGCCAGCAGACGCTGCCCCTCGCGGCGGTACAGCCAGGACATCGGCCAGCGGTGCTCTGGTGCGTACTGGGTCCATTTGGCCGAGTCAACGTCGACAAAGTCGACCAGCATCGGCACCGGGCAATCAGCGTCGACAAATTGCGCCATGACCGAAGAGAAAACGACGATGGCGTCAATCGGCTGCACGCGTAGTGTCTGGCGCACCCAGGTTTGCAAGCCGGCGTTGCGGTAGTAGTGCTGGCTCAGGGACTGGCCGTCAAGTAGACCTCGCAAGCTGCGCAGCTTGGCCAGGCGCGGTGTGATGCGCGCCACGTGCAGGTCCGGGCAGAGTTGGCGCACGGTGTCGAGGTAGATTTCGTCAGCCGGGTCATCAATGAACGTGCCCAGGAATACACGGTGGTTTTGTTGCAGGTGCTTGAGCAAATGGTAAGAGCGCACCTTGTCGCCCTTATTGGGCGGGTAGGGCAGACGGTGAACCAAATACAACAGCGTGCCCATGCGCCGACTCAGCCGAGGTTGCGCACGATGAACGGCCCGAGCCAATTGGCCAGTGCGATGGGCATGCGCCGCCAGGTAGCAATCAGCAAGCTGAACTTGGCGTTGTTGGGGTTGTTTTGCGGAATGCTGTCGCGCTTGTAGAGCTTAAAGGCATAGTGCAGCTGGGTTGGCTCAAAGCCCCAGTTCTTCTTGAAGGCGTAGGGGCCGGTGCCTTTTTTGCTGCGCCCATAGTCGAATACCTTGAGGCCGCGCGCACAGGCCCGGCGCATCAGCTCCCAGTATTTGAAGTCGTTGGCGGCCAGCTCGCGTGCGGATTCGTCGTCGCCGGCGTAGTAGGGCAGCACCTCGTCGCGGAAATAAAAGCTCAAGACGCTGCTCAAGGGGCGGCCGTCTGCCGACATCACGGTAAGCACTTCGCAATCAGCACCAAACACCCGCATGAGTGCCTGAAAATATTTTTTGGGTAGCGCCGGCGTGCCATGACGGTGCACGTTGTCGGCAAACAGCGCGAAAAAGCGCTCGACGTCGGCGTCGATTTCGCTGTGCAAATTGGCCCGGATGCCTTTGCGGACCATGGCGCGCTGCTTGCGCGGGATGGCCAGCATGTTGGCTTCTTCGCTGGGCAGAATCTCTTTGCGGAAGGTGACGTACAGGTCCTGCGTCGGCCAGTCGGGGTGGCGGTCGTCCAGGTAACGCAGCTCAAGGTGGTCGACGCCGAGCTGTTGCGCGATGGTCTGTGCTTCTTGCTCCAACGCGTGGGCGATGTCGGGTGTGTTGGCTACTGCGCCGCCGTAGACCGTGAACGGCACGCTGGTCAGAGCGTTGCCAAACAGCCAGCTGTGGATGTGACCCAGCGGCAATACGCCTTCCAAATCACCCGCGTCATTCTCGGCGTACAAAAAATAAGCATCGTGACCGAATACCTCGGTGATGATGGTCAACCAGCCGGCACGGTGGAAAAACGTGGCCTCCGGGCAGGTGCTGACAAACGCATCCCAGCGCGCCGCGGCGGCCGGGTCGTTGGGCAACAGGCGGTGTAGCGTCGTCATGCCGGGCTCAGGCCGCTTGGGCCAACGGCTGCGGCTCGGCTAAAAACAGGTCGTCGACGCGGCCCCAGGCAAAGTCACCCAGCAGCCGCTCTAACCGGTGGGCCATTTGGTCGATGTTCAGGTAGTGGCGAAAGCGCGTCTTGGCGTTGATGCCCTGGACGCGCGGCTGCGCCGGATCAACCTCCCACGGATGAAAGTAAAAAATGCCGCTTTGCGCGTCGCGGTTGTTGACGCGCTGGATCAGCCAGCGCGACACCGGGTAGGGCAGCAGCCGGAAGTAACCGCCGCCGCTGGAGGGAAAGTTGCGCTCGAACAGGCGCACGGTGGTGATCGGGATTTCCAGCAAGTCAGGTCGCACCGTGTGCGCAAAGCGCGGCGCGTCGGGCATGCCGTAGTGATCGTGGGCGATGGGGTAAATGCTTGAGCTGTAGCGGTAGCCGGCGCGCTGCAGGCTGTCGTAGGCCCACAGGTTGCCATGACCAATGGAGAAGCTGGGTGCGCGGTAGCCGCGTACGGCTTGCCCGCTCAGGTCTTCAAGCAGTGCCTTGGCCCTGCTGACGTCGGCAAAAAAGACCTCCGGGGTCTGGTTGCTGGCGCGCTCGTGACCGTAGCCGTGGCTGGCCAGCTCGTGCCCCTGCGCGACGATTTTCTTGACCACTTGCGGATAGCGCTCGGCGATCCAGCCCAGGGTGAAAAAAGTGGCCCGTGTCTGATAGCGAGCGAGCAGCTCAAGTATCAGGTCGACGTTGCGCTCGACACGGCATTCACGCGCATCCCACTCGCTGCGGGCGATGTAGGGAGCAAATGCCGAGACTTGGAAGTAGTCCTCCACGTCGATGGTCATGGCGTTGGTGACGCGTGCCGCAGCCATCATTCGTCTTTGCTGTCTTGTGGTACGGCCATGGCCACTTTGACGAGTTTTTGCAGCACCACCAGAATTTCGAGGTTGAGGCGCTCGACGCGCAACACGCTAGCCTCCAGGCGGCGCAGGCGGATGTCGTATTGCTCGGCGCTCAGGGTGGCGATGTGGCCGGACAGGGCGTGCGACACGCCGGCTGGGAGACGAAATTTTGCGGCTTTTTGCTCTGAACTTTGTCCGACGCCACTGTAGTCAAGCGTTGAGTCGCTCCAGTCGGCTGGATGTCCGGCAGAGGTGTCGACAAATGCGGGTAGTCCAGACTCATCGGCGATTTCGCTAACGACCTCGTTCACCTGCGTCTGTCCAAAACTATCTTGGCTGTTGAGGTAGCCAGACAGCAAAAGACGGTCGCAGACCATGTTGATTCGTCGCGGAATTCCGTTGGTTGCCTTGAAAATTGCCTCAAACGCAGGTTCGTCAAAACTTGGACGATCGGCACTGGCGCCAGCGCACTTCAGTCGATGTTCTATGTAATTACGGGTGTCAGTCTGGTCCAGTGGGCCGATGTGGCAAGTGGCGGTAACACGCTGGCGCAACTGCAGCATGTCAGGGCTCTGCAATATGGTGCGGAATTCGGGTTGCCCAACTAGAAAAGTCTGCAGCAATGCCTGTTGACCAAACTGAAAGTTCGACAACATGCGTAGTTCTTCGACCGCTTGTGGCGTCAGGTTCTGCGCCTCGTCGACGATCAGAAGACAGCGCTTGCCCTGGCTAGTTTGACTTACCAAATAAGCTTCAAGCGAAATCAGCAAGTCAGATTTGGACACGTTTTTGGACCTGACGCCAAACGCTGCGCCGACCATCCGCAAGGTGTCCTCGGCGTCGAGTTGGGTGGTCACCAAATTGGCCGATACCACCTTGTCGACATCAATGCCGTCCAGGAGACCGCGTACGACGGTGGTTTTGCCGGCGCCAACCTCACCTGTAATGACGATAAATCCCTCATTACGCATGACGCCATATTCAAGATAGGCCTTGGCCCGGCGGTGCTGCTTGCTGGCGTAATAAAACTTTGGGTCGGGGTTGATCTGAAAAGGCTCGCAATTGAGCCCATAGAAGGCTTTGTACATGGATCAGAACTGCACGCTGAGATGACCGGTCAAAGCGTTTTCGGAGTAGGGGTTGAGCAGACTATCGGCAACAACATGACGAAAACCAAGGCCCGTTGAAGTTCTTGGGCTAATTTTGCCGGCGATGCTCAGACCAATTGACTTGAGCGTGTTGGCCTGGGATGCCAGGTCACCGGTGTTGTCTTGCATGGACCATTGCGCCGTCAACGCATATTCTGGCGTCAGGCGATGACTGTAGTTGATGCTGTAGCCACGCTGGGTTACGTACTTGGCCGTCGTCAAATTGTCGAGACTGCTTGATACAGCGTCGAGCCGGTTGGTGACTGTGCGACTGAATAAAAATGTGAGGGTATCGCGTACACCAAGCAATGCGAAAGAAAGGTCCTGACGGCGTTGTAGGGAGACGGCAGATGACAAGAAATTGCCCAATACCGGTGAATTGGGGTCGATATGGTTGCTTTGCAGGTACTGACTTACCAACGCCGCACGCGTCTGTGAGTCCGGCACTGCGGACATCAGTTGACGGTCGAACAAGTCATAGACATTGCCGATCAGGCCAAACTCATTTTGCGCCGGTACCGTCAAGACATCTTTGCCGTCGGAAAATTTCCAGACAGTCCGGGCAGTACGGTGCTCAAGGCTCACGTTGTGGTTAGCGCCAAACGACCGGTTGCCGCGCAAGACCGCCACCGTGGTGCGCTGCGAGGGTTGCCAGTCCATACCAACCGTATTGGTTGAGTAGGTCTGCTTTTCAAGGGCCGCGTAGTTGTTCGCTTCACGACCTGAGTCGGCAAAAAATTTAACTTGCGGCGTCAACGCGTAAGTAAGACCAACGCGAATATGGTCCGCTTCGGTCGGCCGGCCGCTGCTGAAATCAACCTGCTGACGCGACGCCCGCGCAACCCATCCGAGGCTGCGGAATGACTCGGCACTGCTAATTCCGACGTCCATATCCGTGGTGGCGCTGTTCGAGGCTGCGTCGTTAGTGCTCGTGCGAATGCCTCTGCTCAAACGCCCGTCGATATTGACGATGTTGCCGATCTTGCTACGAAAATAGGGTGAGATACGGTAGGTAGAGACTTCGGTCCGGTTAGAGTTGAAGGTTAAATTGCCTGACGACTGCGTGCCAAATGCCGAGATGGCCTGGTGAGAAATGTTGCCGCTGAAGTCCAGAAACAGTTTGCCGTCGACGGCCTCCAATGTGCCAAAAGTGTCGAGGTTGTTTTGGTTTCTGTTTCCGGACGTACCTTGCGCATAAATGAGGTGGCTGAGCGAATAGTCAAAATAAGTTTTCAGACGCGCGCCCTGAATATTGACACGTACACCCGGTGACAGCTCAGTAATTTGATCGGAACGCGAGCCTGCGTGGACCAGCGTTGCGTTGTCGGTTAACGTCTCATCGACCGAAAATCGCGGTACGACAACGACCGATTGCGCAATCGCCGTGGCACTTGATAAAACCAACGCCAGCGAGATGAACGGTGAGGTGATTCGTTTCATGCTGCCTGCTCTTGCCCGTAACCATATCCGCCACCGTAGCCATAGCCGTACCCGTACCCACCTTTAAACAGCGGGCTGGATCGGTTTAGAACCAACATTTTGACCGGGCAGTTGTCAATCGTCCCGATGGCTTGTTTAACTTCAGCTTGCAGTGTCTTGCCGGCGTTAACCACGACAACGACTTGTCCCATGTGCGTAGCTAACACGCGAGATTCGGTTGTGATCAACAAGGGAGGGGAGTCGAAAACAATGATGCGGTCAGCGTATCTCGAGGCAATTTCCTCGACAAGGCGAGCCATGGCCTCGCTCGCAAGCAGTTCCGTGGCGCGGGGATGTGGGGTTCCGCTAGGCAGGATCGTCAACTTTTCAATGTTGGTTTTCAGCAGTACCGACGAGACATCCTTGCTTTCGTCGCTTACCAAGTCGAGCAGACCCGGACCCGGCGGCAATCCCAGCATGCGCATCACCGATGGGCGTGCCACGTCGGCGTCAACCAGCATGACCGTATTGTCCAGTTCGGAGGCGATGCTCATCGCAAGGTTGATCGAGCTGAACGTCTTGCCCTCCCCAGGCAAGGCGCTGGTGACCATGATCAGATTGCCGTTGGCGACGTCTGATGCCCCCTTACCCATGGCATTTTTGATCAACGGCCGCTTGATGACGCGGAACTGATCGGCGAGTTGTGAGCGTGGTGCGGTGGGAACGATGAGGCCATTGCGCTCCAGCAGGTCAAGATCAAGCTCGATAAGCTGGGACTGAACCGCTGGTTCTATCGCAGTTGACGCGTGGCTTGTGCTGGTGTTTGTCGTTTGGGTCGGTTTATCCGGCGCGAGCGCGTCGGCTACATCGGCGCCCGCTTGCCTCAGTTGCTCCAGACGACGGGCGGCCTGTTCAATCAAACTAGTCATAGTTTCTTCACCCCGCCTGTCTGGACATCAAGAAAAGTACGGTCATCCCGGCCCCAAAAACGACGAGCAAGCCGGCAGCTGCGGCACTGAACCGCTTGAGTTCGCTCTTTCGTCTTTGGGTTGAATCGTGATCCATGACGAGGGACACGACGCCCAGTAGCGGCAAGCCCAGCGTCTCGCTCATGGCTTGCGCATCGTAGAAGACCGCCCGAACCTGACTCAAGAGGAAGGCCACCCCAAGCCCGGCTGCCAAAGCGGCCAGCAACGCCAGGGGCATGAGCAATAGTCGGTTGGGCGCCACCGGCTTGGGCGAAGTCCTCGGAGGGTCTATGAGCCGAAAGTCGGCGACGCCAGTGACGTTGTCGAGATCGCCTGACAACGTGGCTGACTCGCGCCGAGCAACCAAATCGTTGTAGTTTTTCTTGTTGATTTCGTAGTCACGATTGAGCTGGGCGAACTCGGCTTCAATTTGCGGTGCCGTCTTCATAGCCTCTCTGGCGCGCGCCAGGCGCGCTTCAAATTCGCCAACGCGGGCGCGCAGCGATGCCACCTGCACTTCGGTCGTTGCCAGAACTTTGCTGAGCTCCTGGTAAGCCAGGCTGTTGTTACTGACCACGGCGCCTGGATTGGCGGCAGCCGCTTTGCGCAATTCCAAAAGTTCCTTTTGCTTTTGGTCCTCGAGCTCTTTAATCAGTCGGCGCGTGTTAGCGACGTCAGGGTGGTTCTCGGTAAACCGCTGCAACAAAATGTCAAGATTGCGCCGCTGCGCATCGATTCGACCGTCAATCTCCGGTGTCGCCGTGGCGCCGCCCAAATCTTTTGTCAGTCCGGTTGATGTGCTGTTGAGGT
The DNA here is from genome assembly GCA_037447395.1 of Comamonadaceae bacterium. Taxonomy (GTDB): domain Bacteria; phylum Pseudomonadota; class Gammaproteobacteria; order Burkholderiales; family Burkholderiaceae_C; genus Rhodoferax. The sequence goes on along the minus strand of JBBIGT010000044.1, from coordinate 2,885 downwards.
GACGCGCCTTTTCGATATCCATTTGCCGTTTGGCCGCTTCGCGGGCGTTTTCAGCCTCGTGTAGTTCCAATCGGGCTTGACTCAACTGGGCACTGATCACACTGAACTGGCCGGCCATGTCACGACCGTCGGCGGCCTGTAGATCAATGTTTCGAAGCTTGAACTCTTTCAGCCTCGCCTCAGCCTCTTCAAGTTTCGATACGTAGTTCTTGATCTGTTCATCAATGAATTTTTTGGCGACGTCAGAATCCTTGCGTGAACTACCCATGCTTGATTCGACAAAAATCGAAACCAATGACTGCACGACTTTTTTTGCGACTTCGGGTTTGGTGTCGCGATACGACAAGGTGTAAATGTTGTCGCGCCCGACGCTCTTGATTTCGAGCGTGTCGGTCACGCGTTCAATTAATGTTTCCTGGGCGGACTTTGAGTTGTTGCCCAAATCCAGGTCAGCCATGCGAATCAGCTTTTCAACATTCGGTCGGCTGATCAATGTGCGGCTCAGCATCATGACTTGCTGTTCTACATTGGGCTGAACGGCCAGTCCGGACATCAAAGGTTTGAGAATCGACTGGGTGTCGACGTAGATTCGCGCCGACGCTTCGTATTTGTCCGGAACGATCAGGACAATCAGAGCGCCGGCGATGGCAACGACCCATGCGGCCAGCAAACCGCGCCAGCGGTGCTTCCACATGCCTCTGGCAATGGTCGTCATTTGGCTAAGGAGTTCATCCATGGGTCAGACTCAATCAGTCAGATGCCGAGACGTTCGGCACTTTTTTCAAAAGGTGATTCGCCGAGCCGGCAATGACCGGCTCGCGAGAAAGTCAGAACCAGCCTTGCGGGATGATCAGCACATCACCGGGTTTCATTTCGACATTGGCCGAAATGTCGCCGCGTTTGATGAGATCTTTGAGGCGCACCGAGTAACGCTTGCCGCCTTCGGCGGCACGGGTGATCGACGCTGCATTGCCGTCGGCGAAATCGGTCAGACCGTTGACAGCGATCATGACGTCAAGCAAGGTCATCTTTTGTTTGTACGGTAGCGCTTGCGGCTTGGCGGCCTCGCCGACCACGCGAATTTGCTCACTGTAAGGCCCGACGAAATTGGAAACGATGACGGTGACAACGGGGTCCCGAACAAGTTTGCTCAAGGCCTTTTCAACATCGCGGGCAATTTCCGACGACGTTTTGCCCTGGGCCACGAGTTCATCGACCAACGGTGTTGCGATCTTGCCGTCTGGCCGCACCGGTACAGTCATCGATAGCTCAGGATTGCGCCAGACGATGATGTTGAGCGAGTCGCCGGCGCCGACGACGTAGTTATAGTCTGGCGTTGCTGCAACAGCGGGCGCTGCCGGGTGGACGGCGTTACTGGCACAGCCAGCAAGCCAAACAGCCGCCAAAGTTGCCAGAATGGACTGGCCGAAAAACCTGAAAAGTGATGTCGTTGAAATCTTCACAATAAATCCCCCTAATGTGGTCAAGTCGGCAAAGTTCGGTTGAGGAAAACGCCAAGTGCGCATGAATATAACGCATTTACGTTAACAATTGGCAACCATCTTGGCCCAAACTTTTTACCGATGCCGCTCGTACCCGTTTTTTCAATTTCTGCTTGGCGTACGGGGGCGTGGTTTGTTGCGGTGCTTGGCCTGGTTGGCGCCGTCGCAATGTCACTGAATCATCCGGTAGCGCCCTTGGCGTGCCTGATTTTGCTGAGTGTCTGGTGTTGCGTGGCCGTGTGGCAACCGGGCGCCTGGCTTGGAGTTGTGCCTGCGTGTCTGCCGTGGCTGAATTTCTCACCCTGGACAGGGTGGGTCGTTTTTGAAGAGTTTGACATCCTGTTGCTGGCGACAATCGCCTGTGGTTATGCCCGATTGGCCTGGCGCGGCGGTCACTTCCCGCCAATGCGAATGACCCGGGCAGCGAACTGTTGGGTGATGTTGTGCCTGGCCAGCGCGTTGGCGTCGCTGTGGCGCGGCGTCGATGACGCCGGCGGTCTTGCCTGGGACTGGTATGCGGGTTACACCGACGCGCTCAACGCGTGGCGCGTATTCAAGAGCTTGTGCTTTGCCGCGCTTTGCCTGCCGTTGTTGCCGCGGACCGACAGCTCCGCGGATGCGTCTGGCATGAAGACGTTTGCATGGGGGGTGTTGTGTGGCTTGGTTGTTGTGGCGGTCTCGGTCGTTTGGGAGCGCGCGGCATTCACCGGCGTGACCGATTTTTCAAGCCAGTACCGCATCGTTGCGCTGTTTTGGGAGATGCACGTCGGTGGCGCGGCGTTGGACGTGTATTTGGTGCTGACGGCGCCGTTTATTGTCTGGGCGCTGGTCAACGTGCGTCGTCGGCAGTCGTGGCTGCTGATCGCCGGGCTGGCGGTGCTGCTGGTCTATGCCGCATTGACCACCTTCTCGCGCGGCGTTTATCTGGCGATGGGCTTGTCGATTGCCGTGTTGATCGGTCGTTTGTGGTGGCAAGCCCGGCAAGCGCCATTGCCTGATGTTTGTCCGAAATGGCGCGCGCGATCCGATGTGGCGTTGCTTTTGGTTGTCATGCTGGAAGTTGTGGCGGTAGTCGTTGGTGGAACGTTCCTTTCGGAGCGGCTGTCTGGCGCTGAACGGGATATGGTGCGTCGCCTCGATCACTGGCGTAGTGGCGTCGGATTGATGAACGGCCCATCAGATTGGCTGCTTGGCAAGGGGTTGGGTCGCTTACCGAGCCAATACGCGAGGGTGGTTGCCGACGGTGAGTTCTCTGGCGCTGTGCAGTGGCAGGCGGCTGGGCGATCGGCCGCACGCTCGGGTGGTCAAGTAGTGCTTTTTGGGCCACGCAGCAACCCGGATGTTGCCGGGATGTTCGCACTGACGCAGCGCGTTGAGACGACA
>JBBIGT010000043.1:0-14933 GCA_037447395.1 Comamonadaceae bacterium | reverse complement strand
ATCCTGATCCAGTTGCCCGATGCGCTTTACCGCGAAGAAATGGCCGCCCAGGGCGTCACGCTGCCGCCGCCCGGCGAGTACGGCGTGGGCATGATTTTTTTGCCCAAGGAAAACGCCAGCCGCCAGGCGTGCGAACAAGAGCTTGAGCGCGCGGTCAAGGCCGAGGGGCAGGTGTTGCTGGGCTGGCGCGACGTGCCGGTCAACCGCGACATGCCGATGTCGCCCGAGGTGCGCAAAAAAGAACCGATCATCCGCCAACTGTTTATTGGTCGCGGCACCGACGTGATCGTGCAGGACGCGCTCGAGCGCAAGCTCTACGTGATCCGCAAGACCGCCAGCGCGCACATCGTCGCGCTCAAGCTCAAGCACAGCAAAGAGTATTACGTGCCCAGCATGAGCAGCCGCACCGTCATTTACAAAGGTCTGCTGCTGGCCGACCAGGTCGGCACGTATTACAAGGACTTGCAGGACCCACGCTGCGTGTCGGCGCTGGGTCTGGTGCATCAACGCTTTTCCACCAACACCTTCCCGCAGTGGCCGCTGGCGCACCCGTACCGCTACGTGGCGCACAACGGCGAAATCAATACCGTCAAGGGCAACTACAACTGGATGAAAGCGCGCGAAGGCGTGATGAGCTCGCCGGTGCTGGGTGCTGACTTGCAAAAGCTCTACCCGATCAGCTTCCCAACCCAGTCTGATACCGCCACCTTTGACAACTGCCTGGAGTTGCTCACCATGGCCGGCTACCCAATCAGCCAGGCGGTGATGATGATGATTCCCGAGCCGTGGGAGCAAAACACCGGCATGGATATGCGCCGACGCGCGTTTTACGAATACCACGCAGCGATGCTCGAGCCGTGGGACGGCCCGGCCTCGATCGTGTTTACCGACGGCCGTCAGATCGGCGCCACGCTGGACCGCAACGGCCTGCGGCCCTCGCGCTACTGCGTCACCGACGACGACCTGGTGGTGATGGCGTCCGAATCCGGTGTGCTGCCGTTCCCGGAGCACAAGATCATCCGCAAATGGCGGCTGCAGCCGGGCAAGATGTTCATGATCGACCTGGAGTTGGGGCGCATGGTCGACGACGAGGAGATCAAGAGCAGCCTGGCCAACAGCAAGCCCTACAAGCAGTGGATCGAGAACCTGCGCATCCGCCTCGACGACGTGCAAGGCGGCGCCGAGCCCGCCAGCGCTGCCGAGTCCGGGAGCACGCTGCTCGACCGCCAGCAGGCGTTTGGCGTGACGCAGGAAGACATCAAGTTCCTGATGGCGCCGATGGCCGCCAACGGCGAAGAAGCCATCGGGTCGATGGGCAACGACAGCCCGTTGGCCGTGTTGTCGGACCGGAACAAGCCGCTGTACAACTACTTCAAGCAGTTGTTCGCGCAAGTGACCAACCCGCCGATCGACCCGATCCGCGAGGCGATTGTGATGAGCCTCAACAGCTTCATCGGTCCCAAGCCCAACCTGCTCGACATCAACCAGGTCAACCCGCCGCTGCGCCTGGAAGTCAGCCAGCCGATCCTGAGCTTTGCCGATATGGCCAAGCTGCGTGACATCGCCAAGCACACGCAGGGCAAGTTCCGCAGCTATGTGCTCGACATTACCTACCCGCTGTCCTGGGGCAGCGAAGGCGTCGAGGCGAAACTGGCGTCGCTGTGCGCTGAAAGCGTAGACGCCATCAAGGGTGGCCACAACATCCTGATCCTGAGCGACCGCGCCATCGGCGCAGCCCAGGTGGCCATTCCCGCGCTGCTGGCGCTCTCGGCCGTGCACCAGCACCTGATTCGTGAAGGCTTGCGCACCACCGCCGGATTGGTCGTCGAAACCGGTACTGCGCGCGAAGTCCACCACTTTGGCGTGCTCGCGGGTTACGGCGCCGAAGCGATCCACCCCTACCTGGCGATGGAAACGCTGGCGAGCATTTGCAAGGACTTGCCCGGTGACTTGAGCGCCGACAAAGCCATCTACAACTACGTCAAGGCGGTTGGCAAGGGTCTGTCGAAGATCATGTCCAAGATGGGCGTGTCCACTTACATGAGCTACTGCGGAGCGCAATTGTTCGAGGCGATTGGCCTGTCGTCGGTCACGGTCGACAAGTACTTTCCTGGTACCCCCAGCCGGGTCGAAGGTATCGGCGTGTTCGAGATCGCCGAAGAGGCGATCCGCATGCACAAGGCGGCTTACGGTGCCGATCCGGTGCTGGCCAACCGGCTCGATACCGGCGGTGAATACGCCTGGCGCACGCGCGGTGAAGAGCACATGTGGACGCCCGATGCGATCGCCGCGCTGCAGCACAGCACGCGCGCCAACAACTGGAACACGTACAAGGAATACGCGCAGATCATCAATGAACAGAACAAGCGCCACATGACGCTGCGCGGGTTGTTCGAGTTCAAGATCGACCCGGCCAAGGCGATCCCGATCGACGAGGTGGAACCGGCCAAAGAAATCGTCAAGCGCTTCGCCACCGGCGCCATGTCGCTGGGCTCCATTTCCACCGAAGCGCACGCCACGCTCGCCGTGGCCATGAACCGCATCGGTGGCAAGAGCAATACCGGCGAAGGCGGCGAAGACCCGCTGCGCTACCGCAACGAGCTCAAGGGCATCCCGATCAAGAAGGGTCAGACCATGTCCGACCTGCTGGGCAAAGACCTGTTCGAGGTCGACTACGCCTTGCAGGACGGCGACTCGATGCGCTCGCGCATCAAGCAGGTGGCTTCGGGGCGCTTTGGCGTCACGGCCGAATACCTGGGCAGCGCTGACCAGATTCAGATCAAGATGGCGCAAGGCGCCAAGCCGGGCGAGGGCGGTCAATTGCCCGGCGGCAAGGTGTCGGACTACATCGGCAAGCTGCGCCACAGCGTGCCCGGCGTGGGCCTGATCAGCCCGCCGCCGCACCACGACATTTATTCGATCGAAGACCTCGCGCAGCTGATACACGACCTGAAAAACGTCGCGCCCAAGTCGAGCATCAGCGTCAAACTGGTGTCTGAAATCGGTGTCGGCACCATCGCCGCCGGCGTGGCCAAGTGCAAGGCCGACCACGTGGTCATCGCTGGCCACGATGGCGGTACCGGTGCCTCGCCCTGGTCGTCGATCAAGCACGCGGGCAGCCCGTGGGAAATCGGCCTGGCCGAAACGCAGCAGACGCTGGTGCTCAACCGCTTGCGCAGCCGCATCCGCGTGCAGGCCGACGGCCAGATGAAGACCGGCCGCGACGTCGTCATTGGCGCACTGCTCGGTGCCGACGAGTTCGGCTTTGCCACCGCGCCGCTGGTGGTGGAAGGCTGCATCATGATGCGCAAGTGCCACTTGAACACCTGCCCGGTGGGCGTGGCCACGCAGGACCCGGTGTTGCGGCGCAAGTTCACCGGCAAGCCCGAGCACGTGGTCAATTACTTCTTCTTCATCGCCGAAGAAGCGCGCCAGATCATGGCGCAACTGGGTATCCGCAAGTTTGACGACCTGATCGGCCGTGCCGACCTGCTCGACATGCGCGCTGGCATCAGCCATTGGAAGGCGCGTGGCCTGGACTTCAGCCGCCTGCTGGCGGTGCCCAACGCCGCCGCCGATTTGCCGCGCTTCCAGACCGAGACGCAGGACCATGGTCTGGCGAAGTCGCTCGACAACCTGCTGATCGCCAAGGCGCGCCAGGCCATCGATCACGGTGAAAAGGTCAAGATCATGGAGGCCGCGCGCAACGTCAACCGCTCGGTCGGTGCCATGCTCTCGGGCGCGGTGACGCAAGCGCACCCGCAAGGGCTGCCCGACGACACCATCCGCATCCAGTTGGAGGGCACCGGCGGCCAGTCGTTTGGTGCGTTCCTGTGCAACGGCATCACGCTGTACCTCATTGGCGACGCCAACGACTACACCGGCAAGGGTCTCTCGGGCGGTCGGGTGGTGGTGCGCCCGAGCATCGACTTCCGCGGTGAGGCGACGCGCAACACCATCGTCGGCAACACGGTGATGTTTGGCGCCACCAGCGGCGAGGCGTTTTTCAGCGGTGTCGCCGGCGAGCGCTTTGCCGTGCGCCTGTCGGGCGCCAGCGCGGTGGTTGAGGGCACCGGCGACCATGGTTGCGAGTACATGACCGGCGGCACCGTCGCCGTGCTCGGCAAGACCGGGCGCAACTTTGCCGCCGGCATGAGCGGCGGCGTCGCCTACGTTTACGACGAAGACGGCCAGTTCGCCAAGCGCTGCAACATGGCGATGGTTTCGCTGGAAAAGGTGCTGACCACAGCGGAGCAGACCGAAACCGTGAAAGCGCATTTGTGGCACCGGGGCTTGAGCGACGAGGCCCAGCTCAAGCAATTGCTGGCCGACCACAACCGCTGGACGGGTAGCAAGCGCGCGCGCGATTTGCTCGACAACTGGGACACTTCACGACAAAAATTTGTCAAGGTCTTTCCCAACGAGTACAAGCGCGCGCTGGGTGAGATTCATGCAAAGAAAGTGGCTCTAGCCCAAACAGATAAAGCGTCAGTAGCTTCTAAAAAAGAAGCGGTCGCAGCCAAGTAACGAGGACATGTCATGGGAAAAGTAACAGGTTTCATGGAATATGAGCGCGTCGAAGAGGGCTACAAACCGGTGCCCGAGCGACTGAAAAACTACAAAGAGTTCGTCATTGGCCTCGACGATGCGCAAGCCACCCAACAGGCGGCGCGCTGCATGGACTGCGGCACGCCGTTTTGCAACAACGGCTGCCCGGTCAACAACATCATTCCGGACTTCAACGATCTGGTCTACCGCGGCGACTGGCAGGCGGCGATCGACGTGCTGCACAGCACCAACAATTTCCCCGAGTTCACCGGGCGCATCTGCCCGGCGCCGTGTGAGGCCGCGTGCACGCTCAACGTGAACCAGCTGCCGGTGGGCATCAAGTCGATCGAACACGCCATCATCGACCGCGCCTGGTCTGAGGGCTGGGTCAAGCCACAGCCGGCGCGCATCAAAACCGGCAAGCGCGTCGCAGTGGTCGGCTCGGGCCCGGCCGGCTTGGCGGCGTCGCAGCAACTGGCGCGCGCTGGTCACGACGTGACGCTGTTTGAGAAGAACGATCGCGTCGGCGGCCTGCTGCGCTACGGCATCCCCGACTTCAAGATGGAAAAGGGCCATATCGACCGTCGCGTCGAACAACTCAAGGCCGAAGGCGTCACCCTCAAAACCAGCACGCTGGTCGGCGAACTGCCCAAGGGCAGCAAGGTCACCAACTACGCCAAAGAGACGATCTCGCCGGTGTTCTTGCAGCAAGATTTCGACGCCGTGTTGCTCACCGGCGGCTCCGAGCAAAGTCGCGACTTGCCGGTGCCCGGCCGCGACCTGGCCGGTATCCACTTCGCGATGGAGTTCTTGCCGCAGCAAAACAAGGTCAACGCCGGCGACAAGGTGAAGAACCAATTGCGTGCCGACGGCAAGCACGTCATCGTCATCGGCGGTGGCGATACCGGCAGCGACTGCGTCGGCACCAGCAACCGTCACGGCGCGGCCAGTGTCACACAGTTTGAAGTGATGCCGCAGCCGCCCGAGCAGGAGAACAAGCCCCTGGTATGGCCTTACTGGCCGATGAAGTTGCGTACCAGCTCCAGCCACGAAGAGGGCTGCGTGCGCGAATTTGCCATCTCCACCAAAGAATTCATCGGTGAAAAGGGCAAGGTCACGGGTTTGAAGACCGTGCACGTCGAATTCAAGGACGGCAAGATGGTCGAGATACCCGGCACCGAAAAGACTTACCCGGCCGACCTGGTGCTGCTGGCCATGGGCTTCGTCAACCCGGTGGCCACGGTGCTGGACGCCTTTGGTGTCGACAAGGATGCACGCGGTAACGCCAAAGCGACGACCGATTTCAGCGGTGGCTACGCAACCAATGTGCCCAAGGTCTTTGCCGCGGGTGACATGCGCCGTGGCCAGTCGCTGGTGGTTTGGGCGATCCGCGAGGGCCGCCAGGCCGCACGCGCGGTCGACGAGTTTCTGATGGGTTACAGCGACTTGCCGCGTTAATTTCCGTTCTCACTTATGATCGAAGGGCCGGGTTTTCCCGGCCTCTTTGCTTATGAACTCCGCTTTCCCCTCCCCGTCCCTCGTCGAACTGCAGCACTTGAGCTTCGGCTACGCCGAACGGCTGATCCTTGACGACGTCAGCCTGACGATCCCGCGTGGCCAGGTGACGGCGCTGATGGGTGCATCGGGCGGCGGCAAGACGACCATCCTGCGGCTGATTGGCGGCCAGGTCCAGGCGCAACGCGGCCAGATGCTTTTTGACGGCCAGGACGTGACACCGATGACGCAACCCGAGCTGTACGCGGTGCGCCGGCGCATGGGCATGCTGTTCCAGTTTGGCGCGCTGTTTGCCGACCTGGACGTGTTCGAGAACGTCGCCTTTCCCTTGCGTGAACACACCGATCTGCCTGAAGCGCTGATTCGCGACGTGGTGCTGATGAAGCTCAACGCGGTGGGTCTGCGCGGCGCCCGTTCCCTGATGCCCAGTGATTTGAGTGGCGGCATGGCCCGGCGCGTCGCGCTGGCGCGCGCGATCGCGCTCGACCCCGAGCTGGTGATGTACGACGAGCCGTTTGCGGGTCTGGACCCCATTTCATTGGGTACGGCGGCACGCCTGATCCGTGAGCTCAACGACGCCATGGGACTGACGAGCATCTTTGTTTCGCACGACATCGAGCAAACCTTTGCCATCGCCGATCAGGTCATCATCTTGGCCAACGGCAAGATCGCCGTACAAGGCACGCCCGACGAGGTGCGCCACAGCACCGACCCGTTGGTCTACCAGTACGTCCACGCGCTGTCCGACGGGCCGGTGCATTTTCATTACCCTGGGCCGACTGTGGCGCAGGACTTTGGCGTGGCGGCGGGCGCATGAACTGGCTCAAACCCGCTCACATTGGCTTTGCCGTGCGCTGTCTGCTGGCCGACATGGGCTACGCGGCGCGGCTGTTTCTGCGGCTGCTGGCGACGTTGGGTTACGGGCTGCGGCGCAATGCGCTGGTGCGCGACCAAGTGCACTTTCTCGGCAACTACTCGCTGGCCATCATCGGTGTTTCGGGGCTATTTGTTGGTTTTGTGCTGAGTTTGCAGGGTTATTACATCTTGCAACGTTATGGTTCGGCTGAGGCGTTGGGCCTGATGGTTACCCTGAGCTTGATGCGCGAGCTCGGGCCGGTGGTCACGGCCTTGCTGTTTGCCGGGCGCGCCGGCACGGCGTTGACGGCAGAGATTGGTTTGATGAAAGCCGGTGAACAAATCAGCGTCATGGAAATGATGGCCGTCGACCCGATCGAGCGCGTGCTGGCGCCGCGTTTCTGGGCCGGTGTGTTTGTCATGCCGCTGTTGGCGGCGACCTTCAGCGCGATGGGTATTTTTGGTGGCTGGATCGTCGGGGTGCTGATGATTGGCGTGGACGGCGGCGCGTTCTGGAGCCAGATTCAGGGCGGCGTCGACGTGTTCAAGGATTTAGGCAACGGTGTCGTCAAGAGTTTTGTCTTCGGTGTTGCGGTAACCTTCATCGCACTGCTGCAGGGCTACAACGCGCAGGCCACACCCGAGGGCGTGGCCAAGGCCACAACGCGCACCGTGGTGATGGCCTCGCTGGCGGTACTGGCGCTGGACTTCATTCTCACGGCCATGATGTTTACGATATGAGAGCGACGTATGCAACGTTCAAAAATTGACACCTGGGTCGGCTGCTTTGTGCTGCTGGGGGCGCTGGCTATTTTGTTTCTGGCGCTGCAGTCGGCCAATTTGTTGACCTTGAGTTTCCAGAAAACCTACGCCGTGACGGCCAAGTTTGACAACATCGGCGGCCTCAAGCCCAAGGCGGCCGTCAAGAGCGCCGGTGTCGTCGTCGGGCGGGTGGAAAATATCGCCTTTGACGACAAGTCGTTCCAGGCGAGGGTGACGCTGGCGCTGGAGACTCGTTACGCATTCCCGAAAGACAGTTCAATCAAGATTCTCACCAGCGGCTTGCTGGGCGACCAATACCTCGGCATCGAGGCCGGCGCCGACGACAAGAACCTGGCCGGCGGCGACGTCGTTGGCAATACTCAGTCGGCGGTGGTGCTGGAAAATCTCATTGGCCAGTTTTTGTATAACAAGGCGGCGGACTCGTCTGCGCCGACCGCACCAGCCAAGTGAAGTGCATGGAACAGAAAAAAGTCATTCAACGTCGTCGATCGGTTGGTCACGCCCGCCGAGCGTGCGCCGCCGCGGCGCTGTCGCTGCTGGCGGCTTGTGCCACTGGTCCCAACGCCAACCCGCATGACCCGCTGGAGCCGTTCAACCGTGGGGTTTATGGTTTCAATGACGCGGTCGATCGGGCGGTGGTCAAACCCGTGGCGACGGCTTATCGCGACGTCTTGCCGCAGCCGGTTCGTACCGGAGTGAGCAACTTCTTTGCTAATTTGCAGGACGCCTGGTCGGGCGTCAACAACGCCTTGCAGTTCAAGCCGCGTGAGAGTGTTGAGAGCTTCTTGCGCTTCGGCGTCAACACGGTGTTTGGTCTGGCTGGCCTGCTCGACATCGCCACCGAGATGCGCATCGAGCGCCATACCGAAGACTTTGGCCAGACGCTGGGCCACTGGGGTGTGGGCGCCGGACCTTACCTGGTGTTGCCGCTCCTGGGGCCGTCAACCGTGCGTGATACGGCGGCGTTACCGGTCGATGCTCAAGGTAATTTGTTGTCCAACGTTGGCGACGTGCCAGCGCGCAATTCGGCAACTGCGGTCAAGCTGGTCGACCAGCGGGCGCATTTGCTCGACGCCAGTCAAATGCTTGAGCAGGTGGCGCTGGACCCGTACACCTTTACCCGCGACGCGTTTTTGCAGCGCCGGCGCAACCAGGTTTATGACGGTAACCCGCCTGATGAAGAGCCGCCCGTTGACGCCTCGGAGGCGTCGCCAGGACAATGATTTTCAAGGAAGAAAGCAATGAAAAGACGTCAAGCCCTGTTGTCCCTGTCTCTGCTGAGCGTGTTCGGCGCCGCGCTGGCGTTGCCGGTGCACGCCGCCGACGAAACGCCCGACGCGCTGATCAAGCGGCTGACGCAGGAGGCGCTGGACACCATTGAGGCCGACAAGGCGGTGCAGGCCGGTGATGTGGCACGCATCATGGTCTTGCTCGACCAAAAAGTCATGCCCCATCTGAACTTCCAGCGCATGACCGCCTCAGCTGTCGGCCCGGGTTGGCGCCAGGCGAGCGCTGAGCAACGCAGCCGGCTCGAGGCCGAGTTCAAGACCTTGCTGGTGCGTACCTACGCCGGCGCCATGAGTCAGGCCAAGAACCTGACCTTTGAGGTCAAGCCGATGCGCGCGTCGGCCGACGACAAGGAAGTGGTTGTGCGCACGCTCATCAAGGGCCGCGGTGACCCGGTGCAGCTCGATTACCGGCTGGAAAAAACGCCCGGCACGGGCACCGGGCTGAAGATCTACAACCTCAACGTGCTTGGTGTCTGGCTGGTCGATACCTACCGCAGCCAGTTTGCTCAAGAAATCAACGCGCGCGGTATCGATGGCCTGATCGCCACGCTGACCGAACGCAACAAGGCCAACGCAGCCGGCAACGGCAAAGCTGCCAAGGGCTGACCGTGCTGGCGCTGCCCCAATCGCTGACGCAAACCGCGGCGACGGCCAGTCTGGCTGCGCTGACGGCGGCGTTGCGGCAGCACGGCGGCGCGGCGGCACCGCTGGCGGTCGACGCCTCGCCCTTGCAGCAGTTCGATACAACGGCGCTGGCGGTGTTGCTCGACCTGCGCCGACAAGCGCAGGCGTTGGGTCAGGTCCTGTCGGTGCACGGACTGCCGGCTCGCCTGGCCGACCTGGCGCGGCTCTACGGCGTGGCTGATCTGCTTGGCGACGCGCCGGCATCGGTAGACGGTGCGGACGCACCGCGTCGCTAGTGCCGCGGCACATTGCAGCAGGCTTCGCGCAGCGGTGGCGCGCCGGTAGAATCGCCGGCCCATGCCTGCCCAAGCCGCCACTGCCGCCATTTCTTTTCAGTCGGTCACCAAGGCATACCCGCCACCGCGAAACTTCAAGGGCACGGCGTTTCTGGCGCTGGACGGTGTCAGTCTGGCGGTGGCCCAAGGCGAGTTTTTTGGCCTGCTCGGCCCCAATGGCGCTGGCAAAACCACGCTGATCACCATTTTGGCCGGGCTGGCCAAAGCCACCTCAGGGCGCGCCAGCGTCATGGGTCATGACGTGCAAAACGACTTTGCCGCGGCGCGCCGCGCCCTGGGCGTGGTGCCGCAGGAGCTGGTGTTCGACCCGTTTTTCAACGTCCGAGAGGCGTTGGTATTCCAGTCGGGCTATTTTGGCGTGCGCCACAACGACGACTGGATCGACGAATTGCTCGCCAGCCTGGGCCTGGCCGACAAGGCCGGTGTCAACATGCGCGCGCTCTCCGGCGGCATGAAACGCCGGGTGCTGGTGGCGTTGGCGCTGGTGCACAAGCCACCGGTCATCGTGCTGGACGAGCCCACTGCGGGGGTCGATGTTGAACTGCGCCAGACCCTGTGGGCGTTTATTGCCAAACTCAACAAGCAGGGTCACACGGTGTTGCTGACCACGCACTATCTGGAGGAGGCCGAAGCCCTGTGTGGCCGCATTGCCATGCTCAAGGCGGGTCAGGTAGTGGCGCTTGACAGTACCAGCGCGCTGCTGAGCTCTGCCACGGGTAACGTTTTGCGATGCGCTGTGGACGGCGATTTGCCTGAACCACTTCGCGCCCAGGCGCGCGTCACCGGGCGCGTGGTGCAGCTGCCGGCCAAGGACGCACTGGCGGTTGAGCAGCACCTGGCGCTGCTGCGGCAGGCCGGATTGGCCGTGCACGACATTGAGATCCGCCGCCCCGACCTGGAGGACGTGTTCCTGCAGGTCATGCAGGGCGCTGGGCGCGAACCGCGGAGCGCTGCATGACCGGCTGGCAAATGCTCTTTTACAAAGAGGTGATGCGTTTCTGGCGCGTCGCCGCGCAGACCATCACCGGGCCCGTGCTCACCGCCTTGCTCTATTTGCTGGTGTTTGGCCAGGCGCTGGAGGCGCACGTCAAGGTTTACGGCAACGTCAGCTACACCGCTTTTCTGGTGCCCGGGCTGGCCATGATGAGCCTGCTGCAAAACGCCTTTGCCAACAGCTCTTCGTCGCTGATCGCCAGCAAGGTCATGGGTAACATGGTGTTCTTGCTGCTGACGCCGTTGTCCAGTTGGCACTGGTTTGTTGCCTACGTCGGCGCATCGGTGTTGCGGGGTCTGGTCGTCGGTGTCGGTGTCCTTTGCGTAGCACTGGTGTTTGCCGTGCCGCCGCTGGCGCAGCCCGGGTGGGCGCTGGTGTTTGCCTTGCTGGGCGCCACGCTGATGGGTGCGCTGGGGATCGTCGCCGGCTTGTGGTCGGAAAAATTTGACCATCTGGCGGCGTTCCAGAATTTTGTCGTCATGCCGATGACGTTTTTAAGCGGTGTGTTCTACTCGATCCATTCCTTGCCGCCGTTCTGGCAGACGGTGAGCCACTTCAATCCGTTTTTTTACATGGTCGACGGTTTTCGCTTTGGTTTTTTTGGTGCCAGTGACCTGTCACCCTGGCTGAGCCTGGCGGTGGTGGGTGCCGCCACCGCCGTGGTGGCCGCGTGGGCGCTGTGCTTGCTGCGCGCTGGCTACAAAATCCGGACCTGATTTTTATTGCGAACTGCTTATGAATGCTGAACAACTCCAGGCGTTGATCGCCGCCAACCTGTCGTGTACGCATCTGGCCGTCGAGGGCGACGGCCGCCACTGGTACGCCACCGTTGTGTCGACGGAATTCGAGGGCAAACGGCCGATCGCCCGGCATCAGCGGGTGTACGCGGCCCTCGGTGGCAAGGTCGACTCCGGCGAAGTGCACGCGCTGTCGATGAAAACGCTGACACCGGCCGAATGGGCGGCGCAGGCGGCCTGAGCTGATGGATAAATTACTGATCCGTGGCGGCCGGCCCTTGCACGGCGAGGTGCTGGTGTCGGGCGCCAAAAACGCCGCCTTGCCCGAACTGTGCGCCGCGCTGTTGACCGACGAGCCGGTCACCTTGCACAACGTGCCGCGTCTCAAGGACGTTGCCACCATGCGCGTCTTGCTCGAACACATGGGTGTGCGCAGCCAGACCCTGGGCGAGCGTGGCGGCATGTGCTTTCACGCCGCCGACCCAATCCGTCCCGAGGCGCCCTACGAACTGGTCAAAACCATGCGCGCGTCGGTGTTGGCGCTGGGCCCGCTGCTGGCGCGTTGTGGCCAGGCCCGGGTCTCGCTGCCGGGTGGCTGCGCCATCGGCTCGCGCCCGGTCGACCAGCACATCAAGGGCCTGCAGGCGATGGGCGCCGAGATCGCCGTTGAGCACGGCTACATGGTCGCGCGCCTGCCGGTCGGCCAGCGCCGCTTGCACGGTGCACGCATCGCTACCGACATGGTCACCGTCACCGGTACCGAAAACTTTTTGATGGCGGCCACCCTGGCCGAGGGCGAAACCATTTTGGAAAACGCCGCCCAGGAGCCGGAGATTCCTGACCTGGCCGAGCTGCTGATCGCCATGGGGGCGCGCATTGAAGGCCACGGCACTAGCCGCATCCGCATCCAGGGCGTTGAAAAGCTGCACGGTTGCACGCATCAGGTGGTTGCCGACCGCATCGAGGCCGGGACCTTTTTGTGCGCCGTGGCGGCCACCGGCGGCGACGTGCTGTTGCGCCACGGCCGCATCGACCATCTGGAGGCGGTGGTCGAAAAACTGCGCGACGCTGGCGTCACGGTGCGCAAGGATGCCGACGGCATCCGCGTGCAATCGCCGGGTGCGGCCGGCTTGCGCGCGCAGAGTTTTCGCACCACCGAATACCCCGGTTTCCCGACCGACATGCAGGCGCAGTTCATGGCCCTGAACGCGGTGGCGCAGGGCACGGCCAAAGTCACCGAGACGATTTTTGAGAACCGCTTCATGCACGTCAACGAGCTGGTGCGCCTGGGTGCCAAGGTCCAGATCGACGGCAAGGTGGCGTTGGTCGAAGGGGTGGCGCAGCTCTCTGGCGCGACCGTCATGGCCACCGACCTGCGCGCGTCGGCCAGCCTGGTGATTGCCGGGCTGGTGGCCGACGGTGCGACGCGGGTCGACCGCATCTACCATCTGGATCGCGGCTACGACCAGATGGAAGCCAAGTTGCGGGCGCTCGGCGCCGACATCGAGCGAGTCAAGTAAAGCGTCTTGACTGGCTTGCCGTTGATATGAAATAAATAGCTGCTCGCGCTTGTTTTATAAGGGCTAGAGGCAAAAATGATCACTATTGCATTGTCCAAGGGGCGGATTTTTGAGGAAACCTTGCCGCTGCTCAAAGCCGCTGGCATCGAGGTGCTGGACGACCCGGAAAAGTCGCGCAAGCTGATTCTGGCGACCAACTTGCCCGACGTGCGCTTGCTGGTGGTGCGCGCCACCGACGTACCGACCTACGTGCAGTACGGCGGCGCCGACCTGGGCATTACCGGCCGCGACACGCTGCTCGAGCACGGTAGCGACGGCCTGTACCAGCCGCTTGACCTGCAGATTGCCAAGTGCCGCATCAGCGTGGCGGTGCGCGCCGACTTCGACTACGCCAGCGCCGTGCAGAAAGGCTCGCGCCTGAAAGTGGCGACCAAGTACCCGGTGATCGCGCGCGAATTCTTCGCGGCGAAGGGCGTGCACGTCGACCTGATCAAACTCTACGGCAGCATGGAGCTGGCGCCGCTGGTGGGCATGGCCGACGCCATCGTCGACCTGGTGTCGACCGGCAATACGCTCAAAGCCAATCACTTGGTCGAGGTCGAGCACATCATGGAAATCAGCTCGCGGCTGGTCGTCAACCAGGCCGCGCTCAAGCTCAAGCAGGCGCCAATCCGCCGCATTATCGACACCTTTGCGGCAGCGTTGGTAGAGGAAAAATGATATGAAAATTATAGCTACTCCAGTCCGTCTATCAACGGATAGCAGCACTTTTGATGCTGATTTTTCGGCGCGCCTGCACTGGTCTGCCGAGACCGACGCCGACATCGAGCAGCGGGTCGCCGACATCCTGGCCGACGTGCGCCAGCGCGGCGACGCGGCGCTGCTGGCGTACACCGAACGCTTTGACGCGCTGCCCGCCAGCCGCATGGCGGCGCTGGAGCTGACGCAGGCCGAACTGAAAGCCGCGTTTGACGGCCTGCCCGAGGCGCAACGCCAGGCCCTGCAGGCCGCCGCGGCACGCGTGCGCAGCTACCACGAGGCGCAGCGCCAGGCCAGCGGCGAGAGCTGGAGCTACCGCGACGCCGACGGCACGCTGCTCGGCCAGAAAGTCACGCCACTGGACCGTGTTGGCATCTACGTGCCTGGCGGCAAGGCGGCGTATCCCAGCAGCGTGCTGATGAACGCCATCCCGGCGCATGTGGCTGGCGTCGCTGAGATCATCATGGTCGTGCCGACACCCAGAGGCGAAAAGAACCCGCTGGTGTTGGCGGCCGCCTACGTGGCGGGTGTCACCCGTGCCTTCACCATCGGTGGCGCGCAAGCGGTGGCGGCGCTGGCCTACGGCACGGCCACCGTGCCCAAGGTGGACAAGATCACCGGCCCCGGCAACGCCTATGTGGCCAGCGCCAAAAAGCGCGTGTTTGGCGTGGTCGGCATCGACATGATCGCCGGTCCGAGCGAAATTCTGGTGCTGGCCGACGCCAGCACGCCGCCCGACTGGGTGGCCATGGACCTGTTTTCACAGGCCGAGCACGACGAGCTGGCGCAAAGCATTCTGTTGTGCCCTGACGCTGCCTACATCGACGCCGTGCAGGCCAGCATCGACCGCCTGTTGCCTGAGCTGCCACGCCGCGACATCATCGCCCGGTCGCTCAGCGGCCGCGGTGCGCTGATTCACACGCGCAGCATGGAAGAAGCCTGCGCCATCAGCA
>JBBIGT010000042.1:0-15183 GCA_037447395.1 Comamonadaceae bacterium | reverse complement strand
GACCTTGGCGCCGTTCCACGAGTTGGTGTTGTGGCACGAGCCGCAGTTGGCCGTGGTGGCTACGTGCGAGCCACTCTTGCCGGTGGCGGTTGAGCCGTTGTGGCAGCTGGCGCAATTGGTCGCCGCCGTAAAGGTGCTGTGGTCGACCTTGGCGCCGTTCCACGAGTTGGTGTTGTGGCACGAGCCGCAGTTGGCCGTGGTGGCTACGTGCGAGCCGCTCTTGCCGGTGGCGGTTGAGCCGTTGTGGCAGCTGGCGCAATTAGTCGCCGCCGTAAAGGTGCTGTGGTCCATGCGCTTGGCTGGCAACCAGCCGGTCGTGCCGTGACAACTATCGCACGACGCTTGCGTCGGCAAATGGCTGGCCGGTTTGCCCGGTGCCATACCGCCGTTGTGGCAGGTGGTGCACGAACCGGCGGGGACGCCCAGGTGCTTGAATTTCGCACCACTGAATGTCTGCGCCGTATGACAAGACTCGCACGCCTCGGTGGTCGGAATGTGCATCGGCGGCTTGACAACATTGCCGCGCGCCAGGCTCAAACCGCTGGTATGGCAGGTGGCGCAAGTGCGCGGCGTGCCCTTGAACACACCGTTGACGTGACACGACTCGCAGCGCACCGTCGTATGCACGCCCTGCAGCGCAAATCCGGTCTTCAAGTGGTCGAAATTGCGCTGAATACCCTGCGCGGCGACGACGCCAGCCAAAGCCACCGAACCGAGCGCCAACGCCGACCAAAGCACACGGCGCCAAAAGCGATTAATGTTCATCGTCATCCCCTTTCGCAAATCATTGCGTTAAGCCACTCAAGCGGCGTTGCAGTTTTTTCCAGTTGTCGGTGCTGTGGCACTGTTCACAGCGGCTACCAAATTGCCCGTCATGAACGTCGGCATTGCGGTGACACGAGATGCAGGCATTACCCAGTGGCGCGGCGTCCCTGCCCCGGGGCGCTTCCTGCGTATGACAGCTCTCACACCGGACCTTGCGGTGCGCGCCGTCGAGCACGTATTTGGTGCGTTTGTCGTGATTGAAGTCCCACAGCGGCCAAGACCGCGTGTTGTGGCAAGTCTCGCAACGCACACCCAGCTTGAGTTTGTGCCGGTCGTCCTTCTTATGACACGCATAGCAGTCTTTGGCTGCGTCCTTGAAGCGCAGCGTCAAGTGGCAACTTTTACAGGTGACGATGAGATGCCGTCCCGTCAGGGCAAACTGCGTCAACCGATGGTCATAGCGCTCCACCTTCCAGGTGCGGTCGCTGTGACACGACTCGCACTTCTGTCCCGATTGGCCTTCGTGCTTGTCGTCCTTCTTGTGGCACGCCAGGCAGTCCATGGGCGTCTTGCGGAAACTCTGCAAGTCCTTGTGGCAGGCGACGCATTTCACCTTGGGCGCGGCGTGCGCGTTGCGCAACACAAATCGCGTCTTGTCATGGCTGAAGCGGCCCAGGGTGGTCTTCCAGTCAGACTCGCCATGGCAGTCAACGCATTTGTCGCCCAAGGTCTTGTTGTGCTTGTCGTCTTTGTCGTGGCAGGCGATGCAGGCGCTGGGCGCTTCCTTGAACATCGGTGTCTTGTGACACGCCTTGCACTCGGCCTTGGCGTGCTTGCCCATCAGGGGGAAGCGGCTCTTGTCGTGGTCAAACTTGGCCGGCTCCTTCCAGCTACGTTCGCTGTGACAGCTTTCGCAATCCTTGCCGAGCGACCCTTTGTGCTTGTCGTCCTTGAGGTGGCAGGAGTTGCAATCCTGCGCCAACTTGACCTTGTATAAATGCCCGGTATGGCAGGACACGCAGGTGGCCGTGCGATGCTTGCCCCGCAAAGCGTATTTGGTATCGACGTCGTGGTTGAAAATCGCCGGCTTCCACGCCCGGGTGTTGTGGCAGCTCTCGCACTTCTCGCCGTACTGCCCCTTGTGGCCCTTGGCGCTGTCGTCGTTCTTTTTGTGGCAGCCGATACAGGTGCGTGGCGTTTCCTTGTAGTTGCTGGTCTTGTGGCAATCGTTGCACTTCACGTCGATGTGCTTGCCATCGAGAGCAAAGCGCGTCTTGCTGTGGTCAAAACGCGCCTCTTTCCAGCTGCTTTCCGTGTGACAGTCGGCGCACTTATCGCCCAACGAACCCTTGTGCGTATCGTCCTTTTTGTGGCAGGCGACGCACTGCATGGGCGCTTCCCGGTACTTTTTGCCGTCGGCGTGGCATTTGCCACAGTCCAGCGGTTGGTGCTTGCCCTTGAGCTGGTAATCGGTCTGCGTGTGGTCGAACTTCTTGGTGTCCAGGTGCACGACGTCGGCGGCGCGCCCCTTGTGATCGGTGTGGCAACTGTTGCACGCTTGGGCCTTTTGTCGACCGTGAAAGCCGCTCTTGGCGCGCACGTCAGCACCCACCGGTTTGTGGCAATCCATACACAACCCCGATTGCGCTTCGCGGTCGAACTTGACGTGGCACAGCTTGCAGTCGTTCTCCTGCTTGATGTGCCCCTGGATCAGCGGCCCAGGAGCGAGAATGGACTCGATGCTTTCGGACAGCGCCGGCGCCGGCAGCAGCAACGCAGCCAGCAGCGCGCCAACCAGCCAGCGACTCGGCAAACATTGGGCGGTGACTCGTGTCCATGGCATGCTCGCAATCACCTCATCAATACGCGTGCACAGCAACCACGTGCACCACCGCACTGATGACCAACAGATAAACGAACGGAATGTGCGCCACATGCCACAGAGAAAACAGCCGCTCGTAGGCCTTGAACTGCGCCACCCGGACCACCGCGTTGAGGTACTGGTCGACCAGTTTGTTGGCGTTCTTCTTGCGCGACAGGTAATCGCGCTTGGCCCAACGCTGCTGCTTGGCCAGGCCCAGCAACACCTGGCGCAATTCACCGCGGCATTCGCGATACACCGACCATTGGCGGATAGGCAACCAGAACACCTGACGCGGCGTCGTCTGCCAGTTGGCCGGGCCGTGCACCGCAGCTTGCTCGAAGTCGACCAAGCGCGCCTCGACCTTGGGCGCAAAAGCCAATTTCGAGCGGGCATCGTCTTCGTCCAGGCCGGCGCGCTTCTGCAACTCCTGCAGCGTTGAGCGCTCGTTGTGCAGGCCACGGTTGACCCGTGCATACAGGAAGCGCCCGATCACACCGCTCAAGGCGACGACGATCATGCTGTACATCGCCACAGCGGCATTGAGTGACCCGACATGGAAGGTGGAGTGCAGCAGGATCAGCGTCGGCCCAGCCACGCCCAGCAGCATGTGTACCAAGAACCACCACTTCACGCGCCCCCAGTTGCGGGCAAATCGGAAATGCTTGCGCAACGGATAGCTGAACAACAGCAGCATCATCACGCCACCGACGACACCGATCCAGTAGCCGGTGTCGTCACCCGCCTTGAACAAACCCAGCCGACTGACTTGCCAGGTCAGCAGCACCAAGGCGGCGATCGCCAGGTAAACGACGACGTCTTTCGACAGCGACAAGCGTGCACCCGCCCCGGCGGGCGCGCCGGCATCCGCTTCACCGCTGAACAGCGCGGTATCGGGAAAATCAAACCCACCCTCGCCAAAATGGCTGCGGGCCAGGCTTTCGCTGGGGGCACTCATAGCAACAAAGAAAGACGTAATAAAGCTGAAAAAAGTTAAGGAACGGAGCATAAAGGGCGCAACGGCCCGATGCTAGTTGCAGCGCAACATTTTTTTTGAGTTGCCGCTGTAACGGTCTGTAAAGACCCCCAAATTGCCGGCACAAAAAAACCGCCAACGGCGGTTTTTCATTGGTAAGCAGCAGCTGCCGCCCGGCGTCAACGAACGCCGTGGGTTTTAAACCACGCCAACGCCCGGGCAAAACCGTCGACCGCCGGCTCGGCCCGATAGCTGGGTCGGTAATCGGCATGGAAGGCGTGCGGAGCATCGCGGTAGACCACAAATTCGCTCTGCGCCGCAGCCCGGTTGCCGTGCGCCGCAGCGGCCGCCAGCGCGTCTTTCATCTGGTTGATCGTCGACAGGGGAATGCCACGGTCTTCGCCACCGTACAAGCCCAACACGGGCGCTTTCAGTTCGGCGGCTTGATCGAGTGGTTGCTTGGGTGTCAACGCGCTCGCCGTACCAACCAGTCGCCCGTACCAGGCGACACCGGCGTTCACCTGACGGCTGTGCTGCGCGTACAGCCAGGTGATGCGACCTCCCCAGCAAAAACCGGTGATCGCCACCTTCTGCAGGTTGCCACCGTTGGCGCCGGCCCACTGCAACGCTGCATCCAGGTCGCCCATGACCTGCGCGTCGGGCACCTTGGACACCACCTCGGCCATCAGCTTGGCGGTCTCCTGGTAACTGGCCGGGTCGCCCTGGCGCGCATACAGCTCCGGGGCAATGGCCAAATAGCCGGCGTGGGCCAGACGCCGGCAGGTGTCGGCAATGTATTCGTGCACACCAAAAATTTCCTGGATCACCAGCACCACCGGCAGGTTCTTTTTGCCCTCGGGCGCAGCGTGATAGAACGGCACGGCAAAACCATCGACGTCGTAAATGCCCTGCCCCGTGGTCAGCCCATTGGCCGACGTTTTGATGGCCGTTTGCGCCATGATCGGCGCCGCCGCAGCGGCATAGCCAACGCCCAACGCCACCTTCAGCGCGGTGCGACGGCTGGCCCCCGCCGGCGTCGATGCGCCCGGTAGCAGCGAGGAAAAATCTTTCAGTTGGTTGTCGTCAAGCATGAGCGGTCTCCTGCGGTGAAGGGGGCAAACGTCTTCAAGCTTATACGCCGGCGCAATCCGAGCATTCTGTGGGGGAATCTACGTAGCCGATTGATCGCAAAAATCCGCTATGCTCGGCCCGCCTGTCCGTCAGCGGTGATCCCGCTGCGACGACAGCACGGTCTGACGCCGCCGACGGCTACCCGCACCAGGTGGAGGTCAGGTTCTTGATTCTGAAGCAAGACACAACCTTGCAAGGAGACACCTCGCATGCCACAGCGCAAACCGCTTCACCTGCACGTGCCCGAGCCCACCGGGCGCCCCGGGCGCGACACCGATTTTTCTTACCTGCCCCTGTCCGCTGCTGGCGCCAAGCGCCGTCCGCCGGTTGACGTGCCTGCGGCGCAGACCAACGACCTGGCTTTTGCGCTGATTCGCGTCCTCGACGACAACGGCCAGGCCGTCGGCCCCTGGGCGCCGACCGTCGCCGACGAGCTGCTGCAGCGCGGCATGCGCGCCATGCTGCGCACGCGGGCGTTCGATGCGCGCATGTTGATCGCCCAGCGACAAAAGAAGACCTCGTTTTACATGCAGTGCCTGGGCGAAGAGGCCATCGCCTGCGCCCACGCACTGGCTATCGGCGAGGGCGACATGTGCTTCCCGACCTACCGTCAGCAAGGGCTGTTGCTGGCACGCGAAGACCGCGATCTGGTGGGCATGATCTGCCAGCTCTACAGCAACCCGCGCGACCCCATGAAAGGCCGCCAGTTGCCGGTGATGTATTCGAGCAAGCGCCAGGGCTTTTTCTCGATCAGCGGCAACCTGGCCACGCAGTTCGTGCAGGCGGTGGGCTGGGCGATGGCCAGCGCCATCAAGGGCGACGACAAGGTGGCCAGCGCCTGGATCGGCGACGGCGCCAGCGCCGAAGCCGACTTCAACACGGCGCTGACCTTTGCCCACGTCTACCGCGCGCCGGTGATTCTCAACGTCGTCAACAACCAGTGGGCCATCTCCACCTTCCAGGCCATTGCCGGTGGCGAGGGCACGACGTTTGCGGCGCGCGGCTCGGGCTGCGGCATTGCCAGCCTGCGCGTCGACGGCAACGACTTTCTGGCCGGCTACGCGGCCACCAAGTGGGCGCTGGAGCGCGCGCGCAGCGGGTTTGGCCCAACCTTGATCGAGTGGGTGACCTACCGCGCTGGCGCGCATTCAACCAGCGACGACCCAAGTAAATACCGTCCGGCCAACGACGTCGAGCGCTTCCCGCTGGGCGACCCGATCGCCCGCTTCAAACAGCACTTGCTGGCGCGCGGCATCTGGAGCGAGGCGCAACACGCTGCGGCACAAAGCGCGGTCGAAGCCGAAGTAGTCACGGCGCAAAAGCAGGCCGAGACCTGGGGCACGCTGGCCGACCACCACATCCCGCCGATCGAGAGCCTGTTCGAGGAGGTCTACGAGGTCATGCCCGCGCACCTGCAACAACAACTGGCGCAAGTGCGCGCCCTGCAAGGAGGTGCGGCATGAGCACAATGACGATGATCCAGGCGCTGCGCTCGGCCATGGACGTGATGCTTGAGCGCGACCCCAATGTGGTTGTCTATGGGCAGGACGTCGGTTACTTCGGCGGCGTCTTCCGCTGCACCGAAGGGCTGCAGGCCAAATACGGCAACCAGCGCGTGTTCGACGCGCCAATCTCCGAGGGCGGTATCGTCGGCACGGCCGTTGGCATGGGCGCCTACGGCCTGCGCCCGGTGGTCGAAATCCAGTTCGCCGACTACGTTTACCCGGCCACCGACCAGATCGTCTCGGAGGCGGCGCGCCTGCGCTACCGCTCGGCCGGTGACTTCACCTGCCCGATGACGATCCGCATGCCCTGCGGCGGTGGCATCTACGGCGGGCAAACGCACAGCCAGAGCCCCGAGGCGATCTTCACCCAGGTTTGCGGCCTGCGCACCGTTCTGCCGTCGAACCCGTACGACGCCAAGGGCCTGTTGATTGCCGCCATCGAAAACAATGACCCGGTGATCTTTCTTGAGCCCAAACGCCTGTACAACGGCCCATTCGACGGTCACCACGACCAGCCCGTCGTTCCCTGGAGCAAGCACCCGCAAGGCGAGGTGCCCGAGGGCTACTACACCGTGCCGCTGGACAGCGCACGCGTCACCCGCGCTGGCGATGCGGTCACGGTCATCACCTACGGCACGATGGTGCACGTCGCCGAGGCGGCCGCGCGCGAGAGCGGCATCGACGCCGAGATCATCGACCTGCGCAGCCTGTGGCCGCTGGACCTGGGCACGCTGGTGGCCTCGGTGAAGAAGACCGGGCGCTGCGTCATCGTCCACGAGGCCACGCGTACCTGCGGCTTCGGCGCCGAACTGCTCAGCCTGGTGCAAGAGCACTGCTTCTACCACCTGGAGGCGCCCATCGAGCGCGTCACCGGCTGGGACACGCCGTACCCGCACGCGCAAGAGTGGACGTACTTTCCCGGTCCGGCGCGCGTCGCAGCGGCGCTACAACGGGTGATGGAGGCCTGAACCATGACGATCGAAAACATCAAGATGCCCGACATTGGCGAAGGCATCGCCGAGGTCGAACTGGTGACCTGGCGCGTGGCCGTCGGCGAAACCGTGGCCGAAGACCAGATCCTGGCCGACGTCATGACCGACAAAGCCACCGTCGAAATTCCGTCGCACGTGCGTGGCACCGTCGTCTCGCTCGACGCCACACCAGGGCAGGTGGTGGCGGTCGGCACGCCGATCATTCATATTGAGACAAATTCAGCGCAAGCACAGGTGCATCAAGGGAAAGCCGCTACGCTTAATGAAGCATCTGTGGCAACCAAACCGACCACTTCGTCGATTGCCAAAGTTGCGGTGCAACCCGTCGCGGCGACGATGCCAACTTCAACGGCTGCGCCAGCGCCCATGCCGACCCACCTGCTGGCCGCCCCCGCCGTGCGGGCGCGCGCCAAAGCGCTTGGCATTGATTTGGCCAGCGTTGCCCGCACCGGTGCCGACGGGTGCATCACCCATGCCGATTTGGATCAGCACGCCAATGGCTCCAAGTCGAGTCACAGCGCACGATCGTTGACCAAGGGCTACCAGCCTCTGGAGGCGACAGAAACGATTCCCGTGATCGGCTTGCGGCGCAAGATTGCGCAGAAAATGCAAGACGCCAAGCGGCGCATTCCGCACTTCACTTACGTCGAGGAAGTCGACGTCACCGAACTCGAGGCGCTGCGCGCCCAGCTCAACGCCGAGCACGGTGCCACCCGCGGGCGGCTGACCTTGCTGCCGCTGCTGATTCGCGCGCTGGTGCTGGCCGTGCGGGCGCATCCCGAGGTCAACGCCCGTTACGACGACGACGCGGCAACCATCACCCGCTACGCCGCCGTGCATCTGGGGCTGGCTACGCAAACCGATGGCGGGCTGATGGTGCCGGTGATTCGCCACGCCGAAGCGCTGGACTTGTGGGCCTGCGCCGCCGAGATCAAACGTCTGGCCGACGCGGCGCGCAACGGCCGCGCCGCGCGCGAGGAGCTTAGCGGCTCGACCATCACCCTCACCAGCCTGGGACCGCTAGCCGGCATTGCGCACACGCCGGTCATCAACCACCCCGAGGTGGCCATCGTCGGCCCCAACCGCATCATTGAAAAACCGGTCATCCGCGGCGGTCTGGTGGTGGCACGCAAGATGATGAACGTCTCGTCGTCGTTCGACCACCGGGTGGTCGACGGCATGAACGCCGCCGAGTTCATTCAGCGCTTGCGCAGCTTGCTGGAGGCACCGGCAACGCTGTTCATCGATTGACGCGGCAACCAGCGCGGCGCTATTTGAAGTCGACAAATAGCGCCGGCACCTGGCGCACGCCAGGCTGAACGGCCAGCGCGTCGCGCGCGGCCTCGGCCACGCGCAGGCGGCACAACGCCAGCACCTGCTCACTGGCAACCAGGTTTCGCGCCAGCGTGCGCACGCTGGTGCGAAAGTTGGCATCTGCCTCGGCCAGCAAGGCGCGGTCGTCGCTGACGGCATTGGCGCTGATCACCTGCTGCGACAGCAGTTTCAGCGCCGGCTCGCCCGCCGCCAGCGTCGGTCGTGACACTTTCAGCGCCAACCCGTTGGTGTGCGCGGCCACGCTCAGCGCATTGGCATCGAGCATGAAAGCGAAATCGACCTGGTACTTGCTGACGATGACGACGTCGGCGCGCAGCTTGTATTTTTCTTTGACGATGCATTCGGCGTGCGTCATTTCGCGCGACAGTTTGACCGCCGGCGCCTTGAATTTGTCGGCCAGCAAGGTTGGCAGTTGCGCCACGTAGTCGCTGTAACGGGTGCAGTCCTGTAAACGCTTCTTCTGGTCGGCCGCTTCGGTCTGCAGCGCCAAAATCTCGTCTTGCAGCGTTTGCGCCCGCGCCGAGTGGTCGACCTTCAGCACCACGTAGACCACGCCGGCGCTCAAAATGCACCCGGCGATTACCATCATCGTCATCACATCCATGGCCCAGCGCTCCCGGTCGTTCGTTGAATCATCACTTTACCCAAGTCAATGCGCCTGGTCCCAGTTGGTGCCCAGGCCCACCTCGGCCAGCAACGGCACGCGCAATTGCGCCACCCCGGCCATCAGTTTCGGTACCTCGTGGCGCACCCAATCCAGCTCGGATTCGGGCACCTCAAACACCAGTTCGTCGTGCACCTGCATGATCATTTTGGTCGCCAGGTGCTGCGCGTCGATCACCGCCTGCACCTTGATCATGCTCAGCTTGATCAGGTCGGCCGCGGTGCCCTGCATCGGCGCGTTGATCGCCGCGCGCTCCGCTGCTGCGCGCCGGGGGCCATTGGGTGAATTGATCTCGGGCAGGTACAGGCGCCGGCCAAACACCGTCTCCACATAACCCTGCGCCTTGGCCTGCACGCGGGTGTGCTCCATGTACTGCTTGACGCCGGGATAGCGCTCGAAATAACGCGCCACATAGTTTTTGGCCGCCGTGTTGTCGATGCCCAGCGCCTTGGCCACGCCAAACGCGCTCATGCCGTAAATCAGGCCGAAATTGATGACCTTGGCGTAGCGACGCTGCTCTGGGGTGACCTGCGCGGTGTCGATGCCAAAGATTTCGGCGGCGGTCGCGCGGTGCACGTCCATGCCGTCGTGAAACGCCAGCAGCAGTGCCGCGTCGCCGCTGATGTGCGCCATGATGCGCAGCTCGATCTGACTGTAGTCCGCGCTGGCAATCAAGCTGCCCGG
The DNA here is from genome assembly GCA_037447395.1 of Comamonadaceae bacterium. Taxonomy (GTDB): domain Bacteria; phylum Pseudomonadota; class Gammaproteobacteria; order Burkholderiales; family Burkholderiaceae_C; genus Rhodoferax. The sequence goes on along the minus strand of JBBIGT010000042.1, from coordinate 5,270 downwards.
CGGCGCGATGAACGCCTCACGCACGCGCCGGCCTTCGGGCGTGCGCACGGGAATGTTTTGCAGATTGGGATCATTGCTGCTCAAGCGCCCGGTCACGGCCACCGCTTGCGCGTAATGCGTGTGCACCCTGCCCGTGCGCGGCAGCGCCAGTTGCGCCAGTTTGTCGGTGTACGTGCCTTTGAGTTTGGCCAGGCCCCGGTGCTCCAGAATCCTGGCCGGCAGGGGGTAGTCTTCGGCCAGCTTTTGCAGCACTTCGTCGTCGGTGCTGGGCGCACCGGTGGCGGTTTTCTTGACCACTGGCAAACCGAGCTGGGTGAAAAAAATCTCGCCAATCTGCTTCGGGCTGGCCAGGTTGAACGGCTGCCCGGCCAGCGCGTGCGCCTCTTTTTCCAGTTGCAGGATGCGTTCGCCCAGCGCCTGGCTTTGCCGCGCCAACGTGGGCGCGTCGATCAGCACACCGTTGCGCTCGATGCGGTAAAGCGCTTCGCTGCTGTTGATCTCCAGTTCGTAAATGAAGCGGAGTTTGGCGTCACGCTCGATCAGCGGCCACAAGGTGCGATGCACGTCGAGCGTCATGTCCGAGTCTTCACACGAATACTGCGCTGCTTTGGCAATGTCGACCTGGTCAAAGCAAATCTGGTTCGCCCCCTTGCCGCACAGGTCTTCAAAGCTGACGCCGCTGCGCCCCAGATGGCGCTCGGCCAGGCTGGCCAGACCGTGCGGTTTGTGCACCTCGAGCACGTAGCTTTGCAGCATCGTGTCGTGCGCGTAGCCGTGCACCTCGATGCCGTGGTTGGCAAACACATGGCGGTCGTACTTGACGTGCTGACCCAGCTTGCGCCGGGTCGCGTCTTCCAGCCAGGGTTTCATCTTGGTCAGCACCTCGTCGATGGGCAACTGCGCCGGTGCGTCAGGGTAAGTGTGCGCCAGCGGGATGTACGCTGCTTCGCCCGGGGTGACGCTGAAACTGATGCCGACGATGCGCGCACGCATCTCGTCGATCGACGTGGTTTCGGTGTCGATCGCGACCAGTTCGGCGGCCTGCAGCCGGGCGAACCACGCGTCAAACGCATCCCAGCTCAGGATTGTGTCGTAGTGCACCGTGGTGACGATGGAGCGTGCCGGTGCGGACAGCGACTCTGGGTCGTCGAAGAGGTCACGCTCTTTAGCGAAAGTGAGGGCATTCACTGACGAACTGGCAGCGCCATTGGGGTCAGAGCCGTCGCCGCTGCGCGTCGCGGATCTGACCCCAATGGCTGATCTATCCCCAATTGCTGTCGCTGCGCCGGCAGTTAGCGCGCGAGCCAGGCCCTTGAATCCGTATTTTTCATAAAAATCGGCCAAAGCGCCCGTATTCATTGCGCCAACAGCTATGTCTTCAAGAGCAGGTAAACCGGGCACCCAACCGTCGAGGTCGCAGTCGGTCTTGATGGTGACGAGCGTGCGCCCGGTCGGCAGCCAGTCGAGTGACTTGCGCAGGCTCTCGCCCACCGCGCCTTTGATGCTGTCGGCGTTGGCGACGATGGCATCAAGCGAGCCGTACTCGTTGAGCCATTTGGCAGCGGTCTTGGGGCCGACCTTGGCCACGCCGGGCACGTTGTCGACGCTGTCGCCCACCAGCGTCTGGTAGTCGCGCATCAGATGCGGCGGCACGCCAAACTCGGCGGTGACGCCGGCGACGTCGCGACGTTTGCCGTTCATCGTGTCAACGATGGTGATGCGCTCGTTGACCAGTTGCGCCAGGTCCTTGTCGCCGCTGCTGACGATCACCGTCACGCCCTGCGCGGCGGCGGTGGCGGCCAGCGTGCCGATGACGTCGTCGGCCTCGACGCCGGGAATCGCCAGCACCTTCCAGCCCAGCAGGCGCACCACCTCGTGAATCGGGTCGATTTGCACGCGCAAGTCATCGGGCATGGGCGCGCGGTTGGCCTTGTACTGCGGGTACAAGTCATCACGGAAGGTGGGACCCTTGGCGTCAAAGACGCAGGCCGCAAAAGCGGCGGGCACCTCCTTGCGCAGGCTTTGCAGCATGTTGATCATGCCGCGGATCGCCCCCGTCGGCGCGCTGGCAGGATCCCCCGGCACGGCGCGCAAATCGGGCATGGCGTGAAACGCGCGGTACAGGTAGCTTGAACCGTCGACCAGCAGCAGGGTTGGGGTGGGGGCGTTGTTCATGGCGGCATTGTGCCTGCGCCATGGCCGGGTAAAGGCCCGCAACTACAATGAACCCATGCATTCCCATGCCACCCAACGCTCCACTCCTTTGCGCACGCTCGCTGGCCTGACCGCGGTCTGCCTGCTGCTGGGTGGCACAGCGCTGGCGCAGACCGCCACACCGTTGCAGCGACCGGCCTCGGCGCCCGAGCGCACCAGCACCGAGCAACGCGTTGAAACCATCCACATCGAAGACACCGCCACCCGCATCGACGAGCTGCGCATTGGCGGCGAGACGCGCTCGATCACCGTTCAGCCCAAAGACGGCATGCCCGGCTACCAGGTCACCCCAGCCACCGGCGAGCGGCGCTGGAAGGTGCTCGGTTTCTGAGCGATGGCGGTCTACACCGAAGTCTCCGCAGCCCAGGCCAGCAGCCTCTTTCAAGACCTGGGTCTGGGCCAGGTCAGCGAACTGCGCGCCTGCAGTGATGGCATTGAAAACACCAATTACTTCGTCTCGACGACGACGCACGCTGGCCACGCCCGGCACTACGTGCTGACCTTGTTCGAACGCTTGACGCGCGAGCAACTGCCGTTTTACCTGCAGCTGATGGCGCATCTGGCGGCGCGCGGCATTCCGGTGCCTGCACCGCACGCCAACGCGCACGGTGCGTTGGTGCTGCAGGTCAACGGCAAGCCGGCAGCGGTGGTCGACCGCTTGCCCGGCCACAGCGAACTGCAGCCGACGGCAACGCACTGCACGCAGGTCGGCGCCATGCTGGCGCGCATGCACCAAGCCGGGCGCGACTTTCCCCTGCAGCAGGCGCACCTGCGTGGCCTGGATTGGTGTCTGGCCACCGCGCCGGTGGTGCTGCCCTACTTGTCGGTCGACCAGCAAGCGCTGCTGCAACGCGAGCTGGCCGACGTCCAGGCGGCGGCCAGCTCGGCCGCTTGGGCCGCACTGCCGCGCGGACCGATTCACGCCGACCTGTTTCGCGACAACGTCATGTTCGACACGGCCGGTGGCCAACCGGTGCTCAGCGGTTTCTTTGACTTCTACTTTGCCGGCGTCGACAGCTGGTTGTTTGACCTGGCCGTCTGCCTGAACGACTGGTGTGTCGACCCGCACAGCGGCGCGCATCGCGCCGACCTGGCCTCGCCAATGCTGCGTGCCTACCACGCCGAGCGGGGGCTGAACGACGACGAGCGCCGCTTGCTGCCCCTGCTGCTGCGTGCGGCGGCGCTGCGCTTCTGGATTTCACGGCTGTGGGACTTTTACCTGCCGCGCCCGGCCAGCGTGCTGCAGCCGCGCGACCCCAGCCACTTCGAGCGCATCGTGCGCCAGCGCAGCGCCGCGCAGCGCCGCTTCGATGAACTCCTGGAGGCCGCATGAAGCTCAAACTGGTGCCTGCCGCCACAGGCGTTTTGTGGGTGCGCCTGGGCATGCAAACATTCTTCAAACAGCCGCTGGCACTGGCCGGCCTGTTCTTCATGTTCATGGCGCTGATGTCGGTGGCGACCATGGTGCCGCTGATCGGTTTGCCGGTGGCCATGACGCTGCTGCCGGCCATTACGCTGGGCCTGATGGCGGCGACGCAGCAGGCCACGCAAGGCAAGTTCCCGATGCCTTGGACGCTGCTGGTGGGATTGCGCGCAGGACCGGTCAAATTGCGCGCCATGCTGCTGCTCGGCAGCCTGTACGCCAGCGGCTTCCTGCTGGCCATGGGCGCGTCGTACCTGGTCGACGGTGGCGACTTTGCCCGCCTGTACCTCGGCGGCCAGATGCCCGACAAAGAGTTGATGGCCTCCAGCGCCTTCCTGGGCGCGATGTGGACGTTCATCGGCCTGCACCTGCCGCTGTCGCTGACCTTCTGGCACGCGCCGGCGCTGGTCTACTGGCAAGACATTGCACCGCTGAAAGCCATGTTTTTCAGCGTGGTGGCGTGCTTTCGCAACTTCTGGGCGCTGACGGTGTTTGCCCTGGCCTGGATGGCGGTGATGATCGGCGCGGTGGTACTGATCATTTCACTCTCTGGCGTGCTCGACGCGCCGAACCTGCTGGGCGCGTTGTTGATGCCCGTGCTGCTGCTGGTGGCGTCGATGTTTTTTACCTCGCTGTATTTCACGTATCGCGACAGCTTTGAGGTCCCGACGGATTAGTCCGCAACCCACAGTTGACCTGGTGCGGCATCCCACCGCTTGGGGCAAATGCATCTAACGGCAATACGCTGGCACCGGGCGTCACCCGGCGCGGGTTTGCTGAAGCCAGTGCCTGGCTGCCGTGATCACGGCACCGGTGTGAGCTTGGCCACCGAGAGCGCCAGCCATTTGACGCCGTGGCGCGGAAAATTGATTTGCGCGCGGGCGTCGCCGCCGCTGCCTTCCAACGCCAATACCGTGCCTTCGCCAAACTTGGCGTGAAACACCTTTTGCTTGACCTGCAAGCCGCCCGGTGGTGCCTTCTGCACCGGCACAGGCGCTGCGGTGTATTTTGAATAATCAGTGCCAAATTGGCGTCCAGCCCTTGTTGAATAAGCGCTGGTAGCTCCTGAAGTAGAAGCATCGGTGAAACCGCTGCTGTGCCCATGGCCGGGGTTCCTTGGGGTGACCCATTTCAGCGCCTCTTCGGGCAGTTCGTCAAAAAAGCGGCTGCGCAGGTTGTAGCGCGTCTGACCGTGCAGCATGCGCGTTTGCGCGTGGCTGAGGTACAGGCGCTGGCGCGCGCGGGTGATGGCCACGTACATCAGGCGGCGCTCTTCCTCCAGACTCTCCTTGTCAATCATGGAGTTTTCATGCGGGAACAGGCCCTCTTCCAGGCCGGTGATGAACACGCAGTCAAACTCCAGCCCCTTGCTGGCGTGCACCGTCATGAGCTGGATGGCGTCCTGCCCGGCCTGCGCCTGGTTGTCGCCCGCCTCCAGCGCCGCGTGGGTCAGAAACGCCGCTAACGGCGACAAGGTTTCGCCCGTTGGCACGTCAGGCGCGGGGGCATCCTGCGCCGCTTGGGTCAGGTCCAGCCCCTGCGACGCAGGCGACTGCGTCAGCGCGTTGCCCAGTTCGTCCACCGGCAGCGCCACCGCGTCGCGGCCAAAGCCCTCGATGCTGACAAAACTCTC
>JBBIGT010000041.1:0-15333 GCA_037447395.1 Comamonadaceae bacterium | reverse complement strand
GATTTCAGACTCGACCGTGCGGCGCTGGCCGCGCTGGAGCCCAGCATCCAGGGCCCCAGCCTGGCCTGGCTGCTGCCGTGCGAAGGCTACGTCGAGGTCTACGCGACCTTGTTGGCCTTGCACGCGCAAGGCCTGCGCCAGGGCGTGCAGTGGCATTGGCGCGCGCCGGTGGTGGCGGTGGAGCCGGGCGTCTTGTGCCTTGCGCACGACGTTTGGGCGGCGCCCAGCGGTGAGCGCGCTGCCGCCGCGCTCGCCGATGCCAAGGTGGCGCAACCCGCCGTAGCCGAGCGGCGGCAGTTTGACCACGTGTTCGACGTGCGTGGCGTCGCGGCACGGCCGCAACTGCCGGTGCGCGGTGTCCGCGGCGAGGTGTTTTTGCTGCACGCGCCGCACGTCGACCTGCATCGCCCGTTGCGCCTGATGCACCCGCGGCACAGCGTCTACGTGGTGCCGCGGCCCGACCATCACCTGGTGATTGGCGCCAGCGAAATCGAGAGCGAAGACCGCTCCCCGGTGTCCCTGCGCAGCACGCTGGAGCTGCTCAGCGCGGCGCACAGCGCGCTGCCCGGCCTGCAGGAGGCGCGGCTCGTGCACAGCGAGTCCAACTTGCGTCCGGCCCTGCCCGACAACCTGCCACTGCTGCAGCACCAGCCGGGCTGCACCCGCATCAACGGCCTGTACCGTCACGGCTGGCTGCTGGCGCCGGCGTTGGTGGAGCAGGCCATGAGGGAGCTGGACTGGTGAGTTCCGCGCCGACTATTGCCATCCAGGTCAACGGCGCGCCCACCCGCACGACGGCGGGCACCCTGCACGACTGGGTGCTGGCCCAGGGTGCCACGCCCGAGTCCCTGGCCACCGCCCTGAACGGCCAGTTCGTTGCACGCAGCCAGCGCGCCAGCACCGTGCTGCGCGCGGGCGACCATATCCTCACCTTCCAACCGATTACCGGAGGCTAGCGATGACCACGGCAGCCCACGCCACAAACGCCGAGCGTTTCCCAACGCCTTCACCCCTCGCACCGCGAAGTAGCGCCCGCCCGCCCGATCCAGCGACCTGGCAGGTCGGCGGTCGCACCCTCAGCAGCCGCTTCTTCCTTGGTACGGCCGGCTACCCCTCGCCGCAAATCCTGCAAGACGCCATCTGCGCCAGCGGTGCCCAGGTCGTTACCGTTGGGCTGCGGCGCCAGTTGGCCCGCGGCAGCGAAGCGGGTGACTTTTTCGCCCTGGTGCGCGCGACGGGTGCACACCTGCTGCCCAACACCGCCGGCTGCCATAGCGCGCGCGAGGCCATCACGCTGGCGCACATGGCGCGCGAGCTGTTCGACACGCCGTGGCTCAAGCTCGAAGTCATTGGCGACGCGCATACCCTGCAGCCCGACCCGTTTGCCCTGCTCGAAGCCGCCAGCCAACTGGTGCGCGACGGCTTTGTCGTCTTCCCGTACTGCCTGGACGATCTGGTCAGTTGCCAGCGTCTGCTCGACGCCGGTTGCACCGTGCTGATGCCGTGGGGCGCACCGATCGGTTCCGGCCAGGGCCTGCTCCACCCCAGCGCCTTGCGCACCCTGCGCGCGCGTTTGCCCGGCGTGCCCCTGCTGGTCGACGCTGGCATCGGCGCACCCAGCGACGCCGCGCAGGCGCTGCAAATGGGTTTTGACGGCGTGTTGCTCAACAGCGCAGTCGCCCAGGCGCAAGACCCGGTGCGCATGGCCCGCGCCTTCGCCCTGGCCATCGAAGCCGGGCGCCTGGCCTTTGGTGCCGGACTGATCGCCGCGCAGGACATGGCGGTGCCATCGACGCCGGTGGCCGGGCATCCGATACTGTTATGAAAAACGTAGCTAGTAGCCCAGTACTCGAATGGGCCAGGCCCACTTTCCATGCAAAAGATAGGGCGACCCCTGGGGCCAGCGCGCTCGCCGTCGTCGGGTGTGCCGGCGGCGGCACCTTGTGCATCGTGCGGCGGGCGGACGCAACGCGTTGCTTCGGGTCCAGCACGCCGCGTTGGTCGCCGCAAGCGCCGTCGGTGCTGGTGCTTGGGGATGACGTTGCAGCGACGCGCGCTGCGTCAGTCCATTGGTTGAGTTGTCCGCAAGTCCAAGGCTGGCTTGACCTGGGGCACGCACCGCCAGCCGCCGCAGTGGCGGGTGGCCCGACGCTGGCCGACGGCGTCGCCGCGGCGTTGGCCGCGGGCTACTGTGAGGCTGACGCGGTGGTGCTGGCGGCGCTGGCGCAGGCGCGTCTTCACCGTCGCGCTGCCGCGGCCCGGCACCGCGCGGTGCCGGGCGAGCGGGATGGCGTTGCCCTCTGCGCCGACGACCTGCCGACCCTGCGCGACGCGCCGACGACGGTGCGTGGTTTTGCGCCGCTGACCGATCCGGCGCTGGGCGTCTACGCCGTGGTCGACAGCGCGGCGTGGGTGGCGCGGGTGCTGGCTGCGGGGATCCGCACGGTGCAGTTGCGCATCAAGGACCCGGCCGAGCCGACACTGGTGCAGCAGGTGATTGAGTCGGTTGCCTTGGCCCGCGCGACGCCGGGTGCGCAGTTGTTCATCAATGACCATTGGCGTCTGGCGCTGGCGCACGGCGCCTACGGTGTGCATCTGGGCCAGGATGATGTGTCGCGCGCCGACCTGGCGGCGCTGCAGGCGGCGGGCCTGCGTCTGGGCCTGAGTACGCACAGCTACTGGGAGGTGGCCCGCGCCTGGGCGCTACGCCCGAGCTACATCGCCTGCGGGCCGGTGTACGCCACGCAGAGCAAGGCCATGCCCTGGCGGCCGCAAGGGCTGGGCAACCTGCGCTTTTGGGCGCGACAGCTGCCGCTGCCGGTGGTGGGCATCGGCGGTATTGGCGTGCCGCAAATGGCCGCGGTGGCTGCCACCGGGGTGGCTGGCGCGGCGGTGTTGTCGGCGATTACTCAGGCCGACGATGCGTCGCAAGCCTGCCAGGCCTTGCTGCGGCAATTTGCCCGGCGCTAGCCGGCACCCGGTGGGCGCCCGCCGGCCGGCGCCGCGCCTTCAGGTGCTGCTTTCGTCGAGCGTCAGGTTGTCGAGGTGGCGCGTGTCGCCCCAGCCCACCAGCGTCAGGCCGTCGGGCGTCCACAGCAGCCGGTTGACCGCGGCGTTGCCCAGCTGCCAGGCGCGCGGCGCCTGCAGTGTCTGCCCGGTGGCCAGGCGGTAGAGCTGGTCCATGACGCCGCCGTGCGCTACCAGCACGATCTGCCCGCCGACGTGGCGCTGCGCCAGGCGCTGAACGGTTTGTTCGACGCGGCTGCGCATGGCCAGCAGCGACTCGCCGCCCGGCGGCGCCCAGTCGGGGTCGCGTTTGCGCCAGCGCAGTGATTCTTCGGGCCAGGTGGCTTCCACCTCGGCGTAGGTCTTGCCCTCGAAGCTGCCAAAGCCGCGTTCACGCAAACCGGGCTCGGCCGTCAGCGCGCTGTTGGTTGAAAAGGCGATGGCGTTGGCCGTTTGCCAGGCGCGTAGCAGGTCGCTGGCGTAAATGGCGTCGACAGCTTCGTCGGCCAGCGCCTGGGCCACGCGCGCGGCTTGCAGCAGTCCGGTGTTGTTCAGGGCAATGTTGCGGTGTCCCTGGATGCGCGTGTCGACGTTCCAGGCGGTTTCGCCGTGACGTACGGCAATGAGGCGGGTCGCTTGCATGGGTTCTTGACGTTTGGCTAGCGCGGAATTTCGACGTTGACTCGGCGTACGCCAGCGGGCGGCTCGGGAAAGCCTTGCAGCGCCGCCTGCAGCAGCGCCGGCAAGATTTGCGTGCTGTCGGCCCACGGACCGTCGTGTGTGGCGCGGGTCTCGAACACCACGCTTTGCGTGGCGCGTTGGCGCATGATCACGCCGACCTCAAAAAAATGCAGCGTCTGCGTCTCCAGGCCGGGAAACAGCCCGCCGTTGCCCACATAGAGGCCGCCGTTGCCGACCATCCAGCCGAGGTTCCAGCCCGGCATCGGGCGCTCGTGGCGGGTCTGCACGCGCTGCGTCGCTGATACCTGCACGGTGTAGTCGGCGTGCGCGTCGTCGCGCGCCAGGCCCACTTGCCGCAAAGCATCCGCGGCCAGCGCTTCGAGTTGATCTTGCGCGGCGTTGTCCTGTTGCGACGGCAGGCGCTCGAACCGATAGCGGCTGCCCGGCGCCACGGGTTGCGGCGCGAACGCCCGCACCTCGCTGTCGATCAGCCGGGTGGTGCCGCATCCCGTGATCAAAAATACTATTGAAATAGTAGCTAATAGCGCTTTATTCATAAGGGCCATATGCCAATTTTGCTTGTAAATCTCAGAGCGTCACCAGTGCCACACCGGGCAGGCCCGGCGCGGGCAACGGTGTGTCGTCAAAAGCAATGTCACCGTCAGCGTCGGCCACACCGGAGATTTTGATGCCTTTGAAATCGTAGCGCGTGGCGTCCATCAGGTGCGAGGGCACGACGTTTTGCAGCGCGGTGAACATGGTCTCGGTGCGCCCGGGGTACTGGCGCTCCCAGGCGTGCACCATGCGCTTGACCTCCTGGCGTTGCAGGTTTTCCTGGCTGCCGCACAGGCTGCACGGGATGATCGGGAACTGCCGGTGCTTGGCCCAGGCGCTGAGGTCCTTCTCGGCGACGTAAGCCAGCGGCCGGATGACGATGTGGCCGCCGTCGTCGCTGACCAGCTTGGGCGGCATCCCTTTGAGCTTGCCGGCAAAAAACATGTTCAGAAAGAAGGTGTGAATCATGTCGTCGCGGTGGTGGCCCAGGGCGATCTTGGTGATCTTCAGCCGGTCGGCCACGCCGTACAAAATGCCCCGGCGCAGGCGGCTGCACAGGCTGCACATGGTCTTGCCCTCGGGCACTTTCTGCTTGACGATGCTGTAGGTGTCCTGCGTCTCGATGTGGTACTCGATGCCCAGTTGGCCCAGGTACTCGGGCAGGATGTGCGCCGGAAAACCGGGCTGTTTCTGGTCCAGGTTGACGGCCACGATGTCAAAGTGCACCGGCGCGCGCCGCTGCAGCTTGAGCAGGATGTCGAGCAGGCCAAAGCTGTCCTTGCCGCCGCTGACGCACACCATCACGCGGTCGCCCGCTTCGATCATGTTGAAGTCGATGATCGCCTGGCCGACCTGGCGGCACAGGCGCTTCTCCAACTTGTGCGTTTCGCGCTCGATCTTGAGCTTGGCGCGCGTTGGTGGCGTGGCGTCGGCGACGCTGACACTTTCCGGGGTGGTCGCAGTTGCGTTCATGGTGCTGTTCAGGGCTACCACAGCCCGGTTTCCATGCGGATGGCGACTTCGCAGTCGGCAAAGATTTCCAGCTTGGCAATCTTCACGCGCACGCCCTTCACATTGGGCAGTTGCATCAGCCGGTTGCACAGCTTGCCGATCAGCGTCTCGAGCAAGTTGACGTGCTCGGCGGTGCATTCGTCGATGATGATTTTGCGCACCTTGCGGTAGTCGAGCACGCTCAGGATATCGTCGTCGCAGGGCAGCAGCGGCTGCGCGCCCAGGCTCAGTTCGGCGTCGACCTGGATCGGCTGCGGCGCGGTTTTTTCGGTTTCCAGAATGCCCAGGTTGGCGTCAAAACGCAGACCGGTGAGGGTCAGGGTTTGCAGTCCGAGCAGGTTGGGGCTGGTTGTGGTGGCGTGGCTCATCGGTCAAGAAAGAAATAGGACGATGCAAAGGGCATCACATGAGCGAGAAGTCGCGTTCGAACTTCATCAGGTGCTGGCCGCCGTCAACCAGCAAGGTGGTGCCGGTGATGGATTCGTTGCCCAGCGCAAACGCCACCGTGGCGGCGACGTCGGCGGCGGTCGACGAGTGGCCCAGTGGGGCGAGTTTGTGCAGCGCGTCGAACTTTTCCGGGCTGAGCATGTGACTGGTGAGCGTCAGCCCGGGGGCCACGCCAACGACGCGCACGCGCGGCGCCAGTTCCATCGCCAGCAAGGTGTTGGCGGCTTCAAGCGCGGCTTTGGAGAGGGTGTAGCTCAAGAAATCGGGGTTCGGGTTCCACAGCTTCTGGTCCAGCAGATTGACCACCGCGCCACGCGCATCGCGGCTGACCAGGTGGCTGTGCAGCGCCTGGCTGAGCAGGATGGCCGCGCCGGCGTTGGAGCGGATGTGCTTTTCCAGCGCGGCAAAACTGAAGCTGGCCACCGTGTCGTGCTCGAAGGTGGACGCACTGTTGACCAGCGCGTCGACATGGCCAAATGCTTGGACCACGCTGGGCAGCAAATGGCGCACCGCCGTCTCGTTCGCAAGATTGGCACGAAAAGAGGCGCTAGCACCCGCCAGTTCTGTGCAGTCAGCTACAGTTTTGCGAGCTTCTTCGACCGAGTCACGGTAGTGCACCGCGACCCGCCAGCCTGCGCGCGCCAGGTGCAGCGAGATCTCGCGGCCCAGGCGCTTGGCCGCGCCGGTGATCAACACGGTCGGCTGACGCGCAGCGGCGGCAGTTGGCGTAGACATTCAGAGACAATCCCGGGCTATGACGACAGCTTCAAGTTTAACGGCCGAACTGGCCACCCTCGTTGCGCAGGACATTGATCAGGGTGGCGGCTGGATCGGCTTTGACCGCTTCATGAGCCAGGCGCTGTACGCACCGGGTCTGGGCTATTACGCGCACGGCAGCGCCAAGTTCGGCGCCTTGCCTTATGCCGTTGCAGCCGGTGTGCGCACAGCGGGCAGCGACTTTGTTACCGCGCCCGAATTAAGCCCGCTGTTTGGCTGGACCGTCGCCCGGCAGGTGGCGCAGGCCCTGCAGGTGACCGGCACCAACGAGGTCTGGGAGTTTGGCGCCGGCTCGGGCGCGTTGGCGCTGCAAGTGCTGCAGGCGCTCAAGGCACAGGGCGTGCACTTGACGCGCTACACCATCGTCGACATCTCGGGCAGTTTGCGCGCGCGCCAGCAGGCCACACTGGCCGATTTTGTCGCGCAGGTGCGCTGGGTCGACGCGCTGCCCGAAGCCTTGCAAGGCGTGGTACTGGGCAACGAGGTTCTCGACGCCATGCCGGTGAAGTTGCTCGCGCGCGTTGGCGGCGTGTGGTTTGAGCGCGGTGTCGCGCTGGGCCCGCTTGACGCTCAGGGCGTGCCCACCTTCGTCTGGCAAGACCGCGCCACCGACCTGCGGCCACCAGTCGAGATATCGGGTGACCACGATTACCTGACCGAAATCCATCCGCAGGGCGAATCGTTCATTCGCACGCTGGGCGACAAGCTGAGCGCTGGCGCGGCGTTTTTCATCGACTACGGTTTTCCCCAGGCGGAGTACTATCACCCGCAGCGCCACATGGGCACGCTGATGTGCCACCGGGCGCACCAGGTCGACGCCGACCCGTTGCTGGCCGTTGGACAAAAAGACATCACCGCGCACGTCAATTTCACTGGCGTGGCCATTGCCGGCAACGACGCCGATCTGGGCGTGCTGGGCTACTGCAACCAGGCGACGTTTTTGCTGAACTGCGGGCTGGCGCAACAGCTGGAGGTAGCCGACCTGAAGACGCGCACCATGGCGCAAAAACTCATTCTGGAGCACGAGATGGGTGAGTTTTTCAAGGTCATCGGTTTCTACAAGGGTGAGCCCTGGCCGGCGCTTGGCTTTGACCATGGCGACAAGACGCACACACTTTGATGCAGGATTGACACCATGATTCGCTGGCTGATCGTCGTATTCCTGGCGTTGGTGCTGCTCAACGGTCTGACGCCGTGGTTGCAAAAACTCGGCTTTGGCCGCCTGCCCGGTGACCTGCGCTTCAAAGTCTTTGGCCGCGAATTTTTCATTCCGCTAACGACCACCATCATCCTCAGCCTGGTTGCCGCTGGTATTGCCAAGGTGTTGTGATGGACGAATCCGCCGGGCGTTGCGCCTTGTCCCCGCCCGGTAACTCACGGGTGTCTGGGCGATTAGCATGGCGCCCTCAACGTCTGCTTCTTCACGACCATGAACGACACCTCATCTTGTGCTGGCGATCGCACACTACGCCCCTGGGGCTGGTATGAAACGGTGAGCGCGCAGGCCGGTTTCAAGATCAAACGCATCGGTGTGGCGCCGGGCCAGCAGATCAGTTTGCAAAAGCACCACCATCGTGCCGAGCACTGGGTGGTGGTGCAGGGCAGGGCACACGTCACACGTGACGATCAGGCGTTTGATTTGGGCCCGGGCCAGCATTGCGACATTGCGCTCGGTCAAGTGCACCGGCTGGCCAATCAGACGACAGAGCCGCTGGAAATCGTCGAGGTGCAGTTTGGCGACGATCTGCGCGAAGACGATATCGTTCGCCTGAGCGATGATTACGGTCGCCACTGACTAACTATTTCCATTGGTCCACCATGACGCAAAACCGCACTAGTTTTTCGATCGATGACGTCAAGTTGCCCGTTGGCAGCGCGCCGCTGGCGTGTGTTGACATTGGCGGCACCAAGGTTGCCGTCAACGTTGTTGACGCGCATGGCGTGCGCGGCAAAGTGGCCGAGCCGACCGCCACGGTGGGCGCCAACGACGCGCTGGCCAGGCAAATCATCCGCTTGATTGGCCAGAGCTGCGCGGCTGCCGGCGTGGCGGTGCACGACATTGCCCGCGTCGGCGTGGCCTCGTGCGGGCCGTTTGTGCTCAACCAGGGATTGGTGGAACTGGCTGCACCCAATATTTGCGGCGGTCTGGCCGGCAAGGCGCGTGGTTTGCCCAACGACTGGCGCACCGCTCTGCTGGAGGCGCCGCTGCGCGCAGCGTTTGGCCAGGTGCGCGTCGAGAACGACGGCATCGGTGCGCTGGAGGCCGAGCGCCGCTGGGGTGCGCTGCAGGCGGACGGCGCGGCGTTGGCCAATTGCGCGTATGTGACCTGGAGCACCGGCATTGGCACCGGTGTCTGCGTCGACGGTCACGTGCTGCGCGGCAAGAACGGCAACGCCGGCCACGCTGGGCACTTGTTCGTCAGCGACAACCTTGACGCGCTGTGCGGTTGCGGCAACGTCGGTGACGTTGAAGCCTTGGTCGCCGGCAACGCGCTGGCGCGCCGCTTCGGCACCCAAGGTTATGTCGATGCTGCTACGCTTTTTGAAGCTGCTTATGCAGGAGATACAAGGGCGGAAGGCATTATTGATGACTTATGTCGGGTGATGGGGCGGATGCTTTACGCGCTCATCGCCACGCTTGACTTGCAGCGCATCAGCATCGGCGGCAGCGTCTATTGGCACCATCGCGACTACCTGTTGCCGCGCTTGCAGGCGGTGCTGCGTGGCAAGCTGCCGGCGCTGACCGACGGCTGCGACATTGTCAGCGCCGGCCTGGGTGCGCGCGTCGGTGACTTCGGCGCGCTGGCGTTGGTGGCTTGAGGGGTACGGCGCCGCGTCGGCACCAACCGGCTTTAGCTGATGAAGTTGAACAGCGACAGCTGTTGCACCTTGGCGTAGGCCTGCAGCGCCGCCTGGTAGCCGGTTTGCTGGTTGTTGAAATCGGCGATACCCTGAATCATGTCGAGATCAACGGCGCGTGAGCGGTCGGCTTCCAGCTGGATGCTGCGCTGCTCCTGAACGCTGCTGATACGGTCGACGCGGTTGAGCAGGTCACCGGCTTGCGCACGGATCGCCGAGACGCGTTCCATGCCGACGTCGACGTTGTGCAGCGCCTGGCCGACGGCTTGCACCGCCGCGTTGTTGTTCGGCGCTGCGCGGATGTCGCCGATGGCGTCGTCAAGCACGCTGAACAGGCTCGGGTTGGCGCTGACGCTCAAGCTGTCGCCCACCGCCGGCTCGCCTTGCAGCGTCAGCGCCAGTCCGCTCAAGCCTTGCAGCGCCACGCTGGCGCTGGTACCGGTGGGGTAGGCTGGTGCCGTGTGCGAGGTCGTCGTCGCCGTGCTCTGGTCGGTGACGTCGTAACTGACGACGGTGCTGCCTGGGGTGGTTGTGGTGTCGACCGCCGTGATGCTGACCTGGTAGTTGGCGCCGCTGATCAGCGCCGCGTTGGCGATGGTCACGCCGCTGGTGGTCAGCGTGCGGTTGCTCGGGATGACGTTGCTGGTGACGTTGTAGACGCCGTCGCGCGCCGGTTGCAGCATGAAGGCGCTGTCGCCGTCCAGCGCGAACGGGATCGACACCGCGCTGCCGGCGTCCTGGCCGGGCAGGCCGTCAAAGGTGTAGTCCGGGCTGCCAGCCTGCGGGCCGACGAACGGTTGCAGCGCACTGCCCAGCGCCGAAAACAGCGGCAGCCCGTTGCTGTCTTTGGTGTTGGCCAGGGCAAACACCTGGTCGCGCAGGCCCTGCAGCTCGACGGCAATGGCGCGCCGTTCGGCGGCCGAGTGCACGCCGTCGCCGGCGCTGACCGTCAACTCGCGAAAGCGCTGCAGCGCGTCGCTGACGTTGCCCAACACGCTTTCGGCCGACGCGATGGCGTTGCGTTGCGATTCCAGCGCCCGCTGGTCGGTGGCGATGCGACTCAGGCGGTTGAGGGCGCGCTCGGCGTTGGCGGCGCTGGTTGGGTCGTCGCTGGCGCGCACCACGCGTTTGCCCGAGGTCAGGTTGTCCTGCAGGCGGCTCAAGCCCGCCTGTCGTGCCGCGATGTTGCGCACGGCGTTGTCGAACAGATTGGCACTGCCCGAGCGGATGGTGGTGTTGCTCATGGGGTCCTCCGGTCGGCCCTTAGCGGGTCATCGTTTGAATGAGCGTATCAAAAATGTTTTGCGCCACCTGAATCACCTTGGCCGACGCCTGGTATGCCTGCTGGTACTGGATCAGCTTGGCGGCCTCTTCGTCGAGGTTGACGCCCGACACCGCCGTGCGGTCGGTCTCCAGGTTGGCGGCGATGGCGCCCGACACTTCGGCCGCGTAGTTGGCGCTTTGCGTGCGGATGCCGATCTGCGCGATCAGCCCGGCGTAACCGTCGCTTAGCGCCGCACCGTCAAACAGCGCCAGGTCACGCAGCGCCATCAGCGCGGTGGCGTTGCCGGCGTTGAGGTTGCGATACGCCGGCGGTTGCGCCTGCACGGTGAAGGTGTCGCCGGCTTTGGGCGCACCCTGAAGCGTCAGCGACCATTCGCTCAACGGTGTGCTCGGCGGCACAGTGCCCTCAATGGGCTGCCCCGAGGTATAGGTGAAGACGCCGCCGACGTCGCTGCGCGTGTAGCTGTTGGCGCCGGTGAAGGTGATCGTCACCGGCACGTTGGCCGGCGGGTTGCTGCGCGCCACCAGTGCACTCAACTGCAGGCTGCCGGTATTGGCGCTGCCCATCTGGCCGACCACCGGGCTGGCCACCGCCAGCGAGCGCGGCGACGTGAACTCGGCCTGGATGGCGCTGGCGCTGGTGCTAAAGGGCTTGAGAAGGAAGCGGTCGCCGGCGTTGGCCGTGCCGGCGGCCACCGAGATCGTCAGTCCGTCGACGCTGACCGGCACGGCGCCAAAGGCCGTGACGACGCCGTCGGCGCGGCGCGTTACCGAGCCGCTGGTGGCGCTAGTGAAGTTGACCTCATAGTCGGAGGCGACGAACTGGCTGACGTCGGCGATGGCCAGATTCAAAGCCGCTGTGCCGGTGTTGACCGTCGCCGGTGGCGTCGGCGCCAGAATGTTGCCCGCCGTGTTGAGATTGGTGGCGGTGAGCAGGTTGCCGCCCGGGTTGCCGTCCAGGTCAAGGCCCAGCGCGTGCTGCTGGTTCATCGCCGTCGAGGTGGCCAGCGTCAAGCGGCCCAGCAGGTTGCGCGCCTCGGCCAGGTCGGTATTCTGAAAGCGCAGCAGCCCGGCGACCTCGCCGCCGCCGAGCATGGCTTCATCCAGCGTGACTACTTGGCCGCTGCGGCTGATGGCCAGCTTGCTCTTGAGCGGATCGCCAAAGTCGTCGGCGGTCAGGCTCACCGGCGCCACCGACGTGCCCAGCACCAACGCCTGGCTGCCGCCGATGAAGATGCCCAGCGTGCCGTCGGCCGCCGGAATTGCGCTGGTCTGGATGTAGCGGTTCATCTCGCGCACCAGTTGGTCGCGCTGGTCGAGCAGGTCATTGGGCGTCTGGCCGTTGCCCTGGGCGCGGGCGACCTGGTCGTTGACCGCGGCGATGCTGCTGGCCAGGCTGTTGATCGCCTGCACCTTCTGCGCCAGCTCCTGCTTGGTGCCGGCTTGCAGGTCGTCGAGCGTTTGCGAGGCGCTGCGCATGCGTGCGGCCGCCTCGCCGACCCGCGTCAGGGCGACGGTGCGGGCGGTCAGGTCGGTCGGCGCGCTGGCAACGTCTGAGAAGGCGTTGAGCATGTCGTTAATCGCCGCGCCCAGGCCGCTGGTGCCACCGGGGAACAATTCCTCGAGCTGCTTGAGCTTGTCGGCGCGCGCCGTGTCGGCGGCGCTGGTGGCACCGGCCACGGTCGACTGGCGGTTCAGAAAGGCGCTGTAGCTGCGCTGGATGGTGACGACGTCGACACCTTTGCCAATATAGCCGCCGCCGCTGAACTGCCCCTGCACCGTCTGCAGCACTGCGTTCTGCCGCGAGTAGCCCGGCGTGTTGACGTTGGCGATGTTGTTGCCGGCGGTTTGCAACACCGACTGGTTGGCGATCAGCGCACGCGTGCCGACGTTGAGGATGCCGTTGCTCATAGCGCTTGCGCCAGGACTTGCCGGCGTCCTTGAAGTTCTTGCTGCAGATGTTGGGTGGTTTCAATGGCGCGGCTGAGCTTGGCCGCGTACGCCGGGTCGCTGGCGTAGCCGGCCTGCTGCAGGCTGCTGGCAAACGCTTGCGGCGAGGCCGTTTGCTGGGCCACCTGGCGGTAGCGCGGCGCGCCGGTGATCAGCCGGGCGTAGTCGTGCAGCGACGCCTCGTAGGAGTCGTAGGCGCGAAATTTGGCGCGCGTCTTGGTCGCCTGGCCGCCGACGTATTCGGTGGTGGTGACCTCGGCCACAGCGCCGCGCCAGCCGGCGTCGGCCTTGATGCCAAACAAGTTGTGCGACGGCGCGCCGTCGGGACCTTTGATCTCGTGGCGGCCCCAGCCGGTCTCGTGGCCGGCCTGGCCGATCAGGTAGCTCGCCGGTATGCCGGTCTGTTGTGCCACGCGCTCGGCAGCGGCACTGTGTTGCGCCACAAAGCGACTTTGGCTGGGCGCCGCGGCGGCGGTGTTGGTCTGGTACGCCGCCAGCGACGACGCGCGCTGCAGGCGACTGTTCACCGGCGCGGCCGCCGCCTGATCTGGCGCCGTCGCGGTCGAACTGCCGGGCAGTGCCACGCCCATCTGACGCGCCAGTTGCGCCGCGATCAGGTCCGACAGGCCGCCGGCCTGGCCGGACATCTGCACGGCAAATTGCTGGTCGAGCAGATCGGCGCCGAGATCACCGCCGGGGCTGTCAAGCAGGCCGGACTTCAGGGTCGCCTCGCGCATGCTCTTGATCAGTTCGCGCATGAACAGCGACTCAAACTGTTTGGCCGTTGCGCGGATGGCTTCGGGCGTCTTGTCGCGCGCCTGTGCCTTGAGCTGATTCAAGGCGTTGGCGTCGGCCGCCAGCGCCTGGTCCAGACGCGATGTGCCCAGGCTCATCAGATCACCTCGAGCTCGGCGTTAAGGGCGCCGGCAGCCTTGATCGCTTGCAGGATGGCCAACAGGTCTTGCGGCGTGGCGCCCAGCGAGTTGAGCGCGCGCACCACGTCGGCCAGTTGGGGCGCCGCCGCCAGCGGGATCAGCATGCCGGGTTCGGCGCGAATCTGGATGTCGGCCTTGTTGGTAACGGTGGTCTGGCCTTGTGCCAGCGCGTTGGGCTGGCTCACCGACGGCGTGTTGGTGATGCTGATCGACAAGTTGCCGTGGGCGATGGCGCACGGCCCCAGGCTGACCGCCTGGTTCATGACGATCGACCCGGTACGGGCGTTGATGACGACCCGCGCCGCGGGTACCGGCGTTTGCAACGGCAGCTCTTCGAGCTCAGCCATGAAGGTCACGCGGGCGTCGGGCTCAAGCGGTGCGTTGACACGCACGGTGCGCCCGTCGATGGCTTGTGCGACGCCGTCGCCAAAACGCGTGTTGATGGCCTGGGCGACACGCCGTGCCGTCTGGAAGTCGCTGGCCTGCAGGCCCAGCGTCACGCCGGTGCCTTGTTGCAGCGGCGTCGGCACGACGCGCTCGACTTGCGCGCCCTGGGGAATCAGCCCGACGCTCAAATGGTTGACCTGCACCTTGCTGCCGCCAGCCGCGGCGCCGGCGCCAGAGACCACCAAATTGCCCTGGCCGATGGCGTAGATCTCGCCGTCGACGCCCTTCAGCGGCGTGGCGATCAGCATGCCGCCGCGCAACGACTTGGCGTTGCCCAGCGACGACACGCTGACGTCGATCGTCTGGCCAGGCCGGGCAAAGGCCGGCAGTTGCGCGGTGACCAGCACGGCGGCAACGTTTTTCATTTGCAATTGCGACACCGCTGCCGCCGGCAGGGTGATGCCGAGTTGCTTGAGGTAATTGGTCAGGCCCTGCGCGGTGTAGGGCATTTGCGTCGTCTGGTCGCCGGTACCGTCCAGGCCCACGACCAGTCCAAAGCCGGTCAACTGGTTGCTGCGTACGCCTTCGACGGCGGCAACTTCCTTGATGCGCGCCGCTTGCGCCGGTGTGCCGGTCAAGACCAACGCGGCCAGCAGCAGTGCCAGTGCCAGCGTCAGCCACGCGCTGGACCGCCGCAGCGGCGCAGCGCGTGGCTGGAATGGGCGTTGGTTCGGAGGTGTCATGATGGGAATCCCAGACTGCATTGTGCGAGCCGTCAGAACGGCAAAAAGCTGAAAAAGAAGCGCGTCAGCCAGCCAACTGTCTGCGCTTCGGCCTGCGCGCCGCGGCCTTTGGACTCCATGCGGGCGTTGGCCACCTGCGTCGAGTTGATCAGGTTGCCGGGCTGGATCAGGTGCGGGTCGATGGTGCCGGTAAAGCGCATCACGTCGACGTTCTGGTTGACGCCGATCTGCTTGTCGCCGGCGACGACCAGGTGGCCGTTGGGCAACACCTCGATGACGGTGGCGGTGATGGTGCCGTTGAAGGTGTTGGCGCTTTCGGTGCCGCCCTTGCCAGAAAAATCAGCGGCCGATTTGCTGCCGGTGGTCAGGTTGGCGATGTCGGGCGGCGCAATGAACGGAAACGCGCTGACGCTGGTTGAGCCCGACGTCGTGCGGTTTGCGGTAGAACTCGACACCTGACTGGCGGTGACTTTCTCGACGATCTGGATGGTGATGTTGTCGCCGACCATGCGCGCCCGCGCGTCCTCGAACGCCGGGCGGTAACTGGCGCGCTGAAACAGACTGCCGGTGACCGGCGTTGCCGCTGTCGTTGCGGCGCTGCTCGCCGCTGCCATCGGTCGTGCCGCCGTGGTGTCGGGAAAGTCCACCGCCACCGGTTGCGGCAGCGCCGCGCAAGCGCCCAAAAATATTGACAAAGA
>JBBIGT010000040.1:0-16331 GCA_037447395.1 Comamonadaceae bacterium | reverse complement strand
CACCGGCCTGACCGTCGCGCAAGCGACCAAGCTGGCCAACGCCATCGGCATTCCGGCAGGTTCCACCGCGCAGGCGGTTGACGTGTTCCAGAAGATCTACAAGGTCTACATGGAAACCGACGCGTCGCTGGTCGAGATCAACCCGATGATTCTGGAAGGCAACGGCAACATCAAGGCCATCGACGCCAAGTTCAACTTTGACGACAACGCCATGTTCCGCCACCCCGAGATCACCGCGCTGCGTGACCTCGACGAAGAAGACCCGGCCGAAGTGGAAGCCAGCAAGTTTGATCTGGCCTACATCAGCCTGGACGGCAACATCGGCTGCCTGGTCAACGGTGCCGGCTTGGCCATGGCGACCATGGACACCATCAAGTTGTTTGGCGCAGAACCGGCGAACTTTCTGGACGTCGGCGGCGGCGCCACCCCCGAGAAGGTCACCGAAGCGTTCAAGATCATGCTCAAGAACCCCAAGGTCAAGGCCATTCTGGTCAACATCTTTGGCGGCATCATGAAGTGCGACACCATCGCCACCGGCATCATCGCCGCGTGCAAGGCGACCAACCTCAACGTGCCGCTGATCGTGCGCATGAAGGGCACCAACGAAGAACTGGGCAAGAAACTGCTGGCCGACAGCGGTTTGCCCATCATTTCCGTGGACACGATGGCAGAGGCTGCGCAAGCGTCTGTCAAAGCGGTCGCCAAGTAATTTGTTGAACAGGAAACATCATGTCCATCTTCATCAATAAAGACACCAAGGTCATCACCCAGGGCATCACCGGCAAGACCGGCCAGTTCCACACGGAAAAATGTCAGGAATACGCCAACGGCAAGAACTGCTTTGTCGCTGGTGTCAACCCGAAAAAGGCCGGCGAGTCGATTTTCAACATCCCGATTTACGCCTCGGTCAAGGACGCCGCCCGGGCCACCGGTGCCACCGTCAGCGTCATTTACGTGCCGCCACCCGGCGCGGCAGCAGCAATCTGGGAAGCCGTCGAGGCCGACCTGGACCTGGCGATCTGCATCACAGAAGGCATCCCGATCCGCGACATGCTCGAAGTGCGCAACAAAATGCGCGCCAAGGAAGCCGCCGGTGGCAAAAAGACACTGCTGCTCGGCCCGAACTGCCCTGGCCTGATCACGCCCGACGAAATCAAGATCGGCATCATGCCTGGCCACATTCACCGCAAAGGTCGTGTCGGCGTGGTATCGCGCTCGGGCACACTGACCTACGAAGCCGTCGCCCAACTCACCGAGCTGGGCATCGGCCAATCGTCGGCGGTTGGCATCGGCGGCGACCCGATCAACGGCTTGAAGCACATTGACGTGATGCGTGCCTTCAACGACGACCCCGACACCGACGCGGTCATCATGATCGGTGAAATCGGCGGTCCCGATGAAGCCGAGGCCGCACGCTGGTGCAAGGCCAACATGAAGAAACCAATCGTTGGCTTCATCGCCGGCGTGACCGCCCCCGCAGGCAAGCGCATGGGCCACGCGGGTGCCTTGATCAGCGGTGGTGGCGACACTGCAGAAGCCAAATTGGCGGTGATGGACGAGTGCGGCTTCAAGGTCACGCGCAACCCGTCAGAGATGGGCAAGTTGCTCAAAGCCATGCTGTAATAGCCAGCAATATCCCAAGCCGACCGCAGCAACCGGTCGGCACTGAAAGCCGGATTTCCTGAGGGACGAGTCCGGCTTCGTCGTTTGGGCGCCCGGTCTTTCAATTGAGCTTCGAATGCAAGAATTTTTAACCGCCCATTTTTGGATCGCCGTCGGTCAGATCATCCTGATCGATGTGCTGCTGGGCGGCGACAACGCCGTCGTGATTGCCATGGCCTGCCGTCAGTTGCCCAAGCAGCAACGAACCAAGGGCATCGTGCTGGGCACCGCTGGCGCCATCGTGCTGCGCGTGTTGCTGATCGCTTTCGCGCTAACGCTGCTGCAGGTGCCGTACCTCAAGCTCATCGGCGGCGCCCTGCTGCTGTGGATCGGCGTCAAGCTGTTGATTCCGCAGGAAGAAGGCCACTCGACCCTGCAGACCAGCGACCGCCTTTGGTCGGCGGTCAAGACGGTGATCATCGCCGACTTGGTGATGAGTCTGGACAACGTCATGGCCATTGCCGGTGCAGCGACCACCGCCGGTGAGCAGCATCAATTGACGTTGGTGATTTTTGGCTTGCTGGTGAGCATTCCGCTGATCATCGGCGGCAGCCAACTGATCCTCAAACTGATGGACCGCTTTCCGGTCGTCATCACCCTGGGCGGCATGTTGCTGGGCTGGATCGCCGCGTCGATGGCGCAAACCGACCCGGCCGTGGCGGGCTGGCTGCCGACCGGCACGATGTGGCATTACGCCATCGCGCTGGCCGGGGCCGTGGGCGTATGGCTCATCGGAACCTGGCTCAAGACACGCGCACAGGCACAACAGCGTGCCAGCAACTGAACGCGTTGCCAGGATTGGGCGTGACGTTTTCCTGCCACAATGAGCCGACCAGGGTTTCATCCGTCATCAACGCCACCATGCAATACAGCTTCTACGGCCTGACCGACGCCGGCAAGGTACGCACCAACAACGAGGATTCGCTGGCATTCGATACGACGCACGGCATCGCCCTTCTGGCCGACGGCATGGGTGGCTACAACGCCGGCGAAGTCGCCGCATCGATGGCCACCGATTTCATCAAATCTGAGTTGTGCCAGTGGCTGACTTCGCAAGCCTGCAGATCCGACATCAGCCGGGTCGAACGTGCCGTCGAAATGTGCGTCGACGAGGCCAACTTGTCGATCCTGAACGCCGCCGACAGCAACCCGCACTTCGCCGGCATGGGGACCACACTGGTGGTCGGCGTCTTTCTAGCCAAACACCTGGTACTGGGCCACGTTGGCGACTCGCGCTGCTATCGACTGCGCGGCGGCGAACTCACGCAACTCACCCGCGACCACTCCATGCTGCAGGAACAACTTGACGCTGGCCGACTGACCGCTGAACAAGCGGCCGTTGCGCCGGGTCGAAACCTGCTGACGCGCGCGCTCGGTGTGGAAAAAACCACACAGATCGAACTCCACGTGCACCCTGTTCGTGAAGCCGATATCTATTTGCTCTGTTCCGACGGCCTGACCGACATGATCAGCGACGACGACATTGGTGTGATCCTGGCGGGGCCGGATGATCTGCCAACGCTCGCCAGCACGCTGGTTGCCCAGGCGCTGGACCGTGGCGGCCGCGACAATGTCTCGGTGTTACTGGTCCAAGCCTGGTCGGCGGCCAGCATCAGCGAAATGGCTTTTCTGGAAGATCCCTTGGCTTAACGCTTTGGCAAGCGGTTCAGAACCCATATACTGCGCGCATAGGAGGTCTTCATGTCAAAAATAACAGTCATGCTCGACGGGATGGTCGTCGGCGAATTCGCCCTGACGAGTGAAAAAACCACTTTGGGTCGGCGTCCGTACAACGACGTCGTATTGGACAATTTGACCGTCAGCGGCGAGCACGCCGTGTTGCACCGCGCCGGCAACCGGGTCACGGTGGAAGACCTGCACAGCACCAACGGCACCTACCTTGGCGGCAAGGCGATCAAGAAGGAAGACTTGCGCAATGGCGACGTGCTTGAAATGGGCAAGTACCGCATTCGCTTTGAGGCCGCGGCCCTTGGCGACGACGAGCGGACCACAGCGCCCTCACCGGTGGCGCCTGCCAGCCCCGCAGAATTGCGTGGATCGATCAAGGTCTTGAGCGGCCCGGCAACGGGACGCGAAATGGCCTTGACCAAGGTGGTCACGACCATCGGCAAACCTGGGCTGTCGGTGGCAGCGATCACGCAGCGGCGGCATAACTTTTTTGTCCACCACATTGAGGGCACGGACCGGATGACCGTCAACGGTGAGACCGTTGGCGAAGAACCCTGTGTATTGCACCACGGTGACCGGATCAGTTTGGCCGGCACCGAAATGCAGTTCGTGCAAACTTGAGCCAGGGTTGCTGGCGGTTATTTCTCCACTTTGTCTTGTTGACTCTGATGCGATGGGTCCATTGAGTACCGCGGCAGCGACGACATGAACACGGCCGTCCGATTGCCTGCCACCGAAAGCGACGGCATGACCTTTGCAGCCTTGTTTTACAAGCAGCTGCAACACGTCACCGCGCAAATTCATGAAACCGACAACATCGAGCAGATCATGCTCGAGGCCAGTCAGGACATCTGCAAGCTGTTCAACGCCGATCGGCTGACGCTTTACGTCGTCAACGACGATCAGACGGCGATCATCTCCAAGGTCAAGACCGGCCTCAAGAGCAGTCGAGACCTCAAGCTGCCCATCTCGCCGCAAAGCATTGCCGGCTACGTCGCGCTCAGTCGCAAACTGCTCAATTTGTCCGACGTCTACGACGACGAAGCGCTGAAGACAATTCACCCGTCATTGACCTTCCTGCAGGAAGTCGACAAGCGTTCGGGCTACCGCACGCAGCAGATGATGGTCGCCCCGATCCTGGAGGGCGAGACGCTGTACGGCGTGCTGCAAGTCATCAACAACAAGAGCGGCGAGCCCTTTGGCGAACTGGAGCTTGAAGGCATCGCGCAACTCTGCAAGACCCTGGCCACGGCGATCCGTCACCGCATCCACGGCGTCGACGACGGCGCACGGCACATGGCCACCAAGTACGACGGGCTGGTTTCCGACGGCGTCATGACCGTCACCGAGTTGCAGCAAGGTCTGCAGGACGCACGTGAGCAGGGTCAGAGCGTCGAGCACATGTTGCGCACGCAATACAAGGTGCGCGCGGCGCAGATCGGCGCCTCTCTGGCAAAGTTTTTTGCGGTCCCGTATGAACCGTGGACCGAGGGTCGCATCCGCTCTGAAGTGTTGCACGGCGCGCTCAAGCGCGAATTTCTGCAAGAACAGGGTTGGATCCCCCTGGAAGACTCGCCCGCCGGCCTGGTCATCATGTGCCTGGACCCCGAAGCGGTGCGCAGCTCGCGCATCGTGCAACAGGTATTTTCACGTGTCACCAAGTTCGTTTACAGCGTCACCACCCACGCCGAATTCCAGGACACGCTGGGACAAATCTTTGGTGCCGACACCAGCGGTGGCAGCATCGACGAGCTGCTCGCCGACATGGACAGCACACCAATCGACGACGGCAGCGTCGACGACGCACTCGAATCCGCCGCGGCCGACAACGAACTGGTCAAATTTGTCAACAAAGTCATTCTCGACGCCTACCACCAGGGCGCCTCTGACATTCACATCGAGCCGATGCCGGGCAAGCTCAAGACCGGCATCCGCTTCCGCATCGACGGCTCACTGCAACCCTATATCGAGGTGCCGTCGCATTTCCGCCAGGCCATGGTGACGCGCTTGAAGATCATGTGCGATCTGGACATTTCCGAGCGCCGCAAGCCGCAGGACGGCAAGATCAAGTTCAAGAAATACGGCCCGGTCGACATCGAGCTGCGCGTCGCCACCATTCCGTCGGCCGGCGGCGTCGAAGACGTGGTGATGCGGATTCTGGCCGCCGGCGAGCCGATCCCGTTGGACAAGCTGGGCCTGACACCGCACAACATGCAACGGGTGCTGCAGACGGTTGAAAAACCTTACGGTCTGTTTTATGTGTGCGGCCCCACCGGTTCGGGCAAGACCACCACGCTGCACTCGATCCTCAAGCACCTGAACAAGCCCGACACCAAGATCTGGACCGCCGAAGACCCGGTGGAAATTACCCAAAAGGGCCTGCGTCAGGTGCAGATCAACCGCAAGGCCGGCATCGACTTCGCGCTGGTCATGCGGGCATTTTTGCGTGCTGACCCGGACATCATCATGGTCGGCGAATCGCGCGACCACGAAACCGTGGCGATGGGTGTGGAAGCGTCGCTGACCGGGCACTTGGTGTTCTCGACCCTGCACACCAACTCGGCGCCCGAGTCGATCACCCGGCTGCTGGATATGGGCATGGACCCGTTCAACTTTGCCGACGCGCTGCTTGGCATTCTGGCGCAGCGCCTGGCCAAGAAGCTGTGCGCCTGCAAACAAGCGTACGTTCCGGACGACAAGGAATTACGCCTGTTCGCCGCCGAATACGCCGAGGAGTTACGCCACTCAGTCGCGTGGCAAAGTGATTACGCAGGCGAGCTGGACAAATTGATCGACGGCTGGAAAAAGCAGTATGCGACAGAGGGTCAACTGCACTTTTACCGCCACGTCGGCTGTGACAAATGCAATCAGAGTGGCTACAAGGGGCGGGTCGGTTTACACGAGTTGCTGATCGCCGACGAAGGTATCAAGAAGCTGATTCAGGAGCGCGCGCGCGTCGCACAAGTCTTTGCCGCCGCGGTCGAGGGCGGCATGCGCACGCTGAAAATGGACGGCATGGAAAAAGTCATGATGGGGCTGACCGACCTGAAGATGGTGCGCTCGGTCTGCATCAAGTAGGCCCACGCAGCAGCCCGCACACGCCAGCGGGTCGGCAAAAAATCAGTCGTGCTGGTCTTTTTTGTGACCGTGCCGCCCCTTGTCACGCCGTTTGTCCTGGCGACCGTCACCATCTTCGCTGTTGTAACGCGGCGCGTAAACGTCACGGTACCAATTGTCCTGAACGAAATACACCGGTTGACCGCAGGCGTTGTAGCGCTGGCAATGCTTGTCCCAATGCTTTTCGTGGCCGGGCCGTACGCGCAGGTAAATCGGCTGACGCACAACCGTCACTGGCTGCTGCTCAACGATGATCGGGCGCGGGTAAATCACCGTCGGTTGCGGCACCCGACCGACGTCTATGCGGCCATAAAAGCCGGGTTCTGACACCGTTACCGACACACCCACGTCCCCCGCCGCAGCAGCAAACGCTGCGACCAGTCCAAGGGCCCCAACGGCCACGCAAATTGATTTATTCATGAGGCAATTCTAGGCGCCGGCCGGGTCACACCGGCCGCGCAGCGTGTGTCCAAAAGTAACACCGGCACGACTGACTGTCGTCACACCTGCGGCAGCAAGAAACGCCGCTCCCAAGCGCTAATCTCAGTTTGAAAGTGCTCGAATTCGAGCCGTTTGACGGCACAATAGCCAATGACAAAATCGTCGCCAAATGCTTGTCTTGCAAGGACAGAGCGCTCCATTTTCTGGAGTGCATCGACCATGCTGCGCGGCAGATCGCCAGCCGCGTCGTAGCCATTGCCGGCGAGCGGCGCCGACGGCTTGAGCGACTGCGTCAAGCCGGCCAGCCCGGCCGCCAGCGACGCAGCAATGGCCAGGTACGGGTTGGCATCGGCGCCGGCGACGCGGTTCTCGACGCGTCGCGCGGCGGCGGCGCTGGCCGGAATGCGCAAACCGGTGGTGCGGTTGTCGTAACCCCACTGCAGGTTGATCGGCGCCTGGCTGCCGGCGACGTAACGGCGGTACGAGTTGACATTGGGCGCAAACAGCGCCATCAGCTCAGAACCGTAGGCTTGCAATCCGGCAATGTACTGCCCCAGGCGCGCACTCTCAGCCCCATCGGGCCGGCTGAAAATATTGCGTCCATCGGCGTCGACCACGCTGGTGTGCAGGTGCATCGAACTGCCGGCGCTACCGGTGATCGGCTTGGCCATGAAAACGGCGTTGAGCCCGTGCTTGAGGGCAATTTCGCGCGCCGCGTACTTGAATAAAAAAGCCTGGTCGGCCACCGCCACCGCGTCGCCATGCAGCAAATTAATTTCGAACTGGCAGGTGCCGACCTCGTGAATCCAGGTATCAGCGGCGATGTGCAGCGTGTCCAGCGCGGCGCGCAATTCATCCCAGAACGGCGCCTGCGCGTTGAGCAGATTCAGGCTGAAGGCGCTTTGCCCCACTTCGGCACGACCACCGCGCGTGAGCGGCGGCGCCAGCGGCTGCGCGGGGTCGGTGTTGGCGGCGGTCAGATAAAACTCGATCTCGGGCGCCACCACCGCCGTCAAGCCCTGCGCGCGATAGCTGGCCAGCACCTTTTTGAGCACGCTGCGCGGGGCAAAGGCGCACGGCTCACCGTTCAACTCCAGACAATCGTGCACCGCCACCGCACGCGGCGTGCTGGCCCACGGCGCCAGCGCCAGCGTGCTGTAGTCCGGCAACATGCGCACGTCAGGGTCCGAATCGGGGAACACCGGGTTGTACGAATAGTCGCCCGTCACCGCCTGCATTGGAATCGCTTGACAGATGCGCAGCTCGGTGCCGGCGGCAAAACTGGCCGCCGGCATCAGCTTGCCACGCGGGTAGCCCGAGATGTCAGCAAAGATGCATTCGACGTCGCGCACAGCATGTTGGCGCAGCCATGCGCTCAATTTTTCCTGGCCCGACGGCCCGGACGTTGGCACACCACCCAGGTTCAGACCTTTGAACTCAGCCATTGATAATCCATTTCAATTCCATCACTGACGCCACGCGTTCGATCACCCCGACCACGCCTTGCCCGCCACCGACGCTCATCATGTGCACCGCGTCGCAAAGACAGGCGTCGGTCATACCCGGCTCAGTTGCCCGTGAACTTGGGCGCGCGCTTTTGTGCAAACGCGGTGACGCCCTCCTTGAAGTCGTCACGCCAACCCAGCTCGCGCATGAAGCCGGCCTCAAAACCCAGTTGCTGCTCCAGCGTGTGGTTGGGCGCAGCGCGCATCGCCGAGCGGGTGGCGACCAGCGCGCGTGTCGGCAACGCCGCCAGTTGCGCGGCGAGCCTGTCGGCGGCAGCGGGCAGTTCGGCGTCGTCGACCGCCTGCCAGATCAGCCCCCACTCCTGCGCTTTTTCGGCGGGCAGCTTGTCGGCCAACATCGCCAAGCCCATGGCGCGTGCCATGCCAACGCGTTGCGGCAAAAACCAGGTGCCGCCGGTGTCCGGGATGAGTCCGATCTTGCTGAAGGCCTGTAAAAAATACGCCGATTTGGCCGCCAGCACCAGGTCGCACGCCAACGCCAAACTACAGCCGGCGCCCGCCGCCGCGCCGTTGACCACGGCCAGCGTCGGCACCCGCAAGTTCTGCAGGGCCAGGATCAATGGCTTGTAATGCTGCTCGACCACCGCGCCGATGTCCGGTTGCAAGTGGCCCAGCGCCATGCTCGGGTCGGCCAGGTCTTGGCCGGCACAAAAGGCCCGGCCGGCACCGGTAAGCAGCAACACACGGACGCTGGCGTCAGCCTGCACCGCGGCCAACGCGTGACGCAGCTCCTCGTGCATGGCGGCGATGAAGCTGTTGAGCTTGTCCGGGCGGTTGAGCGTGAGACGGGCAACGCCGTCTTGTATGTCAAAAAGAATGTGCGTGTAGGTCATGGTGCGCCTTATTGATTGGTGAATAGACCGCCCAGCACTGTACATGTGCCTAACGCAGCGGCAACTACGCTCGCGGGCTTGGCCGGCCTGTGGTTGGATGACTATCCCCGCATCAGCGCCTCAATCTCGGCCACCGCCACCGGCACGTCGCGCGTGATCAGCTCGCAACCCGTGGCGGTGACAAAGGCGTCGTCTTCGATGCGGATGCCGATGTTGTGGAACGGCTCGGGCACACCGTCCGCCGGGCGCACGTAGATGCCGGGCTCAAGGGTCAGCGCCATGCCGGCGCGCAAAATGCGCGCCGGGCGGTCCTTGATGGTCTCACCGGTCAGGGCGTCGCGGCGCTCGCTGACCTGGCCGATCTCTGCGGGCTCGGTGTAGGCGCCGCAATCGTGCACGTCCATGCCGATCCAGTGGCCGGTGCGGTGCATGTAAAACGGAAAGTAGGCACGCTTGTCGATCACGTCCTGCAGGCTGCCGACCTTGTTCTTGTCGAGCAGACCGACGTCAAGCATGCCTTGGGCCAGCACCTTGACCGCGGCGTCGTGCGGGTCGGTAAAACGGGCACCGGCCTGGGTCGCGGCGATAGCTGCCTCTTGCGCCGCCAGCACGATCTCGTAGAGCGCACGCTGCGGCGCGGTGAACGTGCCGTTGGCCGGAAAAGTGCGGGTGATGTCACTAGCGTAGCCGTCCAACTCACACGCGGCATCGATCAACACCAGCTCGCCATTCGCTACCGGCCCGGCTTCGGCGCGGTAGTGCAGCACGCAAGCGTTGGCACCGGCAGCGACGATCGAGCCGTAAGCCGGAAACTGCGAGCCGTGGCGGCGAAACTCGTGCAGCAATTCGGCCTCCAGGTGGTATTCGCGCACGTCGCGGCCCGCTTGAATCATCTGGCGACACCGTTGCATGGTGCGAACGTGGGCGCCAGCGCTGATGGCGCCGGCGCGGCGCATGATGGCTTGCTCATGCGCGTCTTTGACCAGCCGCTTTTCGTCGAGCACGCTGCACAGGTCGCGCTGCTGCTGCGGGCACAAGGTGCCGTAGCGCACGCGCGCACGCAAGCCCCCCAGCCAGCCGTCGACGCGCGTCTCCAGCGCCTTGTGCGTGGCAAACGGGTACCAGACGGCGTCGCGCCCGTCGAGCAACTCGGGCAGCTTGGCGTCGAGCTCAGCCACTGAAAACGCGGCGTCGACGCCCAGTTGCGCCGGTGCGGCGTCGGGCCCCAGGCGCAGGCCGTCCCAGATTTCGCGCTCGACGTCCTTGGGCTGGCAAAACAGCGTTGTGCGGCCATCGCCGGTGATGACCAGCCAGGCCTGCGGCTCGGTAAAGCCGCACAGGTAGTAAAAGTAGCTGTCGTGGCGAAACGGAAAATCGCTGTCGCGGTTGCGCTGTTGCTCGGGCGCGGTGGGCAAAATGGCGATGCCGTTGCGGCCAATGGCTTGCGCCAGTTGCGCGCGGCGACGCGCGTAAACGGGGTTGGGAGTGGTCATAAATATGTCGATTGAGAAACGCTGCCCCGAAGGTTAACAAGCTTTTCGTCATGGTGCGCGCAATGCGCTGTGCACCGGGTCAGCGACATGGCAACCAGCGCATCGCCCACCCGCGACAGCAAGCCTGGCCCACGCGCAGGCGGCAACACGAGGCCATCACCCGCGCCCGCGCGTCTCGATCCACACCACCAGCAGCAAGCCGCCCAGCACCAGGCCCAGGCCGGCGTAGGCCAGCGCCGCCGGTTGCTCGCCGACGACCCAGACGGCCAGCGCAAAGGCCGTCACCGGTTCGCCCAGTGCCAGCGTCACGCCGCTGGCGGCCGAGATGTGCTGCAGCGCGTGGCCAAACAGCAGGTAGGCGACGCCGGTGGCGACCAGGCCCAGGTAAGCCACCATCAGCCAGGTGCTTGCCGTTGCGCTCAAGGCGCCGGCGACCAGCGCCGCCAGCGGCAACGCCAACAACGCCGCGGTGGTGAACAGCCAGCAGGTAGCGACAGTCGGCGTACTGATGCCCACCAGATGCTTGCTGGTCAGCGTGTAGGCCGCGTACGACAGGCCGGCGCCCAGGCACAGCAGTAAACCGGCGACGTCCGGGTGCGCATCCCAGCCTTTGCTGCCGAGCATCAACGTCAGACCGGTGACGGCCAACGCCGTACCCAGCCACCAGGCCAGCCGTGGCGTCTGACGTGTCACCAGCGATTGCAGCAGGCCCACCCAGATCGGCCCGCTGCCAATGGCCAGGGCCGTGCCGGTGGCCACACCCACGGCCTTGACGCCGGCAAAAAAACACAGGTTGTAGGCGGCCATACACGCGCCGCCCAGCAGCACCCAGCGCCACGCCACGCGCGGCAGGCGCGCCGGCACGGCGATTGCCGCGCGGGCCCCGGGCGGCAACCGCCGACGATGCAAAAACAGCAACAGCAAGAAAAAGACGCTGGCCAGCGCCAGCCGCAGCGCGCCAACCCAATACGGCGAAGTCTGCGACGCGACAAAGGTCTGCGCCGTGCCAGTGGTGCCCCACAGCGCGGCAGCGGCCAACGCCATGCCGACGCCCGCCAGTGACGATGACGATTTGTGTTTCATGCCGCCAGTTTGCCGCCAGCCAGCGCGCCAACTGTCGAGCAACGCTTGACCTGCAGCTTAACGCGCACGCAACTGCCGGCTACTTTCCCCTCGCTCGCGTCTGAGCGCAAACGCCAGCGCACTGGCTGAGGCGTAACCCACTTGCTGCGCGGTCGTCTCCAATGGCACACCTTGACGCAACAGGACAACGGCGCGGTCCAGCCGCCGCGCGCGCACGTAGGCTTGCGGCGTCAGCCCGGTAAGCTCGAGCAGACGCGCATGAAAGCGCTGCGGGCTCAAATGGAAGCCCTGGGCCATGCGCTGGGTGCTCCAGGGCTCGTTCAACCGGGCCTGTAACGCGGCATTGAGTGCCGCCAGATCAATGCCGCGACGCAGCCCCACGCCTGGCGCCTGGCGCACGCAGGCCAGCTGCAGCGTGGCGTCGGTCAAATTGACGCTGTGGCGACACGCCGGCGTCACGGCGAAACGGCGCACCCGCGCTACCTCTGCAGCATCCGGCAGATCAATGACAAACATGCGCACATCAAGCGCCGCCAGAAAACCGTGCGCCGTGCCCGCCGGAATGATCAGGCCGCAGGAGCTATCGGCAAAGGCGCTGTGTCCGCCAACGTCCAGCACCATGCGGCCCTGCAGGGCAAACATGATCTGCGCATGGTCGTGCGCGTGGCTGGTGTATTCGCCGCTGTAGCGCCGGATGCCGCTGGTGATGCCGCCGAGCATAGGCATAAGCGCGTGCCGGATCATAGGGCTGGCGCGCTGGGCTCGGCGTTGAGCTCGGCCAGTCG
Source organism: Comamonadaceae bacterium (assembly GCA_037447395.1). Classification (GTDB taxonomy): domain Bacteria; phylum Pseudomonadota; class Gammaproteobacteria; order Burkholderiales; family Burkholderiaceae_C; genus Rhodoferax. The sequence goes on along the minus strand of JBBIGT010000040.1, from coordinate 3,702 downwards.
CTGCGGCGTGCCCACGTCGGTCCAGGGGCCAGGGTACAACTCGGCCGACACCCGGCGCTGGTCCATGGCGGCACGCAGCAACGGCGCCAGCTTGACGACGAGGCCGCTTGGATTGCCCGGCGCGACCTCACACCACGGCGGCATGAACAACGCACGCCGGTACAGACCGATGGTCGAATAGGTGTAACGCGGTCGGGAGTCGTCTGCGGTCAGGTTCAAGGCCAGGCCCGTCGTAACGTCGAAGCCGAAGTCGCCTTGCGGGTTATGCGCCGGATTGGGCACCAGCCACAGATGGGCCAACTTGTCGCTCGCGGCAAACCGTTGCATCGCCGCCGCGGCAAACTTGAAATCCGGCGTGTAGACGTCGCCCGCCAGCACCCAGAACACATCGCCTCCAGGCACATCCGGCTGCGGGCACAACTGGGGCAAGGCACGGCAGATGCCGCCGGCGGTCTCCAGCGCGCCGCCAAAGTCCTGCCCTTCAGGCGAATAGAGGAGCGCCATTTGCTCTCTATTAAATAGCTGCATACCATTTGTTTTATTGACCTCAATCCCAAAAACATTGCCGAACTGCCGAACGATTTGCGGGCCCAGCCAGGCGGTGTTGATAACAACACGGCGCACGCCGGCGTCGGCCAGCGCCTGCAAATGCCAGTGCATCAGCGCCTGGCCGTGCACCTGCAATAGCGGCTTGGGGCAGCGGTCGGTGAGCGGGCGCATGCGCTGGCCACGTCCAGCGGCCAGCAGCATGGCCGTAACCGGCGCCGCCGGCTCATCAGAGCTTGAAATTGTGCGCATCAGTGGGATAAGGGATGGGCGGCGAGCATAGCCTAAAGACCACAAAAACGTCGTCTGCGAGAAACAAAACGTTGCGCAGTTGCAAGCACTTGTAAGCCCTGTCACGCCCGGACCCGCGCGGTTACGTTTGCCTTGAAACGGACACAAAAGCCAACTATCGTTGAGTCACATCGATGCACAAGGCCCCGTGTCAACGGGTCTGATTCACCACCCTGAAGGACTAAAGTCATGAATAAATCTGTCATCAAAACGCTGCTGGCCGTCGTCGCCATTTCTGCCGCGGGCGCCACTCTGGCGCAAAGCAGCACCGCCGCACCCGCCGTCAAGACCATCCAGGTTGCTGCGGTCAATACCGAGCGACCGGTGATGTCGCACGAAGTCGCCGCGCTGATGCAAACGCTGCAAAAGGCCCAGGCGCAGCACCGCCGCAGCGGCCAGACGCAAGACCTCGCCCGTGTCGAGGCCGTGCGCCGCGAACTCGCCAGCCGTGGATTTGGCCGGGTCACTCAGGCTGCCCCGGTCATGCTGGCCGAGCAGACCGCCCCCGTGGAGGGGGACCGATCGGTGCGAGTCAGCCTGGCCGACTAAGTCTTCTCACGCCCGCTGAGTGCACGGGCGCGCCCCGTGCCGCACCCCACGCCCACCCGGCAGCGCTGCCGCGGTGGGTGTTCTTGTTGTGGCGTGGCACGGCGCGCACGCTGCACCGCTGTGTATCATCCAGCGGCAACCACCCACAACAGGAATCGCCATGGCGCTGATGGATTTCATCAAGAAACAATTCATTGACGTCATCCAGTGGAGCGCCGCCGCCGACGACACCCTGGTCTGGCGCTTCCCGATGGCCGACATGGAAATTCAAAACGGCGCCGCGCTGGTCGTGCGCCCGGCGCAGCTGGCGCTGTTCGTCAACGAGGGCCGCGTCGCCGACGTGTTTGCGCCAGGCAGCTACACGCTGTCAACGCGAACCTTGCCGCTGTTGACCAACCTGCAGCACTGGGACAAGCTGTTTGCCTCGCCGTTCAAGAGCGACGTTTATTTCTTCAGCACGCACCAACAGGTCGACCAAAAATGGGGCACCGCGCAACCGCTCACCCTGCGCGACAGTGAATTCGGTGCGGTGCGTGTGCGCGCTTATGGCAATTACAGCTACCGCGTCGCCGATCCGGCGCGTTTTTTCAGCGAAATCAGCGGGCCTTGTGAAGCCTTTACCAGCGCCGCCATCGACGGCCAGTTGCGCGCGTTGGTGCTGCAACAACTCGGTAACGTCGTCGCCAGCAGCACCGTGGCGTTTCTTGACCTGGCGGCCAACCAGCAACGCCTGGCGCAAACGCTGGTGGCGCAGCTCAGGCCGGCGTTCGCCCAACTCGGCCTGCGACTCGACGACCTGACGGTGCAGAGCGTCTCGCTGCCCGACGCGCTGCAGCAAGTGCTCGACCAAAAAATTGGCTTGGGCATGGTCGGCGACGACCTGGCGCGGCTGATTCAATACCAAAGCGCACAGGCCATTCCACAATTGGCGCAGGGTGGCGGGGGCATGGCCGGCGACGCCATGGGTCTGGGTGCCGGCATGGCGCTGGGCCAAGCGCTGGCGCAGAACCTGGCCGCCGGGCTGCCAACAGCGGCGACCGCCGCTGGCGCCAGCGCCGACGCGGCGATGGCCACGCTGGAGAAGCTGGCCGAGCTAAAAAACAAAGGCATCCTCACGCAAGCGGAATTCGACGCCCAGAAAACCGCCCTTCTGAAAAAGCTGGCTTAATAGACAAATTGCCGTTCAGCCCATATAAAACACGGACTTATAGCTATTTTTTTGAAAGCACATTGAATTTATCATGCATCGTTTTCTGCGGCTGATCTGTGTGTGTCTCGGCCTGATGCCGGTCTGGCCCAGCGCGGCGCAGACACAGCCAGCGGCGCAAGCACCGGTGACGGCGGCGGCCTGCGTCTCGACGGTCGACGCGCTCAAGGCCATGCTCGACGATCCGGCGTTCCCGCTGCAGTGGGATGAGACCACCATGGACGACGGCCTGCCCTTGCGCGTCGCCATTTCCGAGCAGCACGGCGTCATGTCGGTGGCTTTTGTGAAGACCGGCAAAGGCTTGTGGGCCGACATCACCGGCGAGGTCTGCCAAGGCGGTCAGGCGCTGGAGATCCGTTTTTCGGCCAAGCAGATCCGTTTCGGGCCAGCGGCCAGCTGGGTGCTGCGCTATGTGCTCGGTGACGGCGGCAAGTTCACCTTAAAGCGCCTCAGCGCCCGCCAACTGGAAGTCGCCACCACCGGCTGGAGCGGCCTGTTCGCCCCCGCCAGACTGGCGGCAACCGCGCCCAGCGAAGGCGCCGGCAAACCATGAACAAAGCGTTCACCAAAGAGCGCGACGACGATGACGACGACGCGCCCGCCCTGCCGGCGTTGCCCGCCGGCGGCAAGAACTACATCACGCCGCAAGGCTTTGCCCGGCTACGCGCCGAGCTGAAACAGTTGGTCGAAGTCGAGCGCCCCAAAGTGGTGGAGGCGGTGCACTGGGCCGCCAGCAACGGCGACCGCTCGGAAAACGGTGACTACATCTACGGCAAAAAACGCCTGCGCGAGATTGACCGGCGCGTGCGCTTTCTGATCAAGCGTCTGGAGATCGCCGTCGTCGCCGACCCGACGTTGCACCACGGCAGCCGGCAAATATTTTTCGGCGCCAGTGTCAGCTACGTTGACGACCAGGGCGCTGAGCGCACGGTGCGTATCGTCGGCATCGACGAGGCCAACTCCGCCGCCGGCGAAGTCAGCTGGGTATCACCGATCGCCCAAACGTTGCTCAAGGCGCGCGAGGGCGACGTCCTCAAGCTGGTCGCGCCCGGACGTATTGACGAGATCGAGGTACTGCGGGTGTGCTACCCGGCGCCCTGAGGTGCTGC
>JBBIGT010000039.1:0-17361 GCA_037447395.1 Comamonadaceae bacterium | reverse complement strand
CACCGGCAGCAAGGGCGTAGTCGCGCTGACCAAAAATGGCGCTGCCGACACGCACCATCGTGCTGCCGGCAGCGACCGCGGCTTCCAGATCGCCGCTCATGCCCATCGACAAGGTGTCGAGTGCCAGGCCGTGTGAATTTAATGCATCAAATAAGACTCTAACCCTTTTGAATACTGCGCAAGCAGCTTCACTATCAGGAGCAACATCAGGAATGCACATCAAACCGCGCAGGCGCAGACGCGGCAAGCGCGCGACCGCTTGAGCCAAAGCCAACGCCGCCTGCGGCGGCACGCCTGACTTGGTGGCGCCGCCGTCGATATTGACCTGGATCGCCACCTGCAACGGCGCCAACTGCGGCGGGCGCTGCGCGCTCAAGCGCTCGGCGATCTTCAGGCGGTCAAGCGTCTGCACCCAGTCGAACTGCTCGGCCACCAGCCGCGTCTTGTTGCTCTGCACCGGGCCGATGCAATGCCACTGCAGCGGCAAGTGCCGCAGCCGGCCGATCTTGTCGACGGCTTCCTGAATGTAGTTTTCACCAAAGGCCAGCTGGCCGGCGGCGTGCGCCTGCGCCACCGTGTCGGCGTCGAAGGTCTTGGACACCGCCAGCAGGGTCACTGTGTTGGCGTCGCGGCCACAGCGTTGGCAGGCCGCGTCAATTCGCCGACGTACCGCGTCGATGCGCGCTTGAATCGTGGTCATAATCTAAGAAGCGAAACAATTGATGAGGGGGTTTTGTGGATATCACCCAGCTGCTGGCTTTCAGTGTCAAGAACAAGGCGTCGGACTTGCACCTGTCCGCCGGCCTGCCACCGATGATCCGCGTCAACGGTGATGTACGTCGGCTCAACGTCGAGCCGCTCGATCATAAGCAGGTTCACGCCATGGCTTACGACATCATGAACGACGCGCAGCGCAAGCACTACGAAGAGTTCCTGGAGATCGACTTCTCTTTTGAAATTGAAGGACTGGCGCGCTTTCGGGTCAACGCCTTCAACCAGCAACGCGGCGCCGGCGCGGTGTTCCGCACGATTCCGAGCAAAATTCTGACGCTGGAGCAACTCAACTGCCCGAAGATTTTTGCCGACCTGGCGCTCAAACCGCGGGGTTTGGTGCTGGTCACCGGGCCGACTGGCTCGGGCAAGTCGACGACGCTGGCGGCGATGGTCAATTACCTCAACGAAAACGAGTTTGGCCACATCATCACCGTCGAAGACCCGATCGAATTCGTCCACGACTCCAAAAAGTGCCTGATCAACCAGCGCGAAGTTGGCCCGCACACGCACAGTTTTTCCTCGGCGCTGCGTTCGGCGCTGCGCGAAGACCCCGACGCCATCCTGGTCGGCGAAATGCGCGACCTGGAAACGATCCGCCTGGCCATGACGGCAGCAGAAACCGGCCACCTGGTCTTTGGCACGCTGCACACCAGCAGCGCAGCCAAGACCATCGACCGGATCATCGACGTCTTTCCGGCTGAAGAAAAAGAAATGGTCCGCGCCATGTTGTCTGAATCGCTGCAGGCGGTGATTTCGCAGACCTTGTGCAAGCTCAAGGACGGCAGTGGGCGCGTCGCCGCGCACGAGATCATGCTCGGCACCAGCGCCATTCGCAACCTGATCCGCGAAGCGAAGGTGGCGCAGATGTATTCGGCCATGCAGACCGGCAACAGCGTCGGCATGCAAACGCTCGACCAGAACCTGACCGACCTGGTGCGGCGCAACGTCATCAGCGCCGCCGAGGCGCGCACCAAAGCCAAAATGCCGGAAAACTTTCCCGGCTGATTTGTACCTTTCACGACACGGGAGAGCGCACCATGGAACGCGATCAGGCAACCACATTCATCACCGACCTGCTCAAGCTGATGGTCGGGCGCGGCGGCAGTGACTTGTTTCTCACCGTCGACCTGCCCCCGGCCATCAAAGTCGACGGCAAGGTCACCAAAGTGTCACCGCAGGCGCTCAACGGTACCCACACCACGGCGCTGGCGCGCTCGATCATGAACGACCGCCAGGTGGCCGAGTTCGAGCGCACCAAGGAATGCAACTTCGCCATCGCGCCACCCAATTTGGGGCGCTTTCGCGTCAACGCCTTCATGCAGCAAGGCAAGGTCGGGCTGGTGCTGCGGACCATTCCGAGCAAGTTGCCGACCATCGACAGCATGAAACTGCCACCGATCCTCAAGGACATTGTCAACACCAAGCGCGGCCTGTGCATCATCGTCGGCGCCACCGGCTCGGGCAAGACCACCACGCTGGCGGCGATGATCGACCACCGCAACGAAACCACCTTTGGCCACATCATCACCGTTGAAGACCCGATTGAATTTGTCCACCCGCACAAGAATTGCGTCGTCACCCAGCGGGAGGTCGGCATCGACACCGACAGCTGGGGCGCGGCGCTGAAGAACACGCTGCGGCAAGCGCCCGACGTGATCCTGATGGGCGAAATCCGCGATCGCGAAACGATGGATTTGGCCGTCAATTTCGCCGAAACCGGCCACTTGTGTCTGGCCACGCTGCACGCCAACAGCACCAACCAGGCGATCGACCGCATCATCAACTTCTTCCCTGAGGACCGACATCAACAAGTGCTGATGGACCTGTCGCTGAACCTCAAGTCGATGGTGTCGCAACGGCTGATCCTGCGACCCGACGGCAAGGGTCGCACCGCCGTCGTCGAGATCATGCTCAACTCGCCGCTGATTGCCGACCTGATCTTCAAGGGCGAGGTCGCCGAAATCAAGGAGGTCATGAAAAAAAGCACCAACATCGGCATGCAGACCTTCGACCAGGCGCTGTTCAACGCCTACGAGGCCGAAGAAATCACCTACGAGGACGCCCTGCGCAACGCCGACTCGGTCAATGATTTACGCTTGCAGATCAAGCTCAACGGCACCCGCGGCCGCAACACCAACCTGGCCGCCGGTACCGAGCATCTCACCATCGTTTAACGACCCGTGCCAAGGAGGCCGCTCATGACCAACCGAACTTACGAACCGATCGCCGCACGCCGGGTGGCCTTCCTGGGCCTGGGCGTCATGGGCTATCCAATGGCCGGCCACCTGGCGCAGGCTGGCCACAGTGTCACCGTCTACAACCGCACGGCCGCCAAGGCGATGAGCTGGTGCGCGCAGTACGCCCAGGCCAGTGGCGTGCGTGGCCAATTGACGCACGCCGGCACACCGCGCGACGCAGCCAAGGGCGCGGAATTCGTCTTTTGCTGCGTGGGCAACGACGACGACCTACGCAGTGTCGTGTTGGGGCCAGATGGTGCCTTTGCTGGCATGGCTGCCGGGGCCATCCTGGTCGACCACACCACCGCCTCGGCCAACGTGGCGCGCGAGCTGCACGGCACAGCGCGGGGGCTGGGTCTGCACTTTGTCGACGCGCCGGTCTCGGGCGGCCAGGCCGGTGCGCAAAACGGCGCGCTCACCGTGATGTGCGGCGGCGACCGAGCGGCTTTTGACGCCGCGCAACCCCTGGTGATGGCGTTCGCCAAGGCCGTCACCTACCTCGGTGACAGCGGCGCCGGTCAACTGGCCAAGATGGTCAACCAGATCTGCATCGCCGGCCTGGTACAAGGTCTGGCCGAAGCCATTGCCTTTGGTCAAAAAGCTGGGTTGGACATGAATCTGGTGCTCGACGTCATCGGCAAGGGGGCCGCGCAAAGCTGGCAGATGGACAACCGCGGCAAGACCATGGTGGCCGACAAGTTTGACTTCGGCTTTGCCGTCGACTGGATGCGCAAAGACCTGGGCCTGGTGCTCGATGAGGCTAAACGCAACGGTGCTCGCCTGCCGGCGACCGCCTTGATCGACCAGTTCTACGCCGACATCCAGCAAATCGGTGGCCGGCGCTGGGATACCTCGAGCCTGATCCGCCGCCTGCGCTAGAGCGCGCGCTATTTTTTGCCGTCGACCGGCGCCGGTTGCGGCAAGGTGTTGCGCAACTCACTTTCGCTGATGATTTCAAACACACGCACGACCTTCTGCACGCCGTTGGTCGAGCGGGCGATCTCGGTGGCGCGGTCGGCCTCGCGCTGCGAGACGCGGCCCATCAAATATGTGGTGCCGCGTTCGGTCACCACTTTGAAAGCACTGGCGTAGAGGTCTTTGGCGTCAACCAGGCCGGCCTTGACCCGACCGGTGACCAGGGTGTCCGAAGAGCGTTGCGTCAGCGTGGCGTTGCCCAATTCGGCAAGCTCATTGACCACCGACTGAACGTTTTCAACGCGCGCCACGATCTGTTCGACCAGCGCCTTGTCCTGCGCGTTGGGCACCTCTCCGGTCAGCAGCACGCGCCGGTTGTAACTGTTGACGTTGACGTGCACGCGCTCGCCCAGGTTCTCGCGAATGCGGCTCGACGCGCGCAGGTCAATGGTCTCGTCCTCCAGCTGGGCACCGGCGGTGCGCCGGTCGATCGCCACCAGGCCGCCAACCACGGCACCGCCCATGACCACCGGAAAGCAGCCGCTCAGGACCACGCTGACGGTACCGGTCAAGGCCAGCAACAGGACACTCTTTTTCATCGTTTGCAAGTTCATAGCGAGCTTTCAGAATCCCCAAGTAACAAATCGTCCACCGCGTCGCACAGGCAGTGCAGCGTCAACAGGTGAACTTCCTGGATGCGCGCGGTGCGCTCGTGCGGTACACAGATGTGTACGTCGGTGTCGCGCAACGCCCGCGTCATTTTGCCGCCACCACGACCGCTCAGGCCGACGACGACCATGTCACGCTCGTGCGCGGCCTCGATGGCCGCCAACACGTTGGCCGAATTGCCGCTGGTCGAGATGGCCAGCAACACGTCTGCGGGTTGCCCCAGGGCACGTACCTGACGCGAGAACACCATGTTGAAGTCGTAGTCGTTGGCGATGGCGGTGAGGATCGACGAGTCGGTGGTCAGCGCCAGCGCGGCCAGCTCCGGGCGTTCGCGCTCGAAGCGACCGACGAACTCGGCGGCGAAATGTTGCGCATCGGCCGCCGAGCCACCGTTGCCGCAGGCCAATACTTTGCCGCCGCTGGTGACACAGGCCAGCAGCGCTTGCACCGCGTCGGCAATGGGTTTACTCAGGACCGCAGCCGCCTGGTACTTCAGGTCGGCGCTGTCGATGAAGTGTTGTTGAATGCGTTGTTCAAGCATGGGCGTGATGATACCTGTGCGACGCTTTTCCGCGGTTGGGCAAGGATTGCCGGCCACCAGCAGCCGGCACCGCCCTAGCCGGCGTCAAATGCGCCCTGCAGCCAATCGACGGCACCACCGTCGATGGCCACCACGTCGAAACGGCAGGGCGGCACCCGGGCCAGACGCTGCAAATAGTGCCGCGCCGCAAAAACAATGCGCCGCTGCTTGGTGGCGCTGACGCTGGCCGCAGCCCCACCGTGGCTGGTGCTGCGCCGCTGGCGCACCTCGACAAACACGCAGGTGCCATCGGCGGCACGCATGATCAGGTCAATCTCGCCCCCACCGCGTCCCGGCGTTCGATAATTGCGTTGCAACAGCATCAGGCCGGCGCGCTGCAACACCTGCAACGCCAGTGCTTCAGCCGCATCACCCGCTTGCTTGGTGGTGCGCCGCGGTGGCAAAACATTTTTTGAAAGTCCGTTCATTGACCGCACATCCTACGCCCAGACTGGCAGGCAAATTTGCCCTGGCCTTGCAGGCCGCGCAAGACGCCACGGCGGGACAGACTTTTCCAGTCGGGGCGCTCTATGTGGTTGCCACGCCGATCGGCAATCTGGCCGACATCACCCTGCGCGCATTGCGTGTGCTGCAACTCGCCGACGTCATTGCCTGCGAAGACACGCGGCACACGCAGACGCTGCTGCGCGCTTTTGACATCGACAAGGCGCCGACGCAGTTGCTGGCGGTGCACCAACACAACGAAGCGCAAGCCATCGCTCGGCTGCGCCAGGTACTGCAACAGGGTCTGCGCGTGGCCTACGTCAGCGACGCCGGCACCCCGGCCGTCAGCGACCCGGGCGCCCGGTTGGTCGCCGGCATCGTCCTGGCCGGCCTGCCGGTGGTACCGGTGCCCGGCGCCAGCAGCGTCACGACGGCGCTGAGTGTCGCCGGCTTGCGCACCGACGCCGACCACAGCAGTGGCTTTGTCTTTGCCGGTTTCTTGCCAAACAAGACGCTTGAGCGCGCCACGGCGGTGCAGGCATTGGCCAACGAAACCCGCGCTGTTGTGCTGCTCGAAGCGCCGCACCGCATCGAGGCGCTGGCCCAGGCGCTGGCTGCGCTGGGCCAGCGCCGCTTGACGATTGGCCGTGAGTTGACCAAACAGTTTGAAAACGTTGTCACCCTGAACGCCGCCGACTTTGCCGGCTGGCTGGCCAGCGATGCACAGCGAAACCGCGGCGAGTTCGTCCTGGTACTCCATCCCCGACCCAGCCAAGATCAGGCGTCGACAGCGCTGTCCCTGCTGCCGCTGTTGCTGGCCGAGTTGCCACTCAAAACGGCGGTCAAGCTGGCCGCGGCAATCACCGGTGAGCCACGCAACGACGTCTACGCGCTGGCGCTGACGCTCAAAGAAGGAGATGCATGAATGACCCAGCCACCGCCAGCCGTTGATCCACGGCGCTGTCCCCTGTGCGGCCAAGCCAATCAGTGCGCCATGGAAATTGAACGCGCCACCGGCGTCAAGCAGGCATCCTGCTGGTGCGCGTCAGAGAAAGTTCCGCCGGAACTGCTGGAACGGATCGCCACGGCAGAGCGTGGTCAGGCCTGCCTGTGTGCGGCTTGCATCAAAGCCGCGCAAGCCACCTGAGCGGCCTCAGGCCTGCGCGCCTCCAACGCCCTGCTCGGCAATCGCGAGCAAGAGCAACAAATCGCGGAAAGCGGCGAGCTCAAACGACGGCTGCGCCGAGGCTTGCTCGGAGCGGTAAATGCAGGCGTTGAGGTAAGCAATGACCTCTTTGCGGTTCCACACCTGCGACAGGCGCGCCAGCTCGTCGGTGTAGGCCGTCAGGTCGCGTCCTTCAAGGTGGTAGGCCGGAAAGTCCGGCAGCACGCAGTTGAAGTAACGATTGAATGCGGTGCGGTACTCACGGAAGTCGGTCTTGTAACCCAACGAATGAAACAGTGACAACAAGTCAAGGTAGACGAACGGGTTGGCCTGCGGGCTCGCAGCAATCTGTTTTTTGAGCACAAACAGCGCTCGCTCGGTTTGCCCGAGCGAGACGAAAAACTCAGCTTGCTGGCGGATGTCGGCAACCGACTCGGCATGCGTGTCGACATGGCCGGACTCACCCAGACCGGCCCAGCTGCTCATGTCGATGTCGAGGTCGACATCTTCGCGGGCTATGACGTCGAAATTGGTGTCACCGACGTCCTGCAGGCGCGTGTTGGTGTAGGCGTGATTCAAATCCTGCAAAGACGCCGGAATCGTCGGCTCCGGGGCCGCCTGGACCAGCGTTGCAGCCGCCGTCGGCGTCTTGCCAGCCGCGGGCGACGCTGCGACCGGCTTGGCGTCGTTGTCCCAGCGCGATGGCTCGGGTTTTGGCGCCGGTGTAACCGCAGATCGTACCCGCACGCGCTGCCCGGTGTCAGCGGACCACCCGTGGTCAGCCGAATCACCGAACTCGCTTTGCTGCAGGGCCATTTCGGTCAGGATGCTGGCGCCGGCGTCCGGGCCCGGCTGGTCGCGGTAACGCTGCCAGAGCAACCAGAGCAGTACCGCCACCGACATCGCCAACAGGGCCATCACCACGTAAAACAGTTGCAGCGACACGCGCTCGTTCTGCGCCTTCTGCAACTGCGACTGCATTTGCACCATGGCGGCGTTGTTTTTGCTGGCCAGCTCTTTGAGTGCCTTGAGCTCCTCTTGCAGCGTTTCGATCTGCTTGGCTTGCAGCACCGATTCGGGTGACGGCAGCGCCAACGGCGCGCCGGCCAGCCCATCGGGTTGACCGGCGGGCAAGTTCAAAGCCTCCAGCTTCAACGCCGGTTTGACCGGTTCAGGTGCCGGCGTCGGCGCCACCGCGGCCACCGCCGGCTTACTGACCTTGGGTTTGGCAGGCAGCACTTTCTTGCGCACCACTGGTTTGGGCCTGGCCACCGGTTTGACCGCCGGTGCCGCCGCCGTCACCTCTGACGGCGTCAGCGCAGCCGCCGCCGGCGTCACACCGACCACCGGTGCGGCCATGGGTTTGGCGATCGGCACGGCCGGCGCTGGCGCGCCGCTGCCGGCCCCGGGCAGCACCGGCAGGCTCGGCGCGGGCTCAACCTGCGGCATCACCACCACGGGGAAGTCGGCCAACAACACGTAGCGTCGGCTGAATTGATTGGCGCAGGTCGAGCGCAATTGCACCGTCACCACGGGTTCGTCGACCGGCACCGACGACTGGATGCGTACCTTGAACGTCGGCGTGGCCACCGCCTCCTGGCGCGCCACCGTGACCGTCGTGCGGGTTTGCAGGGTGTCGGCGTGGAATACGTCGGCGGCAAAACACGCCGCCGAAATCTCTTCTTCGGGGGTCGCCGTCACGGTGACCGACATGTCCAGCGGTCGCCCGACGACGACGCTGCCGCGAAGATCTCCCAGGGTGAACGCCTGCGGTGCCGAAACCAGGCCAGCCATCAGGACCAACCCACCAAACACACCGTATACAACTCTGCGCTTCAAGACTTTTCCCTTTTTTGTGCGGTGCGCCAGGCACCGGTACCGCGCCACATTTGGCCCGGACTTGTTGTAACTTGGCGAAGCATAACGCCAACGGATGCCATTTTCTATTGAAAGTGACCCGATGTTTCAGATTTGCCGGCGCAATTGGATAAGCTTGCGAGACCGAAACCACCGTTCTGCCGCGCGCCCAGCGCCGAGCCCGCAACCCATGTGCCAACTTCTCGGAATGAACAGCCACTTGCCCGCCAGCCTGACGCTGAGCTTTACCGGCTTCGCGCAGCGCGGTGGCTGTACCGATCACCACAGTGACGGCTGGGGCATCGCCTTTTTTGAAAGCGACTGCGCCCATCTCGGCAAAGGTGTACGGCATTTTGTCGACAAGGCCAGTGCCGCCTCCTCGCCGATCGCCCAGATGCTCAAGAGCTACCCCATCAAAAGCCACAACGTCATCGCCCACGTGCGTAAAGCAACGGTGGGCAGCGTGACGCTGGAGAATTGCCACCCGTTCGTGCGTGAGCTTTGGGGTCGCTACTGGGTGTTTGCCCACAACGGCGACCTGAAAAATTACGCGCCCCGACTGCACGGCGGCTTCCGACCGGTCGGCAATACCGACAGCGAGCTGGCCTTTTGCTGGCTGATGCAGGAACTGGCCAAGTCGCACGCCGACGTACCGACGGTCGAAGAACTGACCTGCACGCTACGCGAATTGGTGCCACAAATTGCCAAGCACGGCACCTTCAACTTTTTACTCAGCAACGGCCAGGCGCTGTGGGCGCACGCCACCACCAAACTGCATTACGTGCTGCGCGCGCACCCGTTTGGTCAGGTGCACCTGAAAGACGACGACGTGAGCGTCAACCTGGCGCAGCTCAACAGTCCGCAGGACCGCCTGGCCATTGTCGTCACCGAGCCGCTGACCACCGACGAAACGTGGATCGCGATGCTGCCCGGGCAACTGCTGGTGTTGGTCGACGGACTGCCACTGCAGTGCAGTTGCCCGTCACACCGCAGCCAATCGGTCACCGAGATGCAGCGCTGCGTCGATCTGCATCACAGCCGGCGCACCAGCGCATCGACAAACATGGCGGCCACGTCAAAGCCGGTCTGATCGGTGATTTCCTGAAAGCACGTCGGGCTGGTGACGTTGATTTCGGTCAGACTGTCGCCGATCACGTCGAGCCCGATCAATAGCAGCCCGCGCTGGTCAAGCACCGGGCCAATGGTCGCCGCAATCTCGCGGTCGCGCGCGCTCAACGGCTGGGCCACGCCCCGGCCACCGGCGGCCAGGTTGCCACGTACCTCACCGCCCTGTGGGATGCGCGCCAGGCAAAACGGTACTGGCTGGCCGCCAATGACCAAAATGCGCTTGTCGCCTTGCGCGATGGCCGGCAAAAACTTCTGCACCATGACGCTCTGCGCCCCACCACGATTGAGCGTTTCGGTGATCGAACCGAGATTGAGGCCGTCGTCCTTGACGCGAAAAATACCCATGCCGCCCATCCCGTCCAACGGCTTGAGAATGATGTCGCGGTGTTCGGCGTGAAAGCGCTCAATGTCGTGCGCGTCGCGCGTCACCAAGGTCGGGCCAATGAATTGCGGCCACTCCAGAATGGCCAATTTCTCGGGGTGGTCGCGCAGCGCGCGTGGCGCGTTGAACACCCTCGCGCCTTCGCGCTCGGCCTGTTCCAGCAGGTGCGTGGTGTAGAAATATTCCGCGTCAAACGGCGGGTCCTTGCGCATCACCACGGCGTCGAAAGTGTGCAAGGCTGCCGGGCGTTCCGCGGGCTGACCCGCCGGCGTGGCAAACCACGCGCCAGCGTCGCCCGTGAGCGTGATGTCGCGCACGAACGCAGTGACCTGGCCACCCCGCTGCCACAGCAGGTCCTTGGGTTCGCAGGCGCTGAGGCGGTGGCCACGCTGGTGCGCCTCGCGCATCATGGCAAAGGTGCTGTCTTTGTAGATTTTGAAAGACGCCAGGTTGTCGGCGACAAACAACAGTTCCATCGGCACGACTCCTCAGTGCAATCGGTCAGATTTCAATTTTGCTGCCCAACTCGACCACGGCGTTGCTCGGCAAATTCAAAAAGTCGGCGGCAGCGCTGGCGTTGAGGTGCATTTGTGCAAAGATCTTCTCGCGCCACGGTGCCATGCCGCCTGCGAGCGTCGGTGCCACCGTATCGCGGCTGAGAAAATAACTGGTCGTCATGGGGTCCAGTTCGCAGCCGCGACCTTTCATGTGCGTCAGCGCCTTGGGCAAATCCGGGTCGTTCTTGAAACCGTAATTGACGACCACCTGCCAGCAATCGTGGCCGAGCGATTCGATCGTCAGACGCTTGTCCATGCCGATCCACGGAATTTCGTGGTTGACGACGGTGACAAACAGATTGATCTCATGCAGCACCTTGTTGTGCTTGAGGTTATGCAGCAGCGCGTTGGGCACGGTACCGGGAGCGGCAGTCAGAAACACGGCGGTGCCGGCGACGCGCGTCGGTGGGCTGACGAACACCGCCTCCAGAAAACTGCCCAGGTCAATGGCGTCGGCCTGCAGCTTCTGGTTGAGCAGGCGCCGGCCGTCCTTCCAGGTCAGCATCAGCGTGTAGACGCCGCCGGCGATGAGCAACGGAAACCAGCCACCGTCGACCAGTTTCATCAGGTTGGAACTGAAGAACGCCAGGTCGACGATAAAAAACGCGCCGGTGGCGGCGACGCACAAAGGCAGCGGATAGCGCCAGGTGTAGCGGATGACAAAAAAAGTCAGCAGCGTGGTGATCAGCATGTCCAGCGTCACGGCAATGCCGTACGCGGCGGCCAGGTTGCTCGAGGTCTTGAACAGCAGCACCGCCAGCACAATGGCCACAAACAAGCCCCAGTTGACGAACGGCATGTAGATCTGGCCGGTCTCCTTGATGTTGGTGTGCCAGACCTGAAAGCGCGGCAGGTAGCCAAGCTGAATGACCTGTTTGGTCACCGAAAATGCGCCGGTAATCAACGCCTGCGAGGCGATCACCGTGGCCAGCGTCGCCAACGCCACCAGCGGCAACAGGGCCCACGTGGGCGCCATCAGAAAAAACGGGTTCCTGACCGCCGTCGGGTCCGCCAGCAACAGCGCGCCCTGACCAAAATAGTTGAGTGTCAAGGCCGGCATCACCACGGTAAACCAGGCCAGGCGAATCGGCTTTCGGCCAAAGTGCCCCATGTCGGCGTACAGCGCCTCACCGCCGGTGACGCACAGCACCACGGCGCCGAGAATGATGAAGGTGGTGCCCGGGTTCTGCCACATGAAACGCAGGGCGTAATGCGGACTCAGGGCCAGCAGAACCTCTGGGGCCTGGGCGATGTGCCACACCCCCAACGCGGCGATGACGGCAAACCACAGCAGCGTCACCGGACCAAAGAATTTGCCGATATCGGCCGTGCCGCGTTTTTGTACGAAGAACAGGCCAAACAAGATCAGCAACGTCAACGGAATCACCGCGCGCTTGAAGCCGGGCGAAACCACCTCCAGCCCTTCGACCGCCGACAGCACGGAAATTGCCGGGGTAATGACACCGTCGCCATAAAACAGGCAGGTGCCAAAGATGCCGACCAACAGCAACAGGCGGCGCAGGCGTGGCTTGTCCTTGACCGACTGCGAGGCCAGCGTCAGCATCGCCACCAGGCCACCCTCGCCGTTGTTGTCGGCGCGCAGCACCAGCGTGACATACTTGAGCGAGATGATGACGCTGAGCGTCCAGAAAAATATCGACAGAATGCCCAGCACGTTGTCATGGTTGAACTGCACGTGGCCGGAGCCAAACACCTCCTTGACCGCGTACAGCACGCTGGTACCGATATCGCCATAGACGACGCCAATGGCGCCAAGAATCAGCACGCGTAGCGCGGTTTGCGAAGTTGCCAAGAGTCACCCGCCGGCTGAATCAGTCCGGCTCCGTGTCAAAAAGGGAGGCCATTTTGCGTCAGATCGCACAGCCACGCTGACGCGCTCAGTCGTAGCTCTCAGCCTCGGGGTCGGTGGCTTCGAGCTCATAGCTGGCCGCCAGCGTCGCCAGTCGACCGACCACACCATACATGTAAAAGCGGTTGGGCACGCTGGCGCCGGGCTTGACACCCGGCTGCGGCAACTGCGTGCTGTGCTCAAAGGCCAGCGGCACGTAGCCCGAGCCCGGCGCGTTCAGGCTCTCGTCGACGCCGCGGCCGGCGTGCACGCGGTAAAAGCCGCCGACCACGTAACGGTCCATCAGGTAAACCACCGGTTCGGCCACCGCGTCGTTGACGCGCTCCTGCGTCAGCACGCCTTCCTGCACCAGAAAGTCGTGCGGCAGCAGCGGCTTTTTGCGCCCTTGCGTCAACACCTTGACGCGCTCAAACAGCGCCTGCAAGTCGCGCGCGTCGCGCACGGTATTGATGCCAAGTTCATGCGTGCCATGGTCGGCTTTGACGACGACAAAGGGCTTTTCCTTGATGCCGTATTCCTTGTACTTGCGCCGCACCCGGGCCAGCACCGCGTCGATCTGGTTGCGCAGGCAGTCCAGGCCGTTGTCCTGGCTCAGATCGACGTTGGCGCACTTGTCAAACAAGGGGTTGATCAGCCAGGGGTCGACGCCCATCAATTTGCCCAGACGCTTGGCCACCTCTTCATACGCCTTGAAGTGCGTGCTCTTGCGCCGCGTCGGCCAGCCGGCGTGCAGCGGCGGCAGCAGGTATTGCTCGTAGAGCTCCTCCAGAATGCCAGGCACGCCGGCGCTGAGGTCGTTGTTGAGCAAGATGGTGCACGGGTCAAAGTCTTTCAGGCCCAGGCGGCGCTTGCCGCGCAGCACCGGCTCCAGCGTCAGCGTCTCGCCGTTGTGCAATTGCAGCACAGTGGTCTGCTTGAGTGCCGGGTCGATCGAGCCCAGGCGCACGTTCAGGCCGGCCATGTTGAACAGCCGCTGCAACTGCAGCAAGTTGGCCAGGTAAAAACTGCTGTGTGCGCCGTTCTCAGGAATGACCAGCAGGTTGCGCGCTTCAGGGCAAATTTTTTCGATCGCCGCCATCGCCGCCTGCACCGCCAGCGGCAGCATCTCAGGCGACAGGTTGTTCCAGCCCGCCGGGTACAGGTTGGTGTCGACTGGCGCGAGCTTGAAGCCGGCGTTGCGGATGTCGACCGAGCTGTAAAACGGTGGCGTGTGCTCCATCCACTCCAAACGAAACCAGCGCTCGATGGCCGGCATCGAGTCGAGCACGCGCTGCTCAAGCTCGTTGATCGGCCCGGTCAAGGCGGTAATCAAATGCGGAACCATAAAAATCCTTCAGAGGCGATGCGTGAAATTTTAGGAGTCCCCTGGCAGCGCGCAGTTCCCACCCAGCGCGTCGCAGACGTCAACTAATGCGCGCCATTGGCCAGCCAGCGCAGCAGCGTGCTGGCGGCCTCGACGCTCAGGCGCTCGTGCGCGTCGACGTGTTCCAGCGCTTGGCCGCTGCGGTAGCGCGCCACCTTTTGCGCCAGCGCCGCGTCATCGCCCTGGTACTTGGCCATTTTCTCGGCCAGCCGCGCCAGGGTCGGCGCCTCACCGCGCGGGTGGGCACCGTGGCAATTGATGCAACCGTAATCGGTGGCCAGCGGCAGGCTCGCTTGTGCCAACGTGACGACGCCCAGCGCCGCCACGGCGCAAAGCATCGACCCGCAATAAGACGCAACTTTCATGACAACTCCCTTGAATAATTTCGCTTGAGAAATCAGCCGCGCACTTCGCCCTGGCCGAGCACCACGTACTTCAGCGACGTCAGCCCCTCAATGCCGACCGGGCCGCGCGCGTGAAACTTGTCGGTGCTGATGCCGATCTCGGCGCCCAGCCCGTACTCAAAGCCGTCGGCAAAGCGTGTGCTGGTGTTGACCATGACGCTGGCCGAATCGACCTGGCGCAAGAACGCCTGCGCATGGACGTGGTCGCGCGTCAGGATGGCGTCGGTGTGGTGCGACGAATAGTGGTTGATGTGGGCGATGGCCTCGTCGACGCCAGCAACTATTCTGATGCTGATGATCGGCGCCAGATACTCCTCGAACCAGTCGGACTCCTGCGCCGGCAGCAGCTTGAATGCTTCTTTATTAATAGCTTTCTGCCCTTGCTCCATAGGGGCTGTGGGCCGATTTCTTACATAATCTTCGAGCAAGGCCAAGGCCGCGGGGCAGCAGCGCATCTCAACGCCTTTGGCGGCGTAGACGTCGGCTATCTGCGGCAAAAACGCCGCCGCCACGCCACGCGCCACCAGCAACGACTCGGTCGCGTTGCACGGGCTGTACTTCTGCGTTTTGGCGTTGTCGGCCACTTTGACGGCCAGCGCCAGGTCGCACGGGTCGTCGACATAGGTGTGGCAGTTGCCGTCCAGGTGCTTGATGACCGGCACTTTGGCGTCGCGGCTGATGCGCTCGATCAAGCCCTTGCCACCGCGCGGAATGATCACGTCGACGTACTGCGGCATGGCGATGAGCTGACCGACGGCGGCGCGGTCGGTGGTCTGCACCAGTTGCACCGCGGTCTCGGGCAAGCCCGCATCGGCGAGCGCCTGTTGCACCAGGTTGGCCAACGCCTTGTTGGAGTCGATCGCCTCGGAGCCGCCGCGCAGAATGCAGGCGTTACCGCTCTTGATCGACAGGCTCGCCGCCTCGATCGTCACATTGGGCCGGCTCTCAAAAATCATGCCGAACACGCCAATGGGCACGCGCATCTGGCCGACGCGAATGCCGCTGGGTTGCTCCCTCAATCCGACAATTTCACCGATCACGTCGGCCATGGCCGCCAGTTGTTCGCAGCCCTGCGCGCAGGTTTCAATGGTCGCCGGGGTAAGCCGGAGCCGGTCTTGCAGCGGCGCGGCCATGCCGGCCCCGGCCGCGCGCTCCAGGTCTTTGGCGTTGGCCGCCTGCAGCGCCTCGACATGGCCGCGCAGCAACCCGGCAAGCCCGCGCAGTGCTTTATTTTTAGTAGCTGCAGGCACTTTAGCCATAAGGGCTGAAGCCTGCTTTGCCTGCAAACCTAAACGAGCCGTCATGGCGTCGATCGAGCTGGAATTCATGGCGAGGTGGGTGCGTGCGAAACGTGCGATGGCCCGATTTTGGCAGATGCCTGCGCCGCAAGGTGACGTCCACCCGCGTTTGTAGAATGCCCGGCCCATGAACCACGCATCGCCCGCCTTGACTGCCACTGCCATCGCCCAAGCGCCTATCGTCTGGCCCGGCGCCGCGCGCGCCAGCGCCTTTAGCAGCTGGCTGCATGGCCTCGGCGCGGCGCACGGCCTGCAGCCGCAGACGCTGCGCCTGGCCAGCGCCGACGCCAGTTTCCGGCGCTATTTCCGCGTCGACTCCGCCGCCGGCAGCCGCATCATCATGGACGCGCCGCCAGACAAAGAGAACTGCCAGCCGTTCGTTCAGGTCGCACAGCTGATGCACGCCGCTGGATTGCACGCGCCCGAGGTACTGGCCTGGGACGAGGCGCAAGGCTTCATGCTGCTAACCGACCTGGGCCAGCAAACGATGATGCAAATCATTGACAAAGACCACCCGCAAGCCAACCTGCCGCTGTACCTGCAAGCGGTGGACGCGCTGATTGCCTGGCAACGCAGCTCCAAACCGGACGTGTTGCCGCCCTACGACGAAGCGCTGCTGCGGCGCGAGCTGGAACTGTTTCCCGACTGGTACATCGCCCGCCACAAGGGCGTTGCCGTCGACGCGCCAATGCGGGCAACGCTGGATCAGGTCTTTGGCCAGATCGTCAGCACGGTGCTGGTCCAACCCAGCGTTTTTGTGCACCGCGACTTCATGCCGCGAAATCTCATGGCCCCCACGCTTGCCACTGCGTGTGCTGCGCTGCCCCCCGAGGGGGCTGTTTCGCCTTGGGACGGCCCGGCGGCGAAACCTCTGCCGGTGGGGGAACGACTTGGTGTGCTCGACTTTCAGGACGCCGTCTACGGTCCCATCACTTACGACATTGCCAGCCTGATGCGCGACGCATTCCTCAGCTGGGACGAAGAATTTTGCCTGGATGTGACCGTGCGCTACTGGGAAAAAGCGCGTCAAGCTGGCCTGCCGGTCGACGCCGACTTTGGCGCCTTTTACCGCGGCGTCGAATGGATGGGCTTGCAACGCCACCTCAAGGTCGCCGGCATCTTCGCCCGGCTGACGCTGCGCGACGGCAAGCCGCAGTACCTGGCCGATACGCCACGCTTCATCACCTACATCCGCGCCACCTGCGCGCGCTACCACGAGCTCAAACCGCTGCTGCGCTTGATCGACAAACTCGAAGGCATAGCAGAGCCGAATATCTATGGCTTTGGACGGCAGTAAGCAACAATTGCTGAAATACTGCATTACCGCTAAACTGCAGAAATGCAAGCCACACTGACCATCAACAGTCGAGGCGTCGTCACCTTGCCGGCCAAACTGCGCCAGGCCATGGGACTCAAGGCCGACGACCAACTGATCGCCGAGACGACCCCGCAGGGACTGCTGCTGCGCCCCGCCGTGACGCTCCCGCTGGAGCTCTACACGACGCAGCGTGTGCAGGAATTTGACGCCGCCGAGGCCGAGCTGGCCGCCTTGCTGCCAACGCTGCAAACACCGGCCTAGCGGCAACAAGACTGCGCTGGCCCATGCGTATTTTTCTGGACGCCAATGTCCTTTTTTCGGCCGCCAAATCGAGCGGCGCCGTCAGGCAATTGGTGCAGGCATTGCATCAGGCGGGCCACGTTCTGGTCGCGGACGATTA
>JBBIGT010000038.1:0-17506 GCA_037447395.1 Comamonadaceae bacterium | reverse complement strand
CTGGCCAATCGCCTGGGCATCTGGGAGCTGAAGTGGGAGATGGAAGACCTGGCGTTTCGCTTTCTCGAGCCCGACACCTATCGCCAGGTGGCCAAATTGCTCGACGAAAAGCGCCTCGAGCGTGAGGCCAACGTCGAGCGCCTGCGCGCGCGTCTCGAAGATGATCTGAACGCCAACGGTGTGGCCGCCACGGTGTCCGGGCGACCCAAGCACATCTACAGCATCGTCAAAAAAATGCGCGGTAAGGCGCTTGACTTCAGCCAAGTCTACGACGTGCGGGCGCTGCGCATCATTGTCGCTAGCGTGCCCGAGTGTTATGGCGCGCTCGGTTGGGTGCACGACCATTTCACGCCCATTGCCGACGAGTTCGACGACTACATTGCCAAGCCCAAGGTCAACGGCTACCAGTCGCTGCACACGGTGGTGCGCGACGCAGCCGGCCGGCCCATCGAAATTCAGATCCGCACGCAGGCGATGCACGCGCACGCCGAAACCGGTGTCGCCGCGCACTGGGCCTACAAAGAGGCCGGCGCCAAGGGTTACGCCGGTGTATCGGCAAGCGGTGCCTACGACGCCAAGATCGCCGTGCTGCGCCAGCTGTTGGCCTGGGAGCGCGACCTCTCGGGGCTGCAGACGTCGGCGCTGCTGGACGACCGCATTTATGTGCTCACGCCCGAGGCGTCGATCGTCGAGCTGCCGCAGGGCGCCACGCCGGTCGACTTTGCCTACAGCGTGCATACCGACCTGGGCCACCGTTGCCGCGGCGCGCGCGTCGACGGCGCGCTGGTGCCGCTGAACACGCCGCTAAAAAACGGCCAGACGGTTGAGGTCAGCGCCGCCAAAGAAGGCGGCCCGTCGCGCGACTGGCTCAACGCCGACCTGGGTTTTTTGGCCAGCCATCGCGCGCGTACCAAGGTGCGCGCCTGGTTCAACGCGCAGGCGCTGTCCGAGACCATCGCCCGGGGCCGCGAGGCGGTCGAAAAATTGCTGCAGCGCGAGGGCAAAACGGCGCTCAAGCTCGACGATCTGGCAGGGCAACTGGGCTTTGACAACGCCAACGCGCTGTTTGAGGACGTCGGCAAAGACGAGTTTTCGCTGCGTCAGATCGAGGTGTTGCTGCGCCCGGAGCAGGCGCCACAGTTCGACGCCGATGCGCCCCTGCTGCGCAAGGCGCGCAGCGCTGACAACCCGCGCAAAGGCGGGCTGCTGGTGGTCGGCGTTGATTCACTGATGACGCAAATGGCCAAGTGCTGCAAGCCAGCGCCGCCTGACGCCATCGTCGGCTTTGTCACGCGCGGCAAAGGGGTCAGCGTGCACCGCGCCGACTGCTCCAACCTGGCCGAGATGGTGGCCAAGAACGGCGAGCGGCTGATCGACGTCGAGTGGGGCTTGGGTCAGGGCGCCGGTAGTGCGGTTTACCCGGTCGACGTGGCCGTCACGGCGCAGGACCGCCAGGGCCTGTTGCGCGATATTTCCGAGGTCTTCACCAAAGAGCGGATGAACGTCATCGGCGTGCAGACGCAGACCATCAAGGGCGTGGCCTGGATGACCTTCACGGTGGAGGTTGGCGACTCCGGGCGACTTCAAAAAGTGCTGGCGCTGGTCATCGAACTGCCCGGCGTGCGATCGGCCAGGCGGAAGTAAAATGCGGCTCTAGCTCATATAAATAAAGCGTATATAGCTATAAAAAACATACTTTTGTTTTGAGTTCTGAATGCTTCATACCTTTCTCTGGCACGACTACGAAACCTTTGGCGCCCACACGCGCAGCGCCCGTCCGGCGCAATTTGCCGCGCTGCGTACCGACGCGAACCTGCGCGTTGTCGGCGAGCCCTTGATGCTCTACTGCCAGCCCGCCAATGATTTTTTGCCCGAGCCAGAAGCCTGCCTGATCACCGGCATCACGCCGCAGGAATGCCTGCAAAAGGGCATCCCGGAATACCAGTTTGCCGCGCAAATTGAGCAGGCGCTAGCATGGCCGGCAACGGTGGGCGTCGGCTACAACACGATCCGCTTCGACGACGAAATCACCCGCTTCATGCTGTGGCGCAACCTGATCGACCCCTATGCGCGAGAGTGGCAAAACGACTGCGGCCGCTGGGATCTGCTCGATGTCGTGCGCACGGCGTATGCCTTGCGTCCCGACGGAATTCAGTGGCCGACCAAACCCGACGGCAAACCCAGCTTCAAGCTGACTGACCTGAGCGCCGCCAATGGCTTGGCGCACGACGCGGCGCACGACGCGCTCAGTGACGTGCGCGCCACCATCGCCCTGGCGCAATTGTTGCGCACGGCCCAGCCCAAGCTGTTTGATTTTTGTTTTGGCCTGCACAAAAAAGATCGGGTCTTGGCCGAGCTGGGCCTGCCGTGCAGCCAGGCCAGCGCGCGGCCGTTCTGGCACATCTCGGGCCGGTTCGCGCCCGAGCGTGGCTGCCTTGCGCTGATGTGGCCGTTGGCCATGCACCCGAGCAACAAGAACGAGTTGCTGGCCTGGGACCTGGCGCAAGACCCTGGCGAACTGGCCGATCTGAACGCCGAGCAGATGCGCCAGCGCCTGTTCACCAAATCGAGCGACCTGCCCGAGGGCGTGCGCCGCCTGGCCGTCAAGTCGGTGCACATCAACAAGTCGCCGATGGTGATGGGCAACCTGAAGGTGTTGGGGCCTGCCATGGCCGCGCGGTGGAACATCGACGTCGAGGCGCAATTGCAAAACGCCGTGCGGGCGCGGGCGCTGCCTGACATGAGTGCCATCTGGGCCGAGGTATTCCAACGCGAGTCACCTGGCGCGGTCGATGTTGACGAGGATTTGTACGGCGGCTTTATCGGCAACGCTGACCGCCGCCGCCTCAATGAGTTGCGGCAACTCCCACCTGATGTGCTGGCGCGCGCGGGGCCGACTTTTGATGACGCGCGGCTGGGTGAGTTGCTCTGGCGTTACCGGGCGCGCAATTTTCCGCAGTATCTAAGCGACGCTGAGCAGCAGCGTTGGCAAGCGCATTGTCGTGCCCGTCTGCTCGACGGCGCGGCCGGCGCGCTGACGCTGCCGGCACTGTTTGACCAGCTCGACCAGCTGGCTGAGTCCGCTGACGAGCGCGGCGAGGCGATTCTGGGCGCGCTGTATGACTACGCCGAGATGATTGCGCCATGAGGTTGCGCCGGGCCGGTCAATATTATTAAGTATTCACTTATATAGAATAGAGCCATGAACGCACCAAGCAACGACGAAAAGAAGGTCATACCGATCACCGCTGTGGCCGACGACGAGCTCGTCTCGCTCTACGCATCGCACCAAAAAATCTATCCGCGCAGTGTCAAAGGCTTTTTTGCCAACTGGCGCTGGCTCATGGTGTGGCTCACGCAGATCATTTTTTATGGCCTGCCGTGGATCGAATGGGGGCAGCGCCAGGCGGTGTTGTTTGACCTCAGCGTGCGTCGCTTCTACCTGTTTGGCCTAGTGCTCTATCCGCAGGATTTGATCTACCTCACTGGCATGCTGATCATCGCCGCGCTGTCGCTGTTCTTGTTCACCGCGGTGGCCGGTCGCCTGTGGTGCGGCTACGCCTGTCCGCAAACGGTGTACACGGAAATATTTTTGTGGGTTGAAAAAATGGTCGAAGGCGACCGCTCGGCGCGTATCCGCCGCGATGAAGCGGGTTTTTCAGCAGAGAAGTTCGGCCGCAAATTTGCCAAACATTTCATCTGGTTGGCCCTCGCCGTGTGGACTGGCTTTACCTTCGTCGGTTACTTCACGCCGATTCGCCTGCTGGCGCACGAAGTGATGGTGTTTGACCTGGGCTCGTGGGAAATCTTCTGGACCCTCTTCTACGGTTTTGCCACCTACGGCAACGCCGGCTTCATGCGCGAGATGGTGTGCCTGCATATGTGCCCGTACGCGCGCTTCCAGAGCGCCATGTTCGACCGCGATACGCTGATCGTCACCTACGACGCGCAACGGGGCGAGCCGCGCGGCGCACGCAAGAAAACGGCCGACCCGAGCAAACTCAACCTGGGCGCGTGCGTCGATTGCAGCTTGTGCGTGCAGGTCTGTCCGACCGGCATCGATATTCGCAACGGCTTGCAATACCAGTGCATTGGCTGCGGCGCCTGTGCCGACGTTTGTGACACGGTGATGGACAAGGTTGGCTACCCGCGCGGGCTCGTCAAGTATTCCACCGAGAACGCCATCGCCAACCGCTGGACGCAAAAGCAGGTGGCGCGCCACGTGTTGCGCCCGCGCGTGCTGATCTACACGACGATCCTGCTGGGCATCGTCACGGCGATCTTTGTCACGCTGGCCACGCGCACGCCGTTCAAGGTTGACGTGGTGCGCGACCGCGGTGTCATGGCGCGGGTGGTTGAGGCGGGCAAGACCGAAAACGTCTATCGCTTGCAGATCATGAACGCGACTGAGTCGACGCAGCGTTACCGCGTCACGGTCGAGGGCTTGCCAGGTCTGGCGGTCACCTCTGACGACACCATCGAGATCAAGTCGACTGAAGCGCGTACCTTGCCGGTGCGGGTGCAGGCGCCGTTTGAAGCAGCGGCGCCGGGTTCGCACGAGATTCATTTCGAAATCGAAGCGCTGGGCAAACAGCAAAAGGTGCGTGAAGAGTCGAAGTTCATGATTCCGAAGTGATGCTCAGACCGCGGTGCGGGTCGCTGGCGTCCCGCTGCCGGCGCGCCCGGGTGGTGGCTTTTACAATCCGCCGCTTCCATAAAGGGTGTCCATGAAAATCCTGATCTGTAACGATGATGGCTTCCGGGCGCCAGGCATCCAGGCCCTGCATGACGTGCTCAAGGACGTCGCCGACGTTGAAGTCGTTGCCCCCGAGCACAACAACAGCGCCAAGTCCAACGCGCTGACGCTGCATTCGCCGCTGTACGTGCAGCGCGCCGCCAACGGCTTTCGTTACGTCAACGGCACACCGGCCGACTGCGTGCACATCGCTTTGACCGGTTTGCTCGACTACCGTCCCGACCTGGTGATCTCTGGCATTAACAACGGCGCCAACATGGGCGACGACACCATCTACTCCGGCACTGTGGGCGCCGCCATGGAGGGCTATTTGTTTGGCATTGCGTCGATCGCTTTTTCACAAGTGCAGCGCGACTGGCAGTATCTGGACGCTGCGGCGCAGCGAGCCCGGGCGTTGATATTGAATCTGTCCCAGCATCAACTGCTCGGCGGGCCGGCCTGGTTGCTCAACGTCAATATGCCCAATTTGCCCGCCGGGCAACTTGGCGCCATCAAGCTCTGCCGGCTGGGGCGGCGTCACTCGGCCGAGTCGGTGATCACCCAGCAAAGCCCGCGGGGCGAAACGATGTACTGGATCGGCGCGGCCGGTGCCGCCAAGGACGACGCCGAGGGCACCGACTTTCACGCCACCGCCAACGGTCATATTGCCATGACGCCGTTGCAAGTCGACCTGACCGATCACGACCGACTGGGCTATTGGGCGCAAACGGCGTCGCTGCTGAATGCCGGGTTCGTGGCCGACGCCAAGCGCTGATGCCGCACCGTCACGCGCTGCCGCCCAAAGTGCGGCCCGGGTTTCCGGCGCAACTCCCCGCAACCGCGCTGCCCGCCGTGCCGGCCAGGGCGCTGGCCAAACATGCCAATGCCGCTCCGGCCGCGGCGCCGATCGGTGTCGGCCTGGACTCTGGCAGCGTGCGCCAGAAGATGGTCGCGAAGATCGCCCAGGAAGGCGTTTCGCACACGCGCGTGCTGGCTGCGCTGTCGACCATCGACCGGCATCGTTTTGTTGATTCGGCGTTGGTTAATCAGGCGTATGAAGACACCAGTTTGCCGATTGGTCTGGGCCAGACGATCTCCAAACCGTCGGTCGTTGCGCGTATGCTGGCGCTGCTGTGCGAGGGTGACGCGCTGCGCCGCGGGCGCGTCCTTGAGGTCGGTACCGGCTGCGGTTACCAAGCGGCGCTGCTTGGTCAATTGTTTGCCGAGGTTTATTCGATTGAACGCTTGCGCGGTTTGCACGACAAGGCTCGTGACAACCTTCGCCACTTGCGTCTGCCCAACGTGCACCTGCTGTTGGGTGACGGTATGCTCGGCTACCCCAAGGGGGCGCCGTATGCGGCGATCATCGCTGCCGCCGGCGGTGCGGCCATCCCGCCGTGCTGGATTGACCAGCTCGCCGTGGGCGGGCGACTGGTTGCGCCGGTTGCTGCGCCCGGTCGTGACGGGGCGCAGCAAGCCTTGGTCGTCGTCGACAAGACGGCGCAAGGGGTACGCCAGACGGTGCGTGAAGGGGTGCACTTTGTGCCCCTAAAATCGGGCGTCGCTTGATTAGGGTGTTTATGAAACGTGTGACTTTTCGATGTTCTGCGCTGCTGATTTGGACGCTGATGGCGTTGGCTTTGGCTGCTTGCAGCTCGACCAGCCTGAATCGCGCGCCGGTAGAAGATCGCGCGGGTCGCAGTTCATCCGCGCCCGTGGTGGAGACGCCCGCCGGCGTCAAACAGCCGCCAGGCTTCGAGAACGCCGGCAAGGTCGGTTACTACACCGTCAAGCCTGGCGACACACTGCTGAAGATTTCGCTCGAGCATGGGCAGGCGTCGCGTGACATTGCCGCGTGGAACCAACTCAATGACCCGAACCGGATCGAAGTTGGCCAGGTGTTGCGGGTGATTGCGCCGGCGGCGGGCGAGGTGGTCGTCAAGCCGGTGCCCAAGCCTGTTGTGGCAGCGGCACCGGTCGATCAGCCAGTGCCGGCGCCTGCCACGGCAGCCCCGTCCAGCGCCGCCGCGCCGACAACGGCGGCGCCAGCGGAACCAGCGGCATTAGCGACGGGCCCAGACCCGGCGACCCACTGGATCTGGCCGGTCAGCGGCGGCGTGCTGGCAGGTTTTGATGACGTGAAGAACAAAGGCATTGATCTGGCCGGCAAGGCCGGTGACCCGGTGCTGGCCGTCGCCGACGGCCGCGTGGTTTACGTTGGTGCCGGTTTGCGTGGCTATGGCAACCTGATCATTCTCAAGCACGACAACGTCTTTTTGACCGCGTACGCGCACAACCGCACGCTGCTGGTCAAGGAAGATCAGACGGTGCTGAAGGGGCAAAAAATTGCTGAAATGGGCAGCAGCGATACCGATCGCGTCAAACTGCATTTTGAAGTCCGCCGCCAGGGCAAGCCGGTGGACCCCATGAAGCATCTCCCGCCGCGCTGAGCGTTTGGCCGTCAGCCGCTCGGGCCTGTGCGCGGTCTCACTGTTGACTGCTGAAATTTGTATGGCTGATGAAAAATTGGCGCCAGTGGTGGGCGTCTGCGTCGATGATCGATTGTTGGTTGAGTCGCTCGACAGCGACGGTCAAGGCGTCGCGCACCGCGCTGACGGCAAGGTGGTGTTCATCGAAGGGGCGTTGCCATTCGAATCGGTCAGCGTGCGCGTGCTGCGCAAAAAAAACAACTGGGAGCAGGGCGTCTTGACGCAGCTGCATCAGGCATCGGCGCAGCGTGTCGCGCCCGCTTGCCCGCATTTTGGTTTGCACGACGGCGCTTGCGGTGGTTGCAAGATGCAGCACTTGCACAGCACCGCGCAAGTGGCCGTCAAGCAGCGGGTGCTTGAGGACAACTTGTGGCATCTGGCCAAGGTCAAAGCGGAGCAAATCCTGCGCCCGATCGAAGGCCCCGCCTGGGGTTATCGCTATCGCGCGCGCCTGTCGGTGCGCCACGTGCGCAAGAAAGCCACGGTGTTGATTGGTTTTCATGAGCGCAAGAGCCGCTACGTCGCCGATATGGCCGTTTGCCCGGTGCTACCGGCGCCGGTCAGCGCCTTGCTGCTGCCACTGCGCGCGCTGATGCTGTCTCTGGACGCCATCGAGACCTGCCCGCAGATCGAGCTGGCGCGCGGCGACACGGTAACGGCATTGGTGCTGCGTCATCTGGAGCCATTGAGCAGCGCCGACTTGCAACGCTTGCGCGTCTTTGCGCAACAGCACGCCGATGCGGGTGTGCAGTGGTGGCTGCAGCCCAAGGGGCCGGAGACGGTGCAGCTGCTTGATGAGACGGTTGAAGAACTCGGCTACGCGTTGCCCGAGTTTGGCATCACCATGCCGTTCAAGCCGACTGACTTTACCCAGGTCAACCCGCAGATCAACCGCGTGCTGGTGGCCCAGGCGCTGCGGCTACTGGCCGTGCAAAAGACCGACCGGGTGATCGACTGGTTTTGTGGCTTGGGCAACTTCACCCTGCCGTTGGCGACGCAGGCGGCGCAGGTATGGGGCGTCGATGGCAGCGACACGTTGGTCGCCAGAGCGCAACAAAATTACATAAGAAATAAGGCATTAGCCCATACAAATAAAGCGCTGTGCGATACACAATTTGTAGCACGAAATTTATTTGAAATGACCCCGGCGCTGTTACAGCAAGATGGCACGGCCGACCGCTGGCTGATCGACCCGCCGCGCGAGGGCGCGTTTGCGCTGGTGCGGGCGCTGGCCGACCTGCATCAGCAATCGTTGGCGACTGACCCACAGAGCGCGGCGGCAGCGTCGTCGTGGGCGCCGCCGCGGCGCATCGTCTACGTCAGTTGCAACCCGGCGACGCTGGCGCGCGACGCCGGGTTGCTGGTGCATCAGGCGGGCTACCGTTGTCTGGCCGCCGGTGTGGTCAATATGTTCCCGCACACGGCGCACGTCGAAAGCCTGGCCGTTTTTGAGCGCTGCGAAGCGGCGCCTTAGTGGCAGGCGATACGCCGCGACGGGCGCGTGCGCTCAATGGGCCGGCGCTTTGCCCTTGGCGGCGTCGTTAATGACTTCTTCGGCGGCTGGCGCCGCCGGCTTGACCGCTTCGGTCGGGGCCATCTCGGCGCGCACGCCCTCGACCTTGTTGTCGCGCATGTAGGCGTCCATTTCCAGCCAGCCGCTGTAGATGAACGCCTTGTTGATGCCTTTGTTCAGGGTGTAGCAGTCTTCGATGCTGCGAATGCCATACCGGCAGGCCGCGCCAATGGCTTTGGCCTCGGCTTCGCGCTGGGCGATGCGCGGGTCCGGGCCGAGACCGAGCATGTCGCAGGCCGACAGCGTCAGGGTCACGGCAACGATCAGCAAGGTTCGAGACATAGGCCGCGGTGGATTTGCAAAAATCATGGAGTAACGACGAGCGTCGATTCAAACAGGGTGGCGTTGCGGCAAAGCAGAAAAAAAGGCCCGGATGGGCCTTTTGTTTGCGGCTTCAGCGACGCCGGTCTTCAGTCGCGCTCGCCGCCCATGATACCCAGCAACGCCAGCAGGCTTTGGAAGACGTTGATGACGTCAAGGTACAGCGCCAGGGTGGCGCTGATGTAGTTGGTTTCGCCGCCGTCAACGATGCGCTTGAGGTCGTACAACATGTAGGCGCTAAAGACGCCGATGGCCATGACCGAGATCGCCATCATGCCGGCGGTCGAGCCGACGAACACGTTGATGATGCCGCCAACCAAAATAGCCAGGGCGCCGACGAACAGCCACTTGCCCATGCCAGACAGATCACGCTTGATGACGCTGGACAAGCTGGCCATGACGAAAAATACGCCGGCGGTGCCACCGAAGGCGGTCATGATCAGGTCCGGGCCGTTCTTGAAGCCGAGGACCATGGCAATCAGGCGCGACAGCATCAAGCCCATGAAGAAGGTGAAGCCCAGCAGCACCGGTACACCGGTGGCGGAGTTCTTGGTCTTTTCGATGGCGTACATGAAGCCAAAAGCACCACCCAGAAACACCACCAGGCCAAGTCCGCCGCTCAGCGACCGGGTCATGCCGGTGGCCACACCCAGCCAGGCGCCCAGGACGGTGGGTACCAGGCTCAGCGCCAACAACCAATACGTATTGCGCAGCACCTTGTTGCGCTCTTGAACGGCGTAGCCGGTGCTGCGGTCAATGGAATAAATCTGATCGGACATGAAAGGCCTCCTGGAGGTCGGTTGTGGAATAGCTGCGTGTCATTTTAGGAGGACGCCGCAGAAGATCAGTCAAATTTTGCGGTGCCCCCTACTTTTTGTGAGGAAACAGGGCCGCGTCAGTATTTCAGTCGCTCGGGCCGCAGCTCCTGCAGGATGGTGGTCGAGATCTCTTCGATTGATTTGGTCGTGGTCGATAACCAGCGGATGCCAAAGCGGCGCATCATGGCCTCGGCCTCGCGCACCTCGTGGCGGCAGTTTTCCAGCGACGCGTAGCGCGAATTGGGTCGGCGTTCGTTGCGGATTTCACTCAGGCGTTCGGGCTGGATGCTCAGGCCAAAGAGCTTGCGCCGTTGCGTCTTCAGCACCGGGGGCAAATCCTGTCGCTCGAAATCTTCCGGGATGAGCGGGTAGTTGGACGCCTTCAGTCCGTACTGCATGGCCAGGTACAGCGATGTCGGCGTCTTGCCGCTGCGGCTGACGCCGACCAGGATGACATCCGAATTTTCCAGGTCGCGGTTGGACTGACCGTCGTCGTGCTCCAGCGAAAAGTTGATGGCCTCGATGCGTGACTGGTACTGCTCGCTCTTGCTGGAGTCGCTGAAGCGGCCGATGCGGTGGTTCGACTTGAGGCCCAGTTCCTCTTCCAGCGGATGCACAAAGGTGCTGAACATGTCCATCAGCATGCCTTGGCAGCCGCTTTGGATGACTTGCAGCACCTCGGCGTTGGCCAGCGTCAAGAAGACGATTGGCCGTTTGTTGTCGATGACGCCGGTGTGATTGATCTGGCGCACCACGGTGTGGGCCTTGTCGACGTTGTCGGTGAACGGCAGGCGCACACGGTGCAAGTCCGCTTCAAACTGGTTCAGGATCGCGTTGCCAAAGGTTTCGGCGGTGATCCCCGTGCCGTCGGAAACAAAAAATACGGTGCGATTGGGCATGGTGCGGGCGGTAAAGGTGCAAATCCGAGGCGGAGAATGGTGCCAAACGACAGGTCCGGTACGCCTGTGTCAGCGTTCTTCAAGCCTACAATTATTATCATCGAAACCGTTTCGTAACTGTTTCAGCAGCGGTCGCCCGACACCAGCACAACAAACAATAGGCGGCCGCACGCCCCCGGTTTTTTAACTTCTGGAGATTGTCATGACTGCACTGTTCGCGCCGACCGACCTGGTGGTGCCATTCGAGAAACTGAGAATGACCGACGTCGACTCGGTCGGCGGCAAAAACGCCAGCCTGGGCGAAATGATTTCCAACCTGCCTACCGGGGTCAAGGTGCCGACCGGTTTTGCCACCACGGCACACGCCTTTCGTGAGTTCTTGAAGTTCGGCAATCTGAACCAGAAGATCAACGACCAATTGGCCAAGCTCGACACCGAAGACGTCAACGCCCTGGCGGCGGCTGGCGCCGAGATTCGCGCGATGGTCGAGAACCAGCCGTTTCCGGCGGACTTTGAAGCAGGTATCCGCGCGGCCTTTGCCACGTTGTGCGGCGCCAATACCCAGGCGTCGTTTGCCGTGCGCTCGTCGGCGACGGCCGAAGACTTGCCGGACGCGTCCTTCGCCGGGCAACAAGAGACCTTTTTGAACGTCACCGGAATCGACGCCGTCCTGCACAAGATTCGCGAAGTCTTTGCCTCGCTGTACAACGACCGCGCCATCAGCTACCGGGTGCACAAGGGGTTTGCGCACGAACACGTCGCCCTCAGTGCCGGAGTGCAGCGCATGGTGCGCTCGGACTTGGGCGCCGCCGGCGTGATGTTTACGTTGGATACGGAATCGGGTTTTGAAGACGTCGTGTTCATTACATCCAGCTATGGCTTGGGCGAGACGGTGGTGCAGGGCGCCGTCAACCCGGACGAGTTCTATGTCCACAAGCCGATGCTGGCGGCCGGCAAGCAGGCCTTGATCCGGCGCAATCTCGGCTCCAAGCTAATCCAGATGCAGTTTTCCAGCGCTGAAGAAAAGGCCGCGACCGGACAGTTGGTCAAGACCACCGACGTGCCCACTGAAATGCGCAATCGCTATTCGCTGAGCGACGCCGACGTACAAAAACTTGCTGGCTATGCACTGGTTATCGAAAAGCACTACGGCCGGCCGATGGACATCGAATGGGGCAAGGACGGTGTTGATGGCGAGTTGTACATCTTGCAGGCGCGGCCCGAAACGGTCAAAAGCCAGGCGGCCGGCAAGGTCGAGCAGCGCTTCAAGCTCAAAGGCAAAGGTACGGTGTTGGTGCACGGCCGCGCCATTGGTCAAAAGATCGGCACCGGGCCGGTCAAGGTGGTGCACAACATTTCCGAGATGGACCGGGTTCAGGCCGGCGACGTGCTGGTCACCGACATGACCGACCCCAACTGGGAGCCGGTGATGAAGCGCGCGTCGGCAATCGTCACCAACCGCGGCGGGCGCACCTGCCACGCGGCGATCATCGCCCGTGAACTGGGCATCCCCGCCGTTGTCGGTTGCGGCAACGCCGATCAGCAACTCAAGGATGGCATGCTGGTGAC
The DNA here is from genome assembly GCA_037447395.1 of Comamonadaceae bacterium. Lineage (GTDB taxonomy): Bacteria > Pseudomonadota > Gammaproteobacteria > Burkholderiales > Burkholderiaceae_C > Rhodoferax. The sequence continues at coordinate 5,102 of JBBIGT010000038.1, read as the reverse complement.
GGTGAGTTGCGCCGAGGGCGACACCGGCTTCATCTACGATGGCCTGCTGGAGGCCGAAGTGACCGAGGTGCGTCGCGGCACCATGCCAGAAGTGCCGGTGAAGATCATGATGAACGTTGGCAACCCGCAATTGGCCTTTGACTTCTGCCAATTGCCCAACGCCGGCGTCGGCCTGGCGCGGCTGGAGTTCATCATCAACAACAACATCGGTGTGCACCCCAAGGCCATCCTGGACTACCCCAATGTCGATGCCGACCTGAAAAAGGCGGTCGAATCGGTTGCCCGGGGGCACGCTTCGCCGCGGTCGTTTTACGTCGATCGCGTGGCCGAAGGGGTGGCGACCATCGCTGCGGCGTTCTGGCCCAAGCCGGTAATCGTGCGGCTGTCTGACTTCAAGAGCAATGAGTACCGCAAGCTGATTGGTGGCAGCCGCTACGAGCCCGAAGAAGAGAACCCGATGCTCGGTTTCCGCGGCGCCGCGCGTTACGTCAGTGACGAATTTGGGGAGGCGTTTGCGATGGAGTGCGAGGCGCTCAAGCGGGTACGTCAGGATATGGGTCTGGTCAATGTGCAGGTCATGGTGCCGTTCGTGCGCACGCTGGGCCAGGCCAAGCGGGTCACCGAGCTGCTCGCCGAGCGCGGGCTCAAGCGCGGCGAGAACGATCTGAAGCTGATCATGATGTGCGAGATTCCCAGCAACGCCATCCTGGCCGAGCGTTACCTCGAATATTTCGACGGTTTCTCGATCGGCTCCAACGACTTGACGCAGTTGACGCTGGGGCTCGACCGCGACTCGGGTTTGGAACTGTTAGCCAAGGATTTTGATGAACGCGACCCGGCGGTGACGGCGCTGATTTCGCAGGCGATCACGGCCTGCCGCGCCCAAGGCAAGTACATCGGCATTTGCGGCCAGGGGCCCAGCGACCATCCCGATCTGGCGAAGTGGCTGATGGACCAAGGCATTTCGTCGATCTCGCTGAACCCCGATACGGTGGTGGCGACTTGGCAGAATCTTGCTGGCCACTAGTAAACACCCATAGCGCGGCGTGCGCCGGGGTGACACCATCGGGTCGATGATCAACTCCGGGCCATCCGCCAGCCAACCGATTGCAAGTTTTTCAAGCTTGCACGGTTGGTTTTTGTTGGTCTGGTTCACGGCATCGTTTGGTGTCGTCTTTTTTGCCCGGGATCTGCAGGCGTTGGTCGCCGGTTGGCCGATTTCTTACTGGTTTTCGGCGCAGGGCGGTGTTCTGCTGTTCATCGCCATCGTCGCGCTATTTGCCTGGCTGGCCAACCGCAGTGAGACCGTTGTTGGCGACGTCGACACCGCCCTGGAGGGTTACACGCGGCGCATCCACTGGCGCTTCTGGATCTTCGCCGTTCTGTTCGCCCTGTTCATTGTCGCGCTGGCCGTGGCCGAGCAGTTTGGTTTGCGCAAAATCTGGGTTGGCGCGATCTTTCTGTTTGCGACGGTCTTTTTGTATGCGCTGATTGGCATTTTTGACCGCACTTCGAAAGCCAGCGAGTACTACGTCGCCGGGCGACGGATTCCGGCGGTCTACAACGGCATGGCCGTGGCGGCCGACTGGATGAGTGCGGCGTCTTTCATCAGCATGGCCGGTGGCTTGTACCTGCAAGGCTTTTCCGGGTCGGGGGCGCATCCGGGCGGTTTGGTCTATGTGCTCGGCTGGACCGGTGGCTTTTGTCTGGTGGCGATTCTGGTGGCGCCCTATCTGCGCAAAATGAACCTGTATACGGTGCCGGACTTTTTTGGCAACCGTTTTGGTGGGCGCTGGCCGCGCATCATCGCCGCATGGGCCGCGGTGCTGTGCTCGTTCACTTACGTCGTTGCACAAATTTATGGCGTCGGACTGATCACTTCCCGGCTGACCGGTGTGCAGTTTGAGATCGGCATTCTGCTTGGCTTGGGCGGCGTTCTGGTGTGCTCGTTTCTGGGTGGCATGCGTGCCGTCACCTGGACGCAAGTGACCCAATACGTGGTGCTGATTCTGGCCTTTTTGATACCGGTGTCGTGGTTGGCCTACAAGCAGCTCGGCAGCCCGGTTGCACCGCTGGTCTACGGTCAGCATTTACCCAAGATTGCCGAGTTTGAGCGCCAGCTGATCGCCTCGCCCGCAGAACAGGAGGTGATCCGCGAGTACAGCCGGCGCGCCAGCTATTACGCTGGCATGCTTGAAAACGTGACGCAGTCGCTGGAGCTCGAACAAAAGCGTTACCGCGAGGACGTTGCGCGACTGACGCAAAGTCATGCCGACGAGGCGACGATCGTCGCCGCGCGACGTGCCCTGGCCGCGCTGCCGCGCGACGAAAAGTCAGCAACCGAGCGCTGGACCCAGTTGATGCTGGACAACCTGGAGCGCGCCCGACCGCTGGCCGGGATGCCTCGGCACACGCCGCCGTTTGCCGGCGATCCCGAGGGCAGCGCTGACGAGCAGAACCTCTTTGCGACATCGCGTCGAAATTTTCTCGCGTTGATGTTTTGTCTGATGGTCGGGACGGCCGGTCTGCCGCACGTTTTGACGCGCTTTTACACGACGCGAACGGTCAAAGAGACGCGCCATTCGGTTACCTGGTCGCTGATTTTCATTGCCGTGCTGTATCTGGCTGCGCCGGCGCTGGCGGTGTTGGTGAAATTTGAAATCATGAGCCAGTTGGTCGGTCAGAACTTTGACGCGCTGCCGTCGTGGATTGCCCAGTGGTCACGACTCGATCCAGCCTTGATCTCGGTCAGCGACGTCAACGGTGACCACATTCTGCAGTTTGCTGAACTGCACCTGGGCGCCGACATTGTCATGTTGGCCACGCCCGAGATTGGCGGTCTGCCGTATGTGATTTCGGGCCTGGTGGCCGCTGGCGGCTTGGCAGCGGCGCTGTCCACCGCCGATGGCTTGTTACTGACGATCGGTAACGCGCTGGCGCACGACCTTTTTTACCGTGGGGAGAGCGACCGGGCCGGTGCGGTTCGCCGCGTCATGTTGTCCAAATTCGCGCTGCTGCTGGTGGCCTTGATTGCCGCGTACGTCGCGGCGCAGCGCCCGGCCGACATTCTGTTTTTGGTTTCGGCGTCGTTTTCCCTGGCCGGGGCGTCGTTCGTGCCGGTCATGGTGCTGGGTATTTTTTGGCGTGGCGTGACGCGTATCGCCGCGGTCGCCGGCATGGTCAGCGGGCTTGGCGTGACGCTCTATTACATGGTCATCAACATGGCGTCGGTTCGCCTGGCCCTGGGTTTGAAGGGCAGCGGTTTGTGGTTGGACATTGAGCCGATTTCGGCGGGTGTTTTCGGCGTCGTCACCGGATTTGTCGTGACGCTATTGGTGAGCTTTCTGACGCGCACGCCCAATCGATCTGAATAACCGCGCGCCCGGCGGAGGCTTCTTTCCTCTATAATCGCCGGCTCACCTTACCACACCCATTGCGACGCTGGGGTGGTTTTCGCCTCATACGGGGTTTATCCAGAAGGAGTATCAATGCGTCATTACGAAATCATTCTCATGATCCATCCGGATCAGAGCGAACAAGTTCCGGCCATGCTGGAGCGTTACAAGGGCATGATCGTCGCTGGCGGCGGCAAAGTGCACCGGGTTGAAGATTGGGGTCGTCGCCAGATGGTCTACATGATCAACAAATTGGCCAAGTCACACTACTTGTGCCTCAATATCGAAGCCAACCAAGCCGTGATGGCCGAGTTGGAACACGCGTTCAAGTTCAACGATGCCGTCTTGCGTCACCTTACGGTGCTGAAGAAGAAGGCCGAAACGGGCCCCTCGTCGATGATGAAGTCGGTTGAGCGCGAAGACGCCCGCAAGACTCAGCAAGCCGAATATCAGGCTTGAGAACGCTCTGACCTTTCTGCAGACATTGGATTCCGTCAACCAGCTTGTCTTGAGCGCCTGCCTGTCTGAAATTGAACCCGTTCGGTATACGCCGTCCGGACTTCCAGCCGTCAATGCGCGTCTGGAACATGTTTCAGAGTTGCAAGAAGCGGGACAAACCAGGCAGGTCACGGTGCATATGAAATCGGTCGCTTTTGGTTCGGTTGCTGAGCAACTGGCCAGCCAGGAGATCGGTAGCTGCTGGAAGTTCAGGGGTTTCTTGGCAACGCCGCGTGCTGCGAAACACGTCGTGTTCCACATTCAAGAATTCGTCAAACCGTAACGCATTAACAAACAATTGAAGGAGTCCATCATGGCCGGACCAAAACGTTTCAACAAAGACAAGCGCCCAAAGCGCCCCGCGCAAAACCTGCTGTTCAAGCGCAAGCGCTTCTGCCGCTTCACCGTCACCGGTGTGGAAGAAATCGACTACAAGGACATCGATACCTTGCGCGATTTCATCGCTGAGAATGGCAAGATCATCCCCGCACGCCTGACTGGCACACGCGCCATCTTCCAACGCCAGCTCAACACGGCTATCAAGCGCGCCCGCTTTCTGGCATTGTTGCCGTACAGCGATCAGCACAAGATCTAAGGATTACCAACCATGCAAATCATTCTGCTCGACAAGGTGGTCAACCTTGGCAATCTCGGCGAGATCGTTCGCGTCAAAGACGGTTACGCCCGCAATTTCCTGATCCCCGCTGGCCGCGCCCGCCGCGCTACAGAAGCCGCCAAGCAAGAGTTTGAAGCACGTCGTGCCGAACTCGAACAGACTGCTGCTGCCAAGTTGGCTGAAGCACAAGCCGCTGGCGAGAAGCTTGCTGGTACCGTTTGCAAGCTGACGCAGAAGGCCGGTGTCGATGGCCGTCTGTTTGGTTCGGTGACCAATGCAGATATCGCCGAAGAACTGGTCAAGTCTGGTTTTGCCGTCACCAAGGCGCAAATTCGCATGCCCAACGGACACATCAAGACCGTCGGCGACAACACCGTCGACGTGGCCTTGCACACCGACGTCGTCGTTGGTATCACCGTATCGGTGTACGGCGAATCGGTCTAAGCGCCGGGTCAGTCCAGCCGAGCCGTCAGGGCGAACGCCCTAGCCGGTCGATTAAAGTATTGATAGATTTGGCTTGATTCCTTAGAATGCCCTCTGAGCTACAACAGTTCAGAGGGCATTTTTCTGTCGAAGATTTCTTCTGCAGGTTA
>JBBIGT010000037.1:0-17738 GCA_037447395.1 Comamonadaceae bacterium | reverse complement strand
TGCGTTGGCCTTGCTCTTCATTTTTCTGGTGTTGTCGGCGCAGTTTGAAAGCTTTGTCGACCCGTTGATCATTTTGCTCAGCGTGCCTTTGTCGATGGCCGGTGCGTTGCTGGCGCTCAAGTGGTCGGGCGGCACCCTCAATGTGTTCAGCCAGATCGGGCTGATCACGCTGGTCGGTCTGATCACCAAGCACGGCATTTTGATCGTTGAGTTTGCCAACCAGTTGCGCGGGCAGGGCATGGACACGTTGGCAGCTGTGGCGCAGTCGGCAGCACAGCGGCTGCGCCCGATCATGATGACCACCGGCGCCATGGTGTTGGGCGCTTTGCCGCTGGCGTTGGCGCACGGCGCGGGCGCTGAGAGCCGTCAGCAGATTGGCTGGGTGATCGTCGGCGGCATGAGCCTGGGCACCTTGCTGACGGTGTTTGTCGTGCCGACGGTCTACACCTTGTTGGCGCGCGGCCAGGTGCCGGGGGCCAACAAGACGCCAGTCTGGGCGGGTCCTGCGCACTAGCTTGACGCAGTGTTGGAAATATCCGACACCACGGCGTGGCGAGCGGTGCTACCTTCGCGCGCTTTCATCTTTGCGAGTGCAGCATGCCCAAAACCCTGATTGAACCGTTCCGCATCAAAAGCATTGAGCCGATCCGCATGACCACACGGACCGAGCGCGAGCGCTTGCTTGAGGACGCCAAACTCAACGTCTTTAAGTTGCACGCGCAAGACGTGCTGATTGATTGGCTGACCGACTCGGGCACCGGCGCCATGTCCAGCAGGCAATGGGCGGCGATCATGGAAGGCGACGAGAGTTACGCCGGTGCGCGCAGCTTTTACCGGCTGGAGGCGGTCATTGCCGACATCACCGGCATGCGCCACTTTGTGCCAACGCACCAGGGCCGGGCGGCTGAAAAAGTGCTGTTTACCGCCGTTTGCAAGAAGGGCGACATCGTCCCGAACAATTGCCACTTTGACACCACGCGCGCCAATCTGGAGTACCTCGGCATCGAGGCGTTGGACCTGGTCATTGCCGAGGGGCTGCAACCGGCGACGCTGCACCCATTCAAAGGCAATATCGACCTTGATCGCGTTGCGGCCCTGCTCAAGGCGCAGGGCGAGCGCATCCCCTTTGGCATGTTGACCGTGACCAACAATACCGGCGGCGGTCAACCGGTGTCGATGGCCAATATCCGCGCCTACGCCGGCCTGCTCAAGAAGTACGGTAAGCCGTTCATCATGGACGTTTGCCGTTTTTCCGAGAACGCCATGTTCATCAAGATGCGCGAACCTGGTTATGAGAACACGTCGATCAAGCAGATCGTGCAAGAGATGTTCTCGTATGCCGACGGCGCCACCATGAGCGCCAAGAAAGACGGCATGGTCAACATTGGTGGCTTTATCGTGTTGCGCGACGAACAGTGGATGGACGCGGTGCGCAACGTGCTGATCATGACCGAAGGCTTTCCCACCTACGGCGGGCTGGCCGGACGCGACCTGGAGGCGCTGGCCGTCGGCTTGCAGGAAGGTATGGACGAGGATTATTTGCGCTATCGGCTGCGCACCGCCGAGTATTTGGGCGAGCGGCTCGAAGCGGCCGGTGTCGGCTTTGTCAAGCCGACCGGCGGCCATGCGGTCTACATCGACGCCAAGACGGTTTTGCCCGCCATGCCGGTGCAGCACTACCCGGCGTGGGCGCTGTGCAACGCGCTGTACCTGGAGGGTGGCATTCGCGGCGTGGAAATCGGCTCGGTGATGTTTGGCAAACACCTGGCCGACGGCAGCGAGACCTTTCATAGCATGGAGCTGGTGCGGCTGGCGTTTCCACGGCGCATGTACACGCAAAGCCACTTTGATTACGCAGCCGAAGTGATCGCCGAGGTCAAGCAAAAAGCTGCCAGCATCCGTGGCATTCAGATCACCAAGCAGCCGCAGTTCCTGCGCCACTTCACCTGCGAGTGCGCCTGGGTTTGACGCAGCGCAGGGCGGGGTCGATGGCGCGTCAGCCCTGGCGCTCGAAGATCGCGGCGATGCCTTGGCCACCGCCAATGCACATCGTCACCAGCGCGTAACGCCCGCCGATGCGCTCCAGCTCGTAGAGCGCCTTAACGGTAATCAGCGCGCCGGTGGCACCGATCGGGTGACCGAGCGAGATGCCCGAACCGTTCGGGTTGACCTTGGCCGGGTCGAGCCCGAGATCGCGGCTGACGGCGCAGGCTTGCGCAGCAAAGGCTTCGTTGGCCTCAATCACGTCGAGGTCGTTGACGCTCAGGCCGGCCTTTTTTAGCGCCAGCTGCGAGGCGGGGACTGGGCCAATACCCATGTATTGCGGATCAACGCCCGCGTGCGCGTAGGCCACCAGGCGCGCCAAAGGCTTCAGGCCGCGCGCCTTGGCGGTAGCCGCTTCCATCAGCACCACGGCGGCGGCGGCGTCGTTGATGCCCGAGGCGTTACCGGCGGTGACCGTGCCGTTCTCTTTGAGAAAGGCCGGCTTGAGCTTGACCAGATCGGCCATCGTGCAGTTGGGGCGGTAGTGTTCGTCGGTGTCAAAAATCACGTCGCCCTTGCGGCTCTTGAGCGTGACCGGCATGATCTGGCTCTTGAAATAGCCGCTCTCGATCGCGTGTTGCGCCCGGTTGTGGCTGGCCAATGCCAGTTCGTCCTGTGCCTGGCGCGTGATGCCCCACTTGGCGGCAATGTTTTCTGCGGTGACACCCATGTGCACGACCTGGAACGGGTCGTGCAGCGCACCGACGACCATGTCGACCATCTTGGTGTCGTTCATGCGCGCGCCCCAGCGCATATTCAAGCTGGCGTAGGGCGCGCGGCTCATGCCCTCGGCACCGCCGCCAATGGCAATGTCTGCATCACCCAACAAAATGCTCTGGCTGGCGCAAACAATGGCCTGCAGACCCGAGCCGCACAAGCGATTGACGTTGAACGCCGGCACGCCCTGGGCGCAGCCGCCGTTGATGGCCGCCACGCGCGACAGGTACATGTCTTTGGGCTCGGTATTAACGACGTGGCCAAACACCACATGACCGACTTCGTCGCCTTTGACCTGGGCGCGCGCCAGAACCTCACGCACAATCTGCGCGGCAGTTTCGGTGGGGGCAATGTCTTTGAGGCTGCCCCCGTAGGTACCGATGGCGGTCCGGGCACCACTGACGATCACGACTTCACGGGTCATACGAATTCTCCAGAGCAAGGGTTAAAGATGGTTCATCTTAGCTTGCGCCGTCATCGCCGCACGTCGGCGACCGGCTCACTGCCAAAGTCGGGCCGGTGCAAATACTGCAACACGCGCGCCGCAGCGTCCCGCGCGGCGCTCAATTGACCAGTTTCGTGTAACTGCGCAAACCCTGGTTGGTCCGGAAAATCTGCCGGTTGCGCCAGCCGCAACTGCCGCTGCATGTCGGTTTCGATGACGCCGGGCGCCAGCGAGCAGACTTTGGCGCCGTTGTCCAAGCGCGCCTCTTCCAACGCAAGACATCGCGTGAAATGATCCATGCCGGCCTTAGCGGCGCAATAGGCCGCCAACGACGCCATTGCGCGTCGACCCAAGCCGGATGAAATGTTCAATACCTTGCGCGGCAGAGGCCACTGGCAGGTGGCCGCCAGAAAGGTTGATGCCAGCAACAGCGGCGCTTCCAGACCGACGCGAAGCCCTTGCGCCAGGTCACGCGCCCTGGCGCCCCGCAGCGGAACGAGCGGCGGGATGACGCCAGCGTTGTTGATCAGCGTGGCACTGGCGAGGGCGTTGACGTCCAGCGTACCCAGCCACTGCGCAAGCTGCTGACACCCGGCCTGCGTGTCGACCAGATCAGCGCACCACTGCAGCAACTCGGCGTTGCGCTGTTGCGCTGCGCGGGTCAGCGCCGGCGCCTGCTGGCGGGAGATACACAGCACAAGGTGGTCTGCTGCCAGCAGCTGTTCGGCCAGGCAATAGCCCATGCCACGCGAGGCGCCGGTGACGATATAGAGATGTTTGCGCATGATTTGATGGCGGTCAAAAAAATCCGCAGGCTGGCGTCACTATGATGGACGCGTGACCAGGTTGCTCACTTTACAAGGAGAAAAAGAATGCAAATCCAGATTCGCACCGATAACCATATTGAAAGCACCGACGCCATGGCCCGGTGGGCCAGCACCACCATCCGGGACGCACTGGCGCGTTTTGACGGCCAGATTACCCGCGTTGACGTGCACCTGTGTGATCTCAACAACGGTAAGAAGGGCCCGACAGCATCGCTTCAAAGCACCCTTGAAGCCCACCTGGAAGGGCATCAGCCGCTGGTTGTCAAACACCACGCTGACCATCTCAATCAAGCGATTGAAGTGGGCGCAGAAAAGCTCGGTCGACTGATCGACAGCACGCTGGGGCGTGTGGCGGCCAAACCGTGAGGACTGTGTGGCGCTGCGTTAAAACGGGACGGCGCTGATAAATTGCACGGGTGCGCCGGTGGCCGGATGGGCCAAACGCAGTTGCGTGGCGTGCAACAGCAGCCGAGGGCTGCGCGCTGTGACCGCCGGCGCTGCGTACCAGGCGTCGCCCAGGATGGCGTGGCCGATCGCCGCCAGATGCACGCGCAACTGGTGTGAGCGACCGGTGACAGGTTCCAGCGCCAGCCGGCTCAGGCCCAACGCCGCGTCGCTTGCCATCACCCGCCAGCGCGTCGTGCTGGGTTTACCGTTGGCTGCGGCGATGATGCGCAACGGTCGGCGCGGCCAGTCCAGGGCAATCGGCAAGTCAATGGTCTGCCAGGTGTCGGCACCGGCTGGGCCTTTCGCCACGCCGTCAACCACCGCCTCGTAGCGTTTGTGCACCTGGCGGTTGGCAAAGGCCAGACTTAGCGCGCGTTGCGCTGACGCGTGCCGCGCCAGCAACACCAGTCCGGATGTTGCCATGTCGAGCCGATGGACGATACAGGCACCAGGGAACGCCTGTTGCGCCCGAGCGCTTAAACAGTCCTGCTTATCTGGTCCGCGCCCGGGAACGCACAGCAGCCCCGCGGGTTTGTCGAGCACGATGAACGTGTCGTCACTGTAGACAAGCGGCAAATCCACGGGGGGTAAGGTCTTCAAGTGGGCGGTAACTCGAGCAACCGCGCCACAGCGTCGCATAGCTCGGCGACGTCGTTGGGTTTATGAATCAGTAGCCGAGCGCCAGCGGCCAACGCGTCGCGTTCGATTTCCGGCGTGATGTAGCCAGACGCCAGGGCCATCGGTAGCGCCGGGCGCAGCTTGCGTACCGAACGCAACAAGTCAACACCGCTGAAGCCGGGCATATTGAAGTCGGTGATCAGGGCGTCGCACTGGTTGGGATCCTGGGCGAACATCGAATCCTGCGCAAACAGTTGCACAGCCTGTTTCGGATCAGAAAACGCCAAGACCTGGTAGCCTTTGCGGCTGAGCACCCGTCGGACCAAAAACAACTGCGTTTCGTCGTCGTCGACGACCATCACGCGCTGGCCCCGACCGGCCGCGCGGGTGCTGGTCGGCACGACAGTCGGCCGAGCCGAAGCGGTGACGGGCGTTGGCGGAAAGTACAACACGAAACACGTCCCCCGGCCGGGCTGACTGTCTACTTCGACCCGGCCGCCGTGCGTCTGCACGATGCCGTGCACCACCGACAACCCCAGACCGGTGCCTTGCCCGACCGGCTTGGTGGTGAAAAAGGGCTCAAAGATGCGTTCTTGCAAAGCGGCGTCGATGCCACAACCGGTGTCGGTGACGGACAGGACGACGTCCTTGTCAAGTGTGGAACTACCAACATCGGGCGCACGCTTGTCCACGGTCAGCGCCACGCGAATGCGGCCCGGGCGCGTGCCGATGGCGTGCATGGCGTTGGTCAGCAGGTTGAACAGCACTTGCTCGATTTGCGTGGCGTCGGCCATGATCAACGGCAGCGCTTTGTCGGTGGCCGTCTCCAGCGTGACGTTGGGTGGCAGGCCGACGCGGAACAGGCGCACCGCCTCCTGGACCACGTCGGCCAGGTACAAGGGCACGCGGTGCGGCTTCTCGTTGCGACTGAAAGTCAGGATCTGCCGCACCAGATCACGCGCGCGCCGCCCCGCTTTTTCGATCTCGCGCAAACTCGTCATCGCCTGCGGGTTGAGTTGCGCGTCCTGCTGCGCCAAGGTCAGATTGCCCAGAATGGCACCGATGATGTTGTTGAAGTCGTGGGCGATGCCACCGGCCAGCGTGCCAATGGCTTGCATTTTTTGCGCTTCGCGCAACTGCGCCTCCAGCGCCGTGTGTTGCGCTTCGCTGGCTTTGGTTGCTGTCAGGTCGTGCACGAACAAGGTAGCCACGCGGCCATTGGCCTGGTGTTCCAGGGCGACGCGGACGTCGACGCAGACCGCTTCTCCGCGGCAATTGCGCGCCGTCATTTCACCCAGATGCTGTGGCGAACCCGTGGGCGCTTGGCCGAGGGCCACAACCAGGTCGGGCAACAGCTGCGTCACCGGTTTGCCCAGGGCTTGGTCGGGTGGGTAGCCAAAAAGCGTCTGCGCGGCCGGGTTGTAGACAGTGATTCGTTGCCCGTCGTCGGTGGCGATGATGGCGTCGAGCGACGCGTCGATGATCGCCGCCAGTTGGCCGCGGCTTTGCTGCAACTGGCTATGTCGCTGTTGCAAGGCGTCGGCGCCGGCTTGCAGCGCGCTGCGCTGCATCAGCAAGGTGCTTTGATCGACGATGGCACAGATGAATTCGACACCGCGCTGGTCGTCATGGTCCAGCCGTGCGACGTGCAAGTCACCGGTGATCCATCGGTCGGCGCCGGCGCGCAGCGAGATTTCAGAGAGTTCGGCGGTGCCCTGGTGCAGCGCCTGAAGAAATCCGTCGTGCACCTTGCTGGCGTCAGTGGCTGCAACCAGCGGCGCAAAGTAGGTCAGCGGCGGGTCGCTTTCCAGCGGCCGGAGCAAGGCCAGTGCGCGGGCGTTGTTCTGCGCGATCTGACCACGCTCGTCCACCACCATCAACGCCAGCGGCACGTGGGAGAACAGCGTGACAAAACGCTCGTAGGCGGCTTCGGCGGCGCCCTGACTGAAGCGTAGGGCCTTGTTCTGGATTTCCAGTTCAGACTGGTAGCGTCGCACATCGTCAAACAGGCTGCGTCGCGCGGTCGTGCCCTGGCGTTTGGCGGCGCGCCGTTGCGGTCCACCCAGCAAGATCTGTTTGCCCGGTCGCGCGGTCATAGCTTCTGTAACTTGTCGAGCGCCAGCTGCAGCGTCTCTGTTTTCTTGGCAAAACAGAATCGGACGGTGTGCTGGTCAAACGCGTCGCCGTAGAACGCTGACAGCGGAATCGCTGCGACGCCAACCTCGGTCGTCAGCCAGTGACAGAAATCGGCCTCGCTCAGATCATTGATGGCACGGGTGTCGACGCTTTGGAAATACGTGCCTTCGCAAGGCAGCAGTTTGAAGCGGGTAGGCGCCAGTCCGGCGCGGAACAGATCACGTTTTTGTTGATAAAAATCGCTCAGACCCAGGTACGGCGCGGCGTCTTGCATGTACGCTGCCAAGGCGTATTGCATCGGCGTATTGACGGTAAAGACGTTGAACTGGTGCACTTTGCGAAATTCTTGCATCAATCCCTGCGGCGCGGCCACGTAGCCCACCTTCCAGCCGGTGACGTGGTACGTTTTGCCGAAACTGGAGACAACGAAGGCGCGCTCGGCCAGTGCGTCAAAGCGCGCGGCACTCTGATGCTGTTGGCCGTCAAAAACCATGTGTTCGTATACCTCGTCGCTGATCAACACGATGTGGGTGTTGTCAAGCAAGCGCGCCAGGCAGCGCATGTCGTCGGCCGACCAGGTCGTGCCGCTGGGGTTGTGCGGCGAGTTGATGACGATCGCCCGGGTGCGTGGCGTGATGGCCGCGGCAATGCGCCCGAAATCCGGGCGGAAGGTGCCCGGCTGCAGGGGCACCCGGACCACACGACCGCCAGCCAGAATGATGTTGGGCACGTAGCTGTCGTAGCACGGTTCCAGGACGATGACTTCGTCACCCGGATGAACCACCGCCAGAATCGCCGTCAGGATCGCCTGTGTCGCCCCGGCTGTGATAGTAATTTCGGCATCTGCCGAGTATTCGCGGGCATAAAGCGCTTTAATTTTAAGAGCAACTGCGGCGCGCAGCTCGGCCACACCAGCCATCGGTGGGTACTGGTTCAGGCCCTTTTTCATGGCCCGTGTGACGGCTTCGATTAGGGCCGGGTCGCCGTCGAAATCAGGAAACCCTTGTCCCAGATTGACGGCGCGATGCTGCGCAGCCAGCGCCGACATGACGGTAAAAATGGTCGTACCGACGCGGGGCAGGCGCGACTGCAGAATGGGTGTGCTCATGGGCGTGTGTGGCGTGGACGGTGCCTACAGCTCGTAGTCGTTGACGTGGCCTTCCATGGCGCGCATGACCAGGCGGCGGTCGAGTCGACTGCTGAGCATTTCGGCAAATTGAAAGACGAACTGACGCAGGTAAGCGCCGCGCTTGAACGCGACGCGGGCAACGTTTTGGCCAAACAACTGACCCGCCGGACGCACGACCAGATCGCTCTTGACGCCGTCGTCGAGCACGTCGCGCACCGACATTTCGGCGGCGATGCCAATGCCCAGGCCGAGTCGGACGTAAGTCTTGATGACGTCGGAGTCGATCGCTTCCAGGGCGATGCGTAGCTCGAGCTTGCGCGTGGCGAAGGCCTGATCGATGCGCGTGCGCCCGGTGTATGACGGGTGGTAGGTGATGATTGGCTCGGTGGCAATGTCTTCGAGCGTGATGTGCTCTTTGGCGCATAACGGGTGACCGGCCGGCAGCACCAGCACGTGCTGCCACTCGTAGCAGGGCAGGGTGACCAGCTCGTCGTACGAGGCAATTGATTCGGTGGCCATGCCAATGTCGGCTACCTCGTCGATGAGCATGCGCGCGACCTGGTCGGGTGAGCCCTGGTGCAGACTGACATTGACCTTGGGAAACGCCTTGCGCAGCTTGGCGACGGGCTCGGGCAGCACGTAGCGCGCCTGAGTGTGCGTAGTGGCAATCGACAGGGTGCCGCTGTCGCCCAGGCAATGCTGCTCTCCAATACGCTTGAGGTTGCCGACCTCGCGCATGATCAGGTTGATGCTTTTGACGACCTCCTGCCCCGGCTCGGTAATGCGCTTGAGGCGCTTGCCATGGCGGGCAAAAATTTCGATGCCCAATTCGTCTTCCAGCTCGATGATGGCCTTGGACACGCCGGGTTGCGACGTGTGCAATGCTTTGGCGGCCTCGGTCAGATTCAGGTCACGCCGAACGGCCTCTTGAACAAAGCGGAATTGGTGCAGATTCATCGTGCGGCTCTAAAAAGTATCAACGCGGATAAAGCGCCATTCTCGCCAACAAGTCGACGACTTCGGGCTCCTCACCGACCGACGGTCGTTGGCTGAATCGAATGCCGGGGTAGGTCGCGACAGCCCGCTTGATCAATACGGGCAAGTCTTCACGCGCATGCTTGCCCAACCCAAGGAACAGCGGCACGACGACGATGTCCGTGACCGCCCGGGCGTGCAGCTCAGCGACCACGGTGGCAAAGTCGGGTTGCAGCCACTCAAGAAAGGCGCAATCGACCCGCACGGTGCCATCAATTTCACCGGTACGCCGGACGATATGGTCAACGCAACTGCGCCACGCTGCGTCGCGCGAACCGTGGGCCAAAAAAACGATCGCCCGCATGACGCTTCAGTGGCGAAAAACCAGCCATGTAAAGGCACTCAGCGACAACACTGAATAAATCAGGCCGGGCAGGGCGGCGGTCAGCCAGGGCTGCCAGTTCTGCAAATTGCCCATGTAACCAAAGACGTTGTTGAGCAGAAAAAAGCTGATACCGGCCATGACACCGCTAAAAACGTAGCTTGCCAAACCGCCAGCGCGGAAGTGGAAATAAGCAAACGGCAAGGCCAAAACGACCATCACCAGGCAGCTCAACGGATAAAACACCTTCTTCCAGAACTCGATTTCATAGCGCTGCGCCGTTTGGGCGTTGTTCTGCAGATGCTCGATGTATTGAAAAAGATCGACGGTGTTCATGCGCTCGGGTTTGAGCAGGGCGGCAGAAACCATCTCGGAGGTCATCTGATTGGGCCAACGCATGGTGGCTTGTTGACTACGGGCGATCTGTGCGCTGCTACCGTCGGTGGCGGCAAATTCAGTGCGGCTTACCTGCTGCAAAGTCCACGCCTCGCCGCTCTGGATGGTGGCCGACTCGGCTTGCGTCATCGATGCCAACGATCCCCGGTTGTCGAACTCAAAAATGCGCACGCCGTGCAACTGACCGTCGGCGGCCAATTGGCCCACATTGACGGCGTAGGTGCTGTACGCTTGGCGCTCCTTGAGCCAGGCGCCGGTGTGGCCGACGGTGATGCGCCCGGTGTACCTGGCCTTGAGCAACTGCGCCGTCCGGTCGGCCACCGGCGCCACGTAATCACCCACCGCAAAGGTGAAGATGACAAAACCCAGGCCCAGCAGTAACAGGGTGCGTAGCGCCCGCCAGGGGTCCAGACCGCTGGTCCGCAAAATGGTGTATTCGGAGCTTTGCGCCAGCCGGGCCATGACGAAGATGGTGCCAATCAACACGGCAATTGGCATCAGCTCGTACAAATGACTAGGGATCAGCAGGCCAACGTAGCTCAGCGCGTGAACCAGGCGATAGCCGGCGGCCGCGTGGCGCGCGACGCTTTGTACCTCTTCGACAAAGTCAAAGAAGAAAAACAGCAACAGAAAGCCCAGGGTGACAAAAGCCACGGCACGCAGCACCTCGGCATAAATCAGACGACGAAAGGTTTTCAAGGTGCGCCTCAGGTGGTGGGTGTCGGTGATCGGCGGCCAGCCAGCAGTCGGCGCCAGGTCCAATTGTTGTGTCTTTTGGCCAGCCACAGCACCGCCAGTACAAATGCGCCACCGTGCAAAGCCAGTAAATACGCCAGCAGCGACACCTGGCCCGATGCGATCCAGTTTTGCCCAAGGTTCAACAGGTTGAAATAGGCCACGAAGGTGAACATCGCGAACACCAGATTGATGCTTTTGTTGAGCCGCGGATTGACGTTGGACACGCCAATGCCGATGACCACAAAATTGACCGCCGCCAGCAGCAGCCCCAGGCGCCACGACAGCTCACCCCAACGCGTCAGGTCGGGCTGTCTGAACAGGGCCAAGGTGGGTAGCGTGTTGACCGGGATGGTTGATGCCAGCGTTTGCGTGTTGTCGCCAACATGGGTGCCATATTCGGCGAACTCACTCAATTTGATGTCGGTGGTGCCAAGCACCCGCTCCAGGCGCTGGCCGTTTTCGAGCATCAGAAACTGCCCCTGCGGCAACGGGTCGATGCGCCCGCTGCGCGCCGAGGTCACCGTCTCTTTGCCGCGCTCGGTGGAAGCGATAAAGACATTGGCGCCGTTGGCTTGCCCTGCAGCGTTCTTCTCGACAAAAAAGACCCGCGTGCCGTCAGCCGACTCCTGGAACTGGCCGGGCTCGATACGCTGCAGATCGCCACGATTCTCGTACTGCGTTTTCAGGTCTTCGATGCGCTGATTGCTCCACGGCAAAACCAACAACGCCAGCAAGCCAATCACCAAAAAAATCGGCCAGGCGAAACGCAGCAACGGCCGTAACAGCGACGACGGACCTTTGCCGCTGCAGAACCAGATGACCATCTCACTGTCACGGTACATCCGCGACAGCGTCGATATCACCGCGATAAAAAGACTCAGCGACAGCAGCGTCGGCATGTACGCCAACACCGTATAGCCCATGATCTGCGTGACGTCAGTCGGGTTGAAATTGCCGCGTGACGCTTGTCCGAGCGTGCGGATCAAGGTCATCGTCATGACGACGGTGACCAGCACCACCAGCACCGCGCCGAAGCTGCGGGCGAGTTCTTTTCGGACGGACGAATGGAATAACATCGCTGCAAAATTTGATTCGTTGATTATGAACTTTCACCTCAAAGCCCTGAATTTACCGTCGCTGTCCAGCGACAAAACCGAAATCTTGTTGGTGCTTGTCGACAGCCATTTCAAGCCGGCGCACGATCCGCTGTCCACGTGCATTGCACAGGCGATGAGAGAGGGGGATTTTCGGGGCAAATCGGGCACCTTGTTGTCGCTGTACCGGCCGACAGGGTTTTCTTGCACCCATCTGTTACTGGCGCACATTGGCGACGGCGCTGTCAAGGACGTCCAGCAGACGGTGGTTGAAGCGATCAAGCGTCTCAAGGCGTTCAAGCCGCAGCGCTTGACACTGACCCTGTTGCGCGAGTCGACGGGGCAAACCTTGCGCGCTGCGTTGACTGCATTGGCTGACGCGAGTTATGTTTTTACGAGCACCAAGTCAAAGCCTGAGGCTCGCTCACTTCTTGATGTGACGGTTTGCAGCGTAGTGAATCCGGCCATGCAACGCACTTTTGAGCGGACGGTGGCGGCGATCGGCGGCGTTGAACTGGCCAAGGAATGGGGCAACCGACCGGCCAACCTTGCCACGCCGACACAACTGGCGCAGGCGGCGCGGGCGCTGGCCAAGCGGCCACGCATTCAGTGCCAGGTGCTGGGCCCGAAAGAGGTGGCCCAATTGGGCATGGGTGCCTTTCAGGCGGTGGCCCGTGGTTCGGACGAACCATTGCGCTTTATCGTTTTGCGCTATGTTGGCGCCGCCAAGTCCGATGCGCCGGTGGTGCTGGTTGGCAAAGGCATCACCTTCGACAGCGGTGGCATTTCGATCAAGCCCGCCGCCGAGATGGACGAGATGAAGTTTGACATGTGCGGTGCGGCCAGCGTTTTAGGTGTGTTCAGCGCGTTGGCGCAGCTGCAACCCAAGATCAACGTCGTCGGGCTGATTCCGTCGTGCGAGAACCTGCCCAGCGGCAAGTCGGTCAAACCCGGCGACGTGGTCACCAGCATGAGTGGTCAGACCATTGAAGTTCTCAACACCGACGCCGAAGGGCGGTTGGTGCTGTGCGACGCGCTGACCTATGCCCAGCGTTTCAAGCCTCGGGCAGTGATCGACATCGCGACCCTGACCGGTGCCTGCGTCGTTGCCCTGGGGGGCGTGCGCAGCGGCTGCTTCAGCACCGACCACAGCCTGTCGACGGCCTTGTTCAGCGCGGGCAATACGGCGCACGATTTGTGCTGGCCGATGCCATTGGACGACGACTATGCCGACGGCCTGAAAACCAGATTCGCCGACGTCGCTAACGTGGCCGGTCGTGCCGGTGGCGCGGTTTCGGCGGCCAAATTCCTACAGCGCTTTGCCGGCAAACAACCCTGGGCGCACTTGGACATTGCCGGGACGGCGTGGAAGTCCGGCGCCGCCAAGGGCGCAACAGGGCGGCCCGTGGGCTTGCTGCTCGAGTACCTGTTGTCGCTGGCGGCATGCGCGGGCGAGACCAAGTGACGCACATTGCTTTTCATTTCAACGTTGGCGACCGCTTTGATTACGGCTGCCGCCTGGCGCGCAAGGCCGTCAATCAGCGGGCGCGTTTGCTCGTACTTTTGCCGCAGGACGATCTGGCGCGTTTCGATCAGTCCTTGTGGCAACTGTCGCCGATCAGCTTTGTGCCGCACTGTGACGCCAACGCCAGCGTGGCCGTGCAAACTCGTTCGCCGATCGTTTTGACGGCCGATGTTTCGTCGACACATGCGGCCGATGTGTTGGTCAATCTAAGCGACGCGGTTCCCACCAATTTTTCAAGCTTCGCACGGGTCATCGAGATCGTTGGTTCCGACGAACCCAGTCGCCAGGCGGCGCGGCAGCGCTGGCGGCGTTATGCCGCGGCCGGTTTCCAACTTGAGCGCTTTGACGTCGCCAGCAAAGGCGCGGCATGAACGAGCCGCTACGCGAAGTACCGCGTTTTATTCCGACCTTGACCGAAGTGGTGGATCCGACGACGCTGGGTACGCCGGCGCATGTTTCGCAGCGTGATGAGCGCGCGCTGATCGACGAAGTGCAGCGCCAGCTTCGGCCGCTGCTCGAACAACGTTTGCAAGAAGAAACTGAACGCCTTATCAATACGCTGGTGACCCCGTCGATGGACGATCTGGCCCGGCGTTTGCATGGTGAGCTGGACGGGATGATTCGTCAGACGCTGAGTCGTTGCCTGGACGCGCGCAAGCCCTAGGGTTTTTACTGAGCGGTGACGTCGTTCATCGACAGAATTGGCGCGTTATTTGCTGTATCGTTCGGGGCGCTGAATTTTTCAATTCACACCTTTTATTAACCAGGAGTACTTATGCAAATGAAATTGAAGTTGACGGTTGCAGCCGCGGTTGCCGTTGCAGCGGGCTACGCTGTTGCCGAGGAAGTCGTTGTCAAGATTGGCCACGTGGCGCCAATGTCTGGCTCGCAAGCCCACTATGGCAAGGACAATGAAAACGGCGTGCGCATGGCCATCGAAGACCTGAACGCACAAAAAATCGTCATTGGCGGCAAGACCATCAAGTTTGAAATCGCCGCTGAAGATGATGCCGCTGACCCGAAACAGGGCACCGCTGTTGCACAAAAACTGTGCGACGCCAAGGTGGCTGGCGTGGTCGGTCACCTGAATTCGGGCACGACCATTCCAGCTTCCAAGATTTACAACAACTGCGGTATCCCGATGGTCACCGGTGCGGCCACCAACCCGAACCTGACCAAGCCGGGTTACAAGACGACGTTCCGCATCATTGCCAACGACAACGCTTTGGGCGCAGGACTGGCTGATTACGCTGCCAAGACTCTGAAGCTGAAGAAGATCGCCGTGATCGACGACCGTACGGCCTATGGTCAAGGTGTTGCTGAAGTCTTTGCCAAAGTCGCCAAGACCAACGGCATTGAAATCGTAGACCAACAGTTCACGACCGACAAGGCCACTGACTTTATGGCCATTCTGACCGCCATCAAGGCCAAGAAGCCGGACGCCGTGTTCTATGGTGGCATGGACGCGCAAGCCGGCGCCATGCTGCGTCAGATGGATCAGCTCGGCCTGACCAATGTGAAATATTTTGGCGGCGACGGCATTTGCACCAACGAACTGATCAAGATCGCGGCTGGGGCCAAGACGCTCGACGGCGTTGTCTGTGCTGAAGGTGGTGCTTCGATTGCCAAGATGCCCGGTGGCACGGCCTGGAAGGCCAAGTACGACGCCAAGTATCCTGGCCAGTTCCAGATTTACAGCCCGTACACCTATGACGCAACCTTCCTGCTGGTTGACGCCATGAAGCGAGCCAACTCGACCGATCCCAAGGTTTACACGTCGAAAATCATCGAGTCCAACCTCAAAGGTGTGACAGCCAACATCAAGTTTGAGCCGACCGGCGAAATTCACAATCCGGCGATGACCTTGTCGACCTACAAGGGCGGCAAGAAATCTCCCGTCTGATTTCAGTCTGACTGGATTCGCACATTGTGAGAGGCCGCCTTCGGGCGGCCTTTTTGTTTCCCAACAACGCTCGGCTGGGGCGATCCGCGCAAGCGCTCAGTTAGAATGCCGCGCTTCGGAGCGGTGGATGAGTGGTTTAAGTCACACGCCTGGAAAGCGTGCGTAGGGTAAAACCTACCGCGGGTTCGAATCCCGCCTGCTCCGCCACTAAAAAGAAAGCCCGTCGGTGTACTGCCTAGCCGGTCGATTAAAGTATTGATAGATTTGGCTTGATTCCTTAGAATGCCCTCTGAGCTACAACAGTTCAGAGGGCATTTTTCTGTCGAAGATTTCTTCTGCAGGTTACCGGTTCCCAGAGCCCTTCTCCGGGGTGCAGGTCAACTTCTGCAAAAACATCAAATGCGAGGCGTTTGGGGTGCCTGAGACCCTCAATCGCGTGCGTAGGCCCAAGGGAACAAGCTCTCAGGCGGGCGACTACATCCGAAACGGGGACTCTAGGTCCAACATCCGAATGGTTTGTGGACTCTGCGGCAGTAAGAACCCGTTGCGCAGCAACGAAGCCATTGCCCAAGAGCTGGGAAGGCTCTCAGCCCATATCTTTGACTCTCGGGCGCCCTGCTGCCCTCACCAAAGCTGTACCAGCCACACAGTCCCCGTGACCACTCCCGGCTTTTACGTGCGCAACGGAAAAACGCCTTCCGGCACCCCAAAGTGGCGCTGCAACGCATGCCGTAAGACCTTTGCTGGCACTGCGGCCCCGTCCGCCCGTCAGCGAAAACCGCACAAGAACCGAGACGTGTTCGCCTTGCACATGAACAAGGTGCCCCTAAAGCGCATCGCAGAAATCACGGGGTTGACCACTTCCAGCATCTTGGGGAAGATTGAGCTCATACATCGCCAGTGCATGGCTTTCGCCGGGAGTCGAGAGCAGCAACTGACACAAGGCATGCCTCTGCCGCCAATGTACGTGGCCGTGGACCGGCAGATACATACCGTCAACTGGTCCAACCGCAAAGACAGGCGCAACGTGTCACTGGCTGCTATCGGGAGCGCAGACCTCAATTCGGGATACGTCTTTGGCTTCCACCTGAACTTTGATGAAAGCCTTGATGCTGCCTTTGTAGAGCGGGACGCTACGGCCAATGGTGACCTCACAGAGTATGAAGCCTATCGAAAGTACGCACGAGTCTGGCTATCCACTGACCACGAAACAGCCGTCGTGCTCGCCAAGTCCCGGAAATCCGCGAGCAAAAAGCACAAAACCGCGGACTTTGAGGAAGGGCTGCAGCAAGACGTCACGGGGAATTACGAGCAAGCCCAGGCCCGAGAAGACATCGAGACCGAGGACGTGGACTCCGACGTGAAGCTCCCTGGTAACGGCGTGCAAGTCAAAGAACAGTACACGATGCATGGGCACTTCCACTTACTGGCCACTTTGCTACAAAACGCAGAGAAGGTGCGGGTCTTCATGGACCAGGACGTGGGCATGCGTGCCGCATTTCTAGGTGCTTTTGCCGAACGGATTAAGCAACGAACCGCAGATGGCTGGTTTGTATCCGTCATGAAAGACTCCACGGTGACCCAAAAAGAAGTGGCAGTGAATCGGGCCAAATGTCGACATGCTGAAGCGTCCGCCGCGCACCCTGAGCTCAGTCCTGCCGAGATAAACCTCTTGCTGATGAAAGAGGAAATGACTCACCCCAGACAGCTTGGGAAATACGGGGACATCTGGTTTGCGCACCCCGTTCCCAATATGAGTGAGCCGGCAAAACTTGTTTCCTGGCTGACAAACCTGGGTGATTACGATGAAGACCACCAGGCGCGGCTTTACCTGAAGGCCAGCCTGCACTCGATAGACCGGTTCTTTATGCAAGCGCGTCGACGGCTTTCCGTGGCCGAGCGTTCCCTGGTTACGGCCAGCGCTGCCCGACGCACCTGGTACGGGTACAGCGCGTATAACCCGGCAAGCTTGGCGCGCACTCTAGAAATATTCAGGGTCTTCTACAACTACTGCAAGCCCGGAGACGACAAGAAGACCCCTGCGATGCGGTTGGGGCTGGCCAAAGCACCCATTGCGCTGGAAGACATCCTGTATTTTGAGGGAATCCCCAAATAGGGAAGCCACACCTCAATGAAGAGATGTGGCCTCTGAATCAGCCTAAGCCTATGCCCGGGCCATCAATACTTTAATCGACCGGCTAGCCGGTGACGCCAAGGGGCTTTTTTCGCCTGGTGCGCTCGCGGTTTTAGATGAGCTATTTCTGTGCCTGCACCATTTTCATCGCCGAGGCGATGAGCGTAGACACCTCGGTCATGTTGCTTGGCACGATCAGGGTGGTGGTCGCGTCGGTGGCGACCTTGCT
>JBBIGT010000036.1:0-18080 GCA_037447395.1 Comamonadaceae bacterium | reverse complement strand
CAGCGGTGCGCAGGTTGCCGGTGGCCGCCACAATGGTCTGGTTGGCGTTGGCGCCGACCTGGAACTGCTGCGTGCCAAAGGTGCCGTCGAGCAGCTTCTGGCCGTTGAACTCGGTGGTTTGCGAAATACGGTCGAGTTCGGCGACCAGTTGACCCACTTCAGCCTGCAGCGCTTGGCGGTCGCTGGCACTGTTCGAGGCGTTGGACGACTGCACCGCCAACTCGCGCACCCGTTGCAAGATGTCGCCAGACGCTTTCAGCGCGCCTTCAGCGGTTTGCGCCAGCGAAATGCCGTCGTTGGCGTTGCGCACCGCTTGATTCAAACCGCGAATCTGGCTGGTGAAGCGCTCAGAGATCGCCAGCCCGGCGGCGTCGTCTTTGGCGCTGTTGATGCGCAGACCCGACGACAGCCGCTGAATGGACGTCGATAGCGAGCTGGCGCTGGCGCCCAAATTGCGCTGTGCGGTCAGCGAATTGATGTTGGTGTTGATGTTTGATGCCATTTGAATGCTCCTGTGAAACCGACTGAACCCGGTGTTGCCACCGACCTTTTTGCCAGTTCAAGCCTGGCGACCTTGCCTGCTGCGGTCTTCAATCCGCTTCAGACGGCGAGCCCCAAATGAAACCCGTTAAGGTGGTTTTCGGGCGTTGACAGAAAAACTTTAGAGCCAATCGATGAAACAAAATGGTTTTTTGACGTTTTTTCCGGTCAATACGCTGCACGCGGCCTCTCCACAATTGTTTCCACCTTCACCCAAGCCAACAGTCCGTTGCTGCGGCTTGCCCTGGCCGCAGTGCTACTTTTTTTATGGAGATACGCAATGGCTTCCACCATCAATACCAACATCAGCTCGCTGACCGCGCAGCGCAATTTGTCGGCCAACCAGTCGTCACTGGGCACGTCGATCCAACGTCTGTCGTCGGGTCTGCGCATCAACAGCGCCAAAGACGACGCCGCCGGGCTGGCGATCTCTGAGCGCTTCACCAGCCAGATTCGCGGTTTGAATCAGGCCGCGCGCAACGCCAACGACGGCATTTCGCTGGCGCAAACGGCAGAAGGCGCCATGCAAGCTTCCAGCAACATTCTGCAGCGGGTGCGCGAGTTGGCGGTGCAGTCGGCCAACGCCTCGAACAGTGCCAGCGACCGCCAAGCGCTGCAGGCTGAAGTGGGTCAACTGGTCGCCGAACTCGACCGTGTTTCGCAAACCACCGAGTTCAACGGCCAGAAGCTGCTCGACGGCACCTTTGGCACGCAGCAGTTCCAGGTCGGCGCCAACGCCAACCAGACCATTGTGGCGGCCACCGGCAACCTGCGCACCGCTGTTTACGGCAACAACCAGAACACCGCGGTAAACGGCGCCAATACGGCCGGCGCACAGACTGCGGCGACCAACGGCGTGACAGCCGGTGCGGTGTCGATCAGCGGCTTCTTGGGTACTGCCAGTATCACCACCGTGGCCAATGACTCGGCCAAAGGCACGGCCGACCAGATCAACGCTGTCAAGGCCAGCACTGGCGTAACGGCCACGGCGCGCACCGAAGCCCGCCTGGGCGGTATGGCCACGGCCGGTTCGTACACGCTGAACCTGATCGGCGACAACACCTCGGCGGTGGCGGTGTCGTTTACCCTGACGGCCACCACCGGCGTCGACAAGTTTGCCGCGGCGGTATCGGCCATCAACGACCAGTCGGCCAAGACCGGCATCGTTGCCTCGCTCAGCGCCGACGGCTCGCAGGTGATTCTGAACAACGCCACGGGCAAAGACATCAAGGTCAATGACACCACCACGGCCAACGCCGGCAATGTGACGGTGACCGCCTACAACGCCGCTGGTGCGGCCACCGGTGCGGCGGTGACGCTGACGGCCGACGCGGTTGCCGACCTCACCACCACGGGCGGCTTCATTACCCTGGACTCGGAGAAATCATTTACCGTGACTTCGGCGAGCACGCAGCTGACCACCGGCGGCTCAGCGCTGCAAGCGGTGGCCAACCTGGACATCACCACTTTCAGCAACGCCACCAATGCGCTGAAGACGGTCGACTCGGCGCTGGCATTCATCAACGGCGAACGCGCCAAGCTCGGCGCGCTGCAGTCACGCTTTGAGACGTCCATCGGCAACCTGCAGATCACCTCTGAAAACCTGTCGGCCTCGCGCAGCCGCATCCAGGATGCCGACTTTGCCATGGAGACGGCCAACCTGAGCCGGGCACAGATTCTGCAACAGGCTGGCACCGCCATGGTGGCGCAGGCCAACCAGCTGCCGCAAGGCATCCTGGCGCTGTTGCGGTAATTCGCAGGGAAGAAGGTCAGGGCCATTGGCTTTGACCACGTAAACGGAAAGCGGCGGCAGGCCTGGGTCTGCCGCCGCTTTTTCAAGTTTTGGCGCCGGGGGTCGATAAAGCAAAAGCAGGAGCGCGCCGCAACCGCGCCGAGTTGTCTGCGCAAGTCGGACGATCTGACCGGGTTTTGTCCGCTTTTTTGGTTTACGCCGGACAAACCCGGCTTGCATAATGCGCAGCGGTCTCGCGGCAGGGCCAAACGACCCGGTTTTACAGGAGTTCATCATGGCAACCATTTCGTCTCCAGGCATTGGCAGCGGGCTGGACATCAAGAGCATCGTCTCGCAGTTGGTGGCCCTTGAAAAAAAACCACTGGACAACCTGAAGTTGCAGGCCGCCACGGTACAGACCAAGATTTCCGCCTTTGGGCAAATCAAGTCGCTGGTTTCGGCCTTGTCCGACGCGGCGACGAGCCTGGCCAGCGTCACTGGCTGGAACGCCGTCAGCGCCACCTCGTCGGACAGCACGGCGGTCAGCGTCAGCGCCATTGGTGGCACGCAGCCAACGTCGTTCGGCGTCGCCGTGCAGACCTTGGCACAAGCCAAGTCGACCGCGTCGGCGGCCATCCCGACCAGCTCGGCGTTGGGCGCCGGTACTTTGAGTCTGACCATCGGCACCGGCACGCCGGTTGATATCACCGTGCTGGCCACCGACACGGTGGCCAACATTGCCAGCAGCATTAACGGGGCCAACGCCGGCGTCACCGCCACCGTGCTGACCGACGCGAGCGGCGACCGCCTGCTGCTGCGCAGCGCAGCGACCGGCGTCGATGCGGCGTTCAGCCTGGCGGTCACCAGCGATGCCGACGGCAACGCGGCAGACCGCGCCGGTTTGTCGCGGCTGGTCGTTGGCACCTCGACCACCGACGCGCTGACCGGCATCACGACCACCGAAGACCCCATCACCACGCAAGCGGCGGCCAACGCCGCGGCCACCGTCAACGGTATCGCCGTCACCTCGGCGACCAACACCTTTGCCAGCACCATTTCTGGCGTCACCTTCAAGGCGCTGAAGGTGACCACTGCGCCGGTTGAGATCGGTATCGCGCAAGATACGTCAACGGTGCGCAGCAACATCGACGCGTTCGTCAAGGCATACAACGACATCAATCAATTGCTCAGTGAGGCGACCAAGTACGACCCGGCAACCAAGGGTGCCGGGCTGCTGCAGGGCGACAGCACCACCATCACCTTGCAAAACAGTTTGCGCAACGCCATTCAGTCGCTGACCACCGGATCGGCCAAATTTGGCCGCCTGGCCGACGTCGGTATCACCTTGCAACGCGGTGGCGATTTGGCGGTCGACTCGGCCAAGCTTGACGCCGCCATGGGCAACATGAACGAGTTGAGCCAGCTGTTTCGCGCCACCGGCAGCGGCGCGGCCAGTGGCGTGGCGGTGCAGGTGAAGGCGCTGGCGACGTCGCTGCTGTCGAGCGATGGTTTCTTTAGCAACAAGGACGACAGCCTGAAGCGGCTACTTGAGCGCAATGGCAAAGACCAGCAGCGGGTGACCGACAGGGCCGACAAGCTCGAGACCTCGCTGAACGCACGCTATAGCGCGCTTGACGCCAAGATTTCCAGCCTCAACGCACTGAACGCGTACGTGGCGCAACAAGTGACGCTTTGGAACAAGAATACCGCTTGAAAACCGGCTGTTTTGCGTCCTTTAGTTTGATGCGCCGGCGCCGATAAATTGGATGAACGTTTGTGCAGTCCAACCAGAAAATCCGTCATGTTCACCACCCATAAGCCGCAAGCCGCATCCGCCTATCAGCGTATCAACGTCGAGACCAGCATGCACACGATCGACCAGTACCAGATCGTCAGCTTGCTGTTTGATGGCTTGCTCGAGTCGCTGGCCAGCGCCCGTGGCGCCTTGGCGCGCGGTGACGTGGCCGCCAAGTGCAACGCCATTGCCAAAGCGCTGCGCATCCTGCAAGAGGGCCTGATGACCGGGCTCGACACCGTTGACGGTGGTGAATTGGCCAGCAACCTGGGCGCCCTGTACGACTATTGCGTCAAGCGCCTGATGCTGGCCAACGCGCGCAACGACGACGACCTGTTGCAAGAGGTTCGCCGGCTGATCGAACCGGTGGCGCAAGGCTGGAAAGAGATTGGCCAGACGCCCAAGGCGACTGCGGTAGCTGCGCTGACACCGACGCAAGAACCGGTGCCCGTGGCGCCGCGCACGACGTCGTCGGCGCGTCGCGCAACGATCAACTATGCCAGCCTGTCGATGATGGGAGCCTGAACCATGTCGCAACAACTCATCGACTATTACAAAGCCATCGAAGACAGCAGCGCACGCATGCTGGCCGCCGCCAAAGCCGAAGACTGGGAGCAGGTGGTGCGCTTTGAGGGTGCTTGCGCGGTGCTGATTGAACAGCTGCGTGTACGGGCCCACGTTGAGCAACTGGCGCCTGAACACCGCGTCGAGAAGACGCGCATCATGCAGCGTATCCTCAACAACGACGCGCAGATTCGCTACCTGGCCGAGCCCTGGCTGGCGCACTTTGACGCTGGCGCCAACGCCGCCCCGCAGTATTTGCACTGAGCCGGCTGGGTCGGTCGGCAGCTGGCGGTGACGGCGCGCGCCGCCGGTAAGATTGGCGCGATTGTTTGGCGCCGCCCTTGATGACTCCTCTTCACTTATTACCCGGTCGCCTGCCTTGGTGGCGGGCGCTGCTGGCGTTGCTGCTGCTTGTGGCCTTGCTCATCGCCGACCACTTGCAGCGCCGGCCGCCACCAGCGCCGGCACGCGCCACTTGGCCCGCGGCAACGCCTGCGCCAGCGCAGGCCGCCGCATTGCGTCGGGCCGCCACCGGGCAGATTCCGATGCCCGAAGGCGTGCCCGCGGCGCACGCCAGCAGCTTGCTGACGCTGCCGCCCGGCGCGCCATACGCATTGCTGGCCTTCTGGTTTGCCGGCGCCAAGGAAAGTGCGGCGGACGTCGGCATCGCCCTGTCGGGCTTCGAGCGGGCGACGCAACAATGGACGCCAGCTCGCTGGGTGGTCGACCGCCAGTCGCTGGGCCGGCAGCTTGGTTTTGCCGTGCGCCGCCTGGGCAACCCGGTGGCCTGGCTGGATGGCGACGGCCGGGTACAGCTGTTTGTGGTCGCCACCGGCCTGGGCGGCTGGGCCGCCAGTCGCATCGTGCAACTGCGCCAGGCACCGGGTGACGCCGTCCTGGCCACGCTGCGTTTTGACGTGGTCCGTGTGTTGCCGCTGTCGTGGCTATTCAATACCAGTTTTTTGGTGCGCAACACGCCCCTGCCGTTGAGTGACGGTGGCATGGTGCTGCCAGTGCACTTTGAACTGGGGCGCAAATGGCCGGCGGCGTTGCGTTTTGACGCCCAGGGCCGCCTGTTGACGCAGACTCGCTTGACGACCCGCGCCCATCTGTTGCAGCCGACCTTGCTGGCCGTGCAGGCGCCGCATTGGCTGGCTTTGCTGCGTGACCAGCGCCCCGATGGCCGTATTGCCGCGGTGCAGAGTACCGACGGCGGCGTTAGCTGGCACGATTTGCCCGACCTGGCGCTGACCAACCCGGACGCAGCGGTGGCCGCATTGGCAGGGGCGCCCGGGCAGTATTGGTTGGCGCACAACAGCTCGGCGCATGCGCGCAACGTGCTCGACCTGAGTGCGTCAGGTGACGGCGTGCAGTGGTCGCTGTTGCAAGGACTGGCGCAAGGCACGGGGACGCAAGAGTTCTCGTACCCGGCGCTGGCCTGGGCCGACGGTGCCCTGTGGGTCAGCTACACCGAGCAGCGTCGGCGCATTGCCTGGCAACGCTTCGAGCGTGCGCCATGATCAATATGCCGTGGCTTGACGTGCTGGACGCTGCGCCGCTGCTGCCCAGTCTGGCCGTGGCGCGTGGGGGCGCGGCGCTCAGTTGGGCGGTCGTCCTGGCGGCGCTTTGGGTGAATCTGGGCCACACCTTGCCGGTGCGCGCCCGGGCCTTGGGTGCGCTGCTGGTGTTGGGATGGTCGCTGTGGCCTGGAGCGGCGTCGCCGACGTATTGGCTGGGCCTGGCCTTTCAGGCGCCGAGCCTGACCAGCGCCTTATGCTGTGCCCTGTGGATGTGGTGGCAGGCGCGGCAGCCGCGCGGGCTGTCGCCCCGACCCGCAGCGCTGTCGACGCCGCCGCGGCTGTTGTGGCTGCTGGCAATCGCGTTGGGCTGGATCTTGCTGGCCGATACGCTGGGCGTCTGGCCGCTGTCGGTGTACGCCTGGGGTTTTGGCCCGGACGCGCTGGCGCTGGTGGGCGGGACGCTGGCGCTGCTGTGGGCGGTCACACCAACCGGGTCGCGCTGGCCCTTGCACCTGCTGGCTTGCGTGCTGTTGCTGTTTGTGGCGACGCGCTGGCCCAGCGGCAACCTGTGGGACGCCGTGCTGGACCCGTGGCTGTGGCTGATTTTGCAGTGGCGCGGGCTGCACGCGCTACTGCGGCGTGCGCGTCAGTAGCCACTCGCGGCGGAACAGCCATTGCTGCGGATACAGCAGGTTGGCCAGGGTGATCTCACCGCTCTGGTGGCGGCCTTTGACTTCCCAACGTTGGCCAAGCACCGTGCAAGCCGGTCGGCACAACGGTTGGTCCGCCTCGGCGGGGGTTTGCAGCCAGACCACGGCGTCGTGGTCGCGCAGCAAGCGTTGCAGTTCTTCGGCGTTGTCGCTGGCGCTGAAATTCGCTCGCGCGTCGCCGTCGTAAGCGGCAAAACGGTTGCCGGGCAGCAAAAATTCGAAGCGCTCGAACTGGCCGTTGAAACTGCTGGGAACGGCGATGCGCTGGCGCTGCACGCCGGCTTGCAGCGTTGCGTTGTAGTGTCCCCAAGCGCCGTTGAGCGGCGCTGTCGTCAAGCCAAACACGGCGTAAACGCCCAGACAGACGGCCACCGTGCACCAGCGCGTCCAGGCGGCTTGGCACAGGCCCCAGATCAGCAGCAACCCGGCCAGCGCCGCCACCGTTTCTGTCCAGATCAAGTCAGCCGTGCTGCCGATGCCCAGCACGTGCGCCGACCAGGCGATGCGCGCCAGCACGGCGACAAAGACGCCGCCCAGCAGCAGCGAGGCGTCGAACCAGCCGCGCGCCACGCGTTGCCAGTACAGCGGCAGCAGCAGCGCCAGTGCCGGCATGGCGGCAATCAAATAGCGCGCCGAGCGCTGGCTGGGCAACAGGAACACCAGCAGCCACACGCCCAGCCAGATGAGTAACAGGCGCTGCAGCGTTGGTAGCGCAAGGTCGAGTTTGGGTGCGTGCCAACGGCGCCACAGAGCCATGATGCCGACGACCATCAGGCCGAGCACGACGAAGGCCAGCAGCCCGGCGTTTTGCACGTAACCCAGCGCCTGCGCCCAGACGCTGAAGCCGCCACCAGCCAGCGCGGTATGCCAGTAGCCGGCGCTGTTGTTCATCTTGCCGGCGTTTTCGGCAACGACAAATTCCTGCCAGACCGCTGCGGGGTCGGGGTCGAGGACGAACCACAAGGCAAAAATGGCCAGCGCGACGCTGGCGCTCAAAGCCACTTTGGCGCTGGTACGCAGCAGGCCACGCGTGTCGAGCGGCTTCACGCCGGCGATCTGGGCGCACCACAGCACCGCGGCGGCCGGGGCGATCAAGGCAAACGATTTGTAGGCCAGCCCCAGGCCCAGCGCCAGGCCGAAGCCCAGGTGTGCCAGCCAGCCGGCCATCGGTGGGCGCGCCGGTGACGCCTGGACACGGGGCCCGGCGGCTTGCCACAACAACCAGAACATCGGCAGGCCCAGCCAGAAGGTCTCGGGGGCGCTGGTCAGGTAGGTGCGGCCAAAGCGAAAGGTGCAAAAGAAAGCCAGATAAAGGGCTGCGCCCAGCAAACCGGTGCGCACGTGGCCGCTGTAGCGGCGCAGGATCAGCCCGATGGCCCCGGCCGTCAGCAGCGTGTAGAGCACGCTGGGCGCGCGCAGTGCCGCCATCGTCCAGTGCTGGCCCCAGCCGCTGGCCACCATGGCCTGCCAGAACAGCAGCGGTGGCTTGGTGTTGCGCATGTGCGCCAGCTCGGAGACCAGCGGTAGCCACTGGCCGCTGGCCGCGGTCAGGCGGGCGATGTGGCTGTAGACCAACTCGTCGCCGTTGCTTGGCACGTATTGACCGTCCAGGCCCAGCAAATAGACGGCGACGGCCAGCACCAGCAAGGCCAGCCACGGCCAGCGGCGGGTGTCGGGCAAATCAGTTGACGGCAAAGACGGCGCGGACGCAGCGTGCATGGCTTATTTTGGCGCACGCTGGCCAAAGGTCCAGTAGTCGTTGGCCAGGTAGTTGCTGATGCTGGCAATGACGATGGCGATGACGTTGGCAACCAGGTAGTGCAGATGCTGCGCCAGCCACAGTGTCAGCCCGTATTGCAGGGCAATGCCCAGCCACGACGCCAGCGCGTAGCGGCCCAACTGCCCCACCAGCAGCGACAGCGGGGGACGGTCTTGTACCAGGTGCTGCGCGCACGCCGTCTTGACGCGGTCGGCCCAGGTCCACAGCCGGTTCCAGGTAAAGTTGTTGACGGTGGCCACGGCGATGGCCAGCGCCAGCGACGCGTACAGCCGCTGGCGCGGGTCGGCGATGGCGGCAAACAACACTTCCTGGGCCAGGGTCAGTACCGCCATGTTGACGACCGTACCGCTGGCGCCGACGAGGCCGAACTTGATGTAGCGAAAGCCGCTGAGCCAGTCGATCAGTCGCGCCACCAACGGGGCCCGATCAGGCTGCACCCGGGTTTTCATGTTGATTCAAAAATAATAGCGCTTCACGCAGTACTGGTAACGGATTTATCCGTTTTAGACATTGATTGTCGCCATCGCAAAAAGTCAATCGGTGGTTGTACGCCGACAAACACGGCGAGCAAGCCACGCCGGCTTCGAACACCGTGGCGCGCGGCCCCAGCGGGCCATACAGGCGACCGGTTTCCGGGCCAAAGAACACCATCGTGCGAATCGGCGTCAGGCTGGCAAAGTGACCGGGTCCGCCGTCGTTGGTGACGAGCAGATCGGCGGCATGAAACAACATCAGCAGTTCGCGGATGCTGCGTGTGTAACCGGTGAGGTCGACACAGCGCTCGCTGGCCACTTCGGCGCGCAGCTGCTGCGCCAAGGCGGCGTCGTCGCGCAGGCCGATCAGGCCGACCGCGTGCCCGGCGCTGCACAGGCCGCGCGCCAGCGCCGCGTAATGTTCGGCCGGCCAGGCGCGCTCGGGCAGCAGGCCGCCGCCGGCATAAAGCAGCGCCACCTTGGTGCCGGCCAGCGCCGGGTGATCGGCGTGCAGTTGTTGCCGATAGGTGCGCAGTGCGTCGGCGTCAAAGGCGACCGACAAGCCGGGGACGCTGGGCAGCGTACGGACCGGTGCGGCCTTGTTGCGCGGCATCGACGCGTCGTCGAGCGCGTCGACCAGGCTCAAGAACTGCAGGCTGATGTGCTGGTAGGGGTTGTAGGGGATGGCGCGGTTGAGGTAGCTGCCGCGGTACAGGCCCTCCTGGGTGTGCGGCGTGAAGCCGACGCGCCGCGGCGCACCGCTGAAGTAGCTCATCAGGCTGCTGATGCGCGAGAACAGCTCGCAGTCGATCACCGCGTCAAGCGGCAAGGCGCGCAGGGCGCGGCTGACGCGCCAGATGTCGGCCAACAGGCCCAGGCCGGCGCTGTCGTCGAGGGCGTGCAGATGTTCCGGTCGGGCCAAGCCCAGCAGGCGCGCAACCTCCTGATTTTTTTTCAGCTGCAGCACGTGAATGGCGGCGCTGGGGTAGCGCTGACGCAGCGCGGCAAACATCGGGCCGGCCAGCACCACGCTGCCCATCTCGGACAGCAAAACGACCAGGATGTGCTGCGGCTGCGCGGGCATGGGCGTGCTGCGCGGCGCCGCAAACAGGCGCGCCCACCAGGACACTCCGGCGCACAGCAGCTGGCCTACCCAGCGGTCGATCCAGCGTTGTGTCTGCAGCTTCATGCGGTGTGGTGTGGCGGCCGGCGCCTGGCCGGCCTTGATCAGGACAGTCCGGCGGCAGCGCGCAGCGTGGCGGCGCGGTCGGTGCGTTCCCAGGTGAACTCTGGCTCGTTGCGGCCGAAGTGGCCATAGGCCGCGGTCTTTTCGTAGATCGGGCGCAGCAGGTCGAGCATCTGGATGATGCCCTTGGGGCGCAGGTCGAAGTGCTCGATCACCAGTTTGGCAATTTGCTCGTCTGGGATGACACCAGTGCCCTCGGTGTAAACCGTCACGTTCATCGGCTTGGCCACACCGATGGCGTAGGCCACCTGCACTTGGCATTGGCGCGCCAGGCCGGCGGCGACGACGTTCTTGGCGACGTAGCGCGTGGCGTAAGCGGCCGAGCGGTCGACCTTGCTCGGGTCTTTGCCGCTGAAGGCGCCGCCGCCGTGCGGGCAGGCGCCGCCGTAGGTGTCAACGATGATCTTGCGCCCGGTCAGGCCGCAGTCGCCTTGCGGGCCACCGACGACAAAGCGGCCGGTCGGGTTGATCAGGTACTTGGTGTCATTGGTGAGCCACTCTTTGGGCAGCACCGGCTTGATGATCTCTTCGCGCACGGCTTCATAAAAGGCGTCGGTCATGCGGTTGCCCAGGCTCATCTCAGGCGCGTGCTGGCTGGAGAGCACGACCGTGTCGATGCCGTGCGGCTTGCCGTCGACGTAGCGCATGGTCACCTGGCTCTTGGCGTCGGGGCGCAAGAAGGGCAGGCGGCCGTCCTTGCGCAACTGCGCCTGGCGCTCGACCAGGCGGTGCGCGTAATAGATGGGCGCGGGCATCAGGTCAGGCGTTTCGTCGCAGGCGTAGCCAAACATCAGCCCCTGGTCACCGGCGCCGGTGTTGAGGTGGTCGTCTGAGGCATGGTCGACGCCCTGGGCGATGTCGTTGCTTTGCTTGTCGTAGGCGACCAGCACGGCGCAGCCTTTGTGGTCGATGCCGAAGTCGGTGTTGTCGTAGCCGATGCGCTTGAGCGTGTTGCGGGCCACCTGGATGTAGTCGACGTGGGCGTTGGTGGTGATCTCACCGGCCAGTACCACCAGCCCGGTGTTGCACAGCGTCTCGGCGGCGACGCGCGAGCGCGGATCTTCGGTGAAGATGGCGTCGAGGATGGCGTCAGAGATCTGGTCCGCCACCTTGTCGGGGTGGCCTTCAGAGACCGATTCGGAAGTGAAGAGAAAATTGTTGGCCATGATGAAAAAAAGCTCCTGATAAAAGTTGACAACCGTTGGGCGTTGCCTGGGCTTTCGGGAGCTTTCAGCGAACGCTTTAGCAGATCTGTCGTTGCATTGACAGGGCACAATGGCGAACCGAAAAAGCCGCCGTTGTGCGTGTCGCCCTGCAAGTAGTTCCGTAACTCAGCGACGCGCCTAGTTTATCCCAGCCGATGATCACCCTGTTCAAACTGATGTCTGTCTTGCCCCTGGCGCTGCTGCAGGGGCTGGGCTGGCTGTTGGGCTGGCTGACCTACGCGCTGTCACCGCTGTATCGGCGCCGGCTGCGCGCCAACGCCGCGCAGGCCGGCGTGGCACCGCGCCTCTGGCGCCGCTCGGTGGGCGAGGCGGGCAAGCTGGTGACCGAGTTGCCGCGCTTGTGGCTGGGCCGGCCGGTACCGCTGTTCTGGGACGGTCGCGAGCAGGTGCAGGCGGCGCTGAATCTGGGCCGTGGCATCGTGTTTTTGACACCGCATCTGGGCTGCTTTGAGGTGGCGGCGCGGGCGTACGCGCAGGCGTTTGGTCAGGTCAAGCCAATCACGGTGCTGTTTCGGCCTGCGCGGCAGCGCTGGCTGCGCGAGGTGGTGGCGACGGCGCGCACGGGGCCCGGCTTACAGGCGGCGCCAACGACGCTGGTCGGCGTGAAGCTTCTGTTGAAGGCGCTGAAAGACGGGGCGGCCGTCGGCTTGTTGCCCGACCAGGTGCCGCCGCGGGGCCTGGGCGTGATGGCGCCGTTTTTTGGCCGTGACGCCTACACCATGACGCTGTCGGCACGCCTGGTGGCGCAAACCGGCGCCACCGTGCTGCTGGCGTGGGGCGAGCGACTGCCGTGGGGGCGGGGGTTTGTCGTGCATGTGCGGCCCATGGACGCGCCGCTGCCCGCCGATGTGCAACAGGCGGCGACGGCCATCAACCGCGCCATGGAGACGCTGGTGCTGGCTTGCCCGACGCAGTATTTGTGGGGCTACGCGCGCTATAAATCGCCGCGCGAATCGCTCTGATGTCAAAAATGGACGTGGCCCCACGGGTACGCAGAAAATTGAAAGTTCGATGCTGAGTCGTTTGAGTTTGGTCCTGATGCGCGCCTTGGCGTGGCTGCCGCTGACCTGGCTGCGCGCGCTGGGCGCGGCGCTGGGTTGGCTGTTGTACTGGGCGGTGCCGGCGCGCCGGCACGTGGTCGACGTCAACCTGCGTCTGTGCTTTCCGGCGCTGTCTGGCGTGCAGCGGCGGCGCTTGACGCGCGAAGTATTTGTCAAGTTTGCCCAGTCGTGGCTCGACCGCGGCTGGCTGTGGCACGCCGCGCCCGCGTGCCTGCACACGCGCTTGCGTCTGTGCGGCGCCGTTGACGAACTGGCCGGTGACCAGCCGGTGGTACTGTTTGCGCCGCACTTTGTTGGCCTGGACGCCGGCTGGACGGCGCTGACGCAGCAACTGCCGCGGCAATTCACGACCATTTACACCGACCAGTCCAACGCCGTGATGGACGCCTGGATCTTGCGCGGACGCCAGCGCTTTGGCGCCGGGCGCTTGTTTGGTCGCGTCGATGGCGTCAAGCCAATCGTCGCGGCGCTGCGCACCGGCCAGCCGCTGTACCTGCTGCCCGACATGAACTTTGGCCCGCACGAGTCGGTTTTTGTGCCGTTTTACGGGGTAGATGCGGCCACGGTACCCAGTCTGTCGCGCTTTGCCCGGCTGGGTCGCGCCAAGGTGGTGCCGGTGATCACCCGCCTGACGGCCAGCGGTTATGACGTCACCGTGTTGCCGGCCTGGGCCAACTTTCCCAGCGACGACCTGCTGGCTGACACGACGCGCATGAACGCGCAGCTGCAGACCTACGTCGACGCCATGCCGGCGCAGTACTACTGGGTGCACAAGCGCTTCAAGGACCGGCCTCCAGGACAAGCTGACGTCTATGAATAAAATTGTGCTCTAGCCCTTTATACGTAATGGTAAGCAGCTCTTATTTTTGGGGGTGCGTCCAGCGCCAGAGCAAGGTGGCGACGTCGTCGACACCCTGGCGCTTGGTGGCGGAAAACAGATGCACCTCGCCGCCGCCGGCGTTCAGTCGGGTGATGGCCAGCGCCTTGGTTTGCTCGGCGCGGGTCAGTTTGTCGGCTTTGGTCAGGATCACCAGAAACTTCAGCCCGGCTTCGACCCGCGGGCGCACCACCTCGAGCAGGATGTTGTCGAGCTCAGTCAGTCCGTGGCGCGGGTCGCACAGCAGTACGACAGCCTGCAGGTTGCTGCGCCTCACCAGGTAATTGGCCATGACCTGCTGCCAACGCAGCTTGTCCTGCAACGGCACCGCGGCGTAGCCGTAGCCGGGTAAATCGGCCAACACCGCGTCGGTGGTGCCCTGTTTACCGAGCGCAAATAGATTGATGTGCTGCGTGCGGCCCGGCTTTTTGGACGCAAAGGCGAGTTGCTTTTGCTGCGTCAGCGTGTTGATGCAGGTCGATTTGCCGGCGTTGGAGCGGCCGACGAAGGCGATCTCGGGCACTTCCAGCGTCGGCAAAAACTGCAACTGCGGCGCGGTGGTCAGAAAGCGCGCGGTATGCAGCCAGCCCAAGGCGACGGCGGGGGAGGCGTCAGCCGGCGGGTTGGGCAGTGTCACGCTGGTGTGGGCGAGCGTGGCAGGGTGGGTGGGCGCGGGCATGGAAGAAAGTGTTCACGAAGTGGGGCATTGTAGAATCCACCGGCTTTGCGGCCCCGACCGAACCGCTGATTTAACCGCTCATTCAACTGTACAGACATGAAGCTCCTCTCCTCACTGATGATTAGTGCAGCGCTGGCTGCGACGGCGCTGCCTGGCGTTGCACAAACCGTTGCCAAGCCGGATTTAGCTAAGGGCGAAGCGACTTTCAGCGGCGTCTGCATCGCCTGTCACGGTGTTGAGGGCAACTCGATGATTCCAGTTAACCCCAAGTTAGCGCAGCAGCACCCGCAATACCTGATCAAGCAACTCACTGAATTCAAGGCCGGCAAACGCGAGAACGCGGTGATGAATGGCATGGCCGCTGCGCTGAGCGATGCTGACGTGGTCAACGTTGCTTACTGGCTGGGCAGCAAGAAGGCTGCGGCGGGCGCCGCCCAAGATAAAACTCTGGTGCTGCTGGGCGAAAAAATCTACCGCGGTGGCATTGCCGACCGGCAGATTCCGGCGTGTGCCGGCTGCCACAGCCCCAACGGCGCGGGCATTCCTGCGCAATACCCGCGCCTGAGCGGTCAGCACGCCGATTACGCGGTCGCACAATTGACGGCGTTCCGTGACGGTGTGCGCAAAAACAGCGTGCAGATGACGCAGGTGGCGGCCAAGCTCAACGATCGCGAAATTCGCGCGCTGGCCGACTACATCGCCGGACTGCACTGAGGTTCATACTTTCAAGAAAGGGCAGGTTGTGTCAGGCAACCTGCCCTTTCTTGTTTCCCGACGTCGACGACGGTTATCGGTCAGGCCGCTCAACGCCGCCTGTAAGAACCACTATGCTTGCGCGACCAATGGTTACACATCCTGGGGTCGATCATGCTGATTCACAACTCTTCTTGCGGTTTTGACCATGGCGTGCCCAGCGAGATCACGCCGGCGCCGCTCTACCGTGCGCGCCGTGATCTGCTGCGCTACCTAGCCGCTGGCGCTGCAGGCGCGTCGTTGACCTCATGGGCCGCGCGCGACGCGTGGCGCAGGCCGGTCAGCCGCCTGGGCGCAACGCGCCCCTGGCGGGTGCGCGCTCCTTGGTGGCGGGTGCGCTGAGCATGGAAAAGATCACCGACTACAAAGACGCCAGCAGCTACAACAATTTTTACGAATTCGGCACCGACAAGGCCGACCCGGCGCGTTATGCCGGTGCGCTCAAGACGCGCCCGTGGTCGGTGGAGGTCGAAGGCTTGGTCAAAAAGCCGGGACGCTTTGGACTGGAGGACTTGCTCAAACTGGGCGCGATGGAGGAGCGAATTTATCGCTTGCGCTGCGTCGAGGGCTGGTCGATGGTGATCCCGTGGGTGGGCTATTCGCTGTCGACGCTCATCAAGCGGGTCGAGCCCCTGGGTAGCGCCAAGTATGTCGAGTTTGTCACGCTGGCCGACGCCAAAGTGATGCCGGGGGTGGCGTCGCGCGTGCTCGATTGGCCGTACGTCGAGGGCTTGCGTCTGGACGAGGCGATGCACCCGCTGACCTTGCTGGCCTTTGGTATGTACGGCGAGGTGCTGCCCAACCAGAGCGGCGCGCCGCTACGCCTGATTGTGCCCTGGAAGTATGGCTTCAAGAGTGGCAAGAGTTTGGTCAAGATTCGTTTTACCGAGCAACAGCCGCGCACCGCCTGGAACAAGGCCGCACCGCGGGAATACGGCTTTTATTCCAACGTCAATCCGGGGGTTGATCACCCGCGCTGGAGCCAATCCAGCGAGCGACGCATCGGTGAAGACGGCCTGTTCGCCAAAAAGCGCAAAACGCTGTTGTTCAATGGCTACGCGGCGCAGGTCGGGCAGCTCTACGCCGGCATGGATCTGACGACGTATTTCTGATGGCGCTGATGTCGACGGCCGCGGTTGCGCCGGCGCAGCGCGCGACACCAGCGGTCGACCACCGCGCGCCCTGGCGCCGGTTACTCAAGCCGGCGGTCTTTGTGTTGCTTCTGACGCCGTTGCTGTGGCTGGTGACACTGACGCTGCGCGACCAGTTGGGCGCCAACCCGGCGCAGGCACTGGTGCGGGCCACGGGCGACTGGACGCTGCGCACCTTGTGTCTGGTGTTGCTGATCACCCCCGTGCGCCAGGGCTTGCACCTGCCGTGGTTGGCGCCACTGCGTCGCATGGTTGGCCTGTTTGTCTATTTCTACGCACTGTTGCACGCCCTGAGCTACGCCTGGTTTGACATGGGTTTTGTCTGGACCGATGTGCTCAAAGACATTGCGAAGCGGCCGTTCATTCTGGTCGGAGTTATCGCCTGGCTGCTGCTGAGCCTGCTGGCGCTGACGTCGTTCGACGCCGCCGTGCGCTGGCTTGGCGGCAAGCACTGGCGGCGCTTGCATCGCTGCGTTTATGGCGTCGCAGCCTTGGCCTTGCTGCATTTTTTCTGGATGCGCGCGGCCAAGAATGACGTCAACGAGGTCGCGGTCTATGCGGTGATTCTGTCGGTATTGCTGGGCTGGCGGGCACTGCGTGCTTGGCGCGGCGGCCAGTGACGCGTTGTGCTTGGCCAGTTGCTAATGCGCTTGTGGTGTCGACGCGGCCGCTGCGGGTGTCGCCGAACTGTCGTCGGGCCGCAGCGATTGTGGCAGGGTGGCGCGCTGCGCCGCGGCGGCGCCGCTGGGCAGGTACAGCGCGCCGGCTTGCCCGCAGGCGCTCAAAGTGACCGCGCCAACGCCAAGGACAACGGCGCGCAATAGAATTTGTCGCATCAACAGCATCGCGAAATTGTAATGACAGACCCTGAATTCATGAGCCAGGCCGAGAGCCTGCTCAAGGCCATCGAAGCCGCGTGTGACCGCCTTAATGAGGCCACCGACGCCGACATCGACAACCAGCGCAGCGGTGGCATGGTGACTTTGGTTTTCGCCAACCGCAGCCAGATCGTCATCAACTTGCAGAAACCCCTGCACGAAGTCTGGATGGCCGCTAAAGCTGGCGGATTTCACTATCAATTTGATGGCAAGCAGTGGATGGACAGCAAGGGTAGTGGCGAGTTTTTTGCCGCCTTGTCACGCTGCGCCAGCGCGCAGGCCGGTTGTGCCTTGTCGTTCAATTCTTGAACAAGTCAAAAATCCGTTTTTTCTCTTCGTCGTAGGGCATGGGAATGACCTGTGGCGTTTGACTGGCGCTCTCGGTTCCCAGCGTGGTGATGCCGCTGCTGCGGGTGTACTCGTCGAAAAACCACTCGCCGTCGATGTTGACCACACCCGCCGGAACGCCGATCTCTGCCACCGGCACGCCGGCCAGCGCGTGCGACATGAATTCGATCCAGATCGGCAGGCTCAGGCCGCCACCGGTTTCCCGGCTACCCAACTTGCGCGGTGTGTCGTAGCCGATCCAGGTAATCGCCGCCAGCGACGGCTGAAAGCCGGCGAACCAGGCGTCCATCGAGTCGTTAGTCGTGCCGGTTTTGCCAAACAGGTCAGGCCGCCTGAGCGTCGCTTGCGCTGACGCGGCGGTGCCGGTGCGGGTGACCTCTTGCAGCAGACTGTCCATGACGAAGGCATTTCGCGCA
The DNA here is from genome assembly GCA_037447395.1 of Comamonadaceae bacterium. Taxonomy (GTDB): domain Bacteria; phylum Pseudomonadota; class Gammaproteobacteria; order Burkholderiales; family Burkholderiaceae_C; genus Rhodoferax. The sequence goes on along the minus strand of JBBIGT010000036.1, from coordinate 331 downwards.
TCAATGACGCGCAGCGACTCGTCGAGCAGCGGTTCCGGCGTTTGCGCCAGAACTTTGCCGCGTTGGTCGGTCACTTTGCTGATCACCCACGGGTTGACGCGGTAGCCGCCGTTGGCGAACACGCTGTAGGCGGTGGCCATCTGCATCGGTGTGACCGATCCGGCACCCAGCGCCATCGTCAGGTACGGCGGATGCTTGTCAGCGTCAAAGCCGAAGCGCACGGCCCAGTCCTGGGCGTTCTGCGTGCCAACTACCTGCAGGATGCGGATCGAGATCATGTTTTTTGACTTGGCCAGGCCGCGGCGCATGGTCATTGGACCTTCAAATTTGC
>JBBIGT010000035.1:0-18524 GCA_037447395.1 Comamonadaceae bacterium | reverse complement strand
AACGGCAAACCCCAGTTGATGGAAATGGGCTGCTACGGCATTGGCATCACCCGCTTGCCCGCCGCAGCCATCGAACAAAACCACGACGAACGCGGCATCATCTGGCCCGACGCGCTGGCGCCGTTTGCCGTGGTGATCTGCCCGATCAACGCCGAACGCTCGGCCGACGTCAAAGCGACTTCCGAGCGGCTTTATGCCGAGCTGCTGGCCGCTGGTGTTGACGTCATTCTGGACGACCGTGGCGAGCGGCCGGGCGCGATGTTCGCCGACTGGGAACTCATCGGCGTGCCGCACCGCGTCAACGTCGGCGAGCGCGCCCTGAAAGAAGGCCATGTGGAATACCAGCATCGCCGTGACGCGGCCGCCAGTGCCGTGCCGGTTACCGATATCGTGGCGCAGTTGCTGGCCAAACTCAAAGCCTGAAACGTCCTGCGATGCACCGGCTGATTATGTTCAGATGACCTTGCGCAGGCGCAATTTTTTATGTGATGTTCTCGCGCTCCCGCCCTTATTAATCGGGTGCGGACAGCTCTTTTTATCGGAGCAAGCCAGGGCTGGCGCGCAGGTCGAAGAGCCGCTGATCGACGCGGTGCGCACAGCGCTGAGCTCGGCCATTGCCAACCAGGCGCCGCCGGTGCCCGACTTTGCCGATACCGAATCGCGGCTGGGGTATCTGCGCTGGCTCGGCGCGATGAGCCAACGTCTCAAGCCCAAAAAACCCGATTGGTCGACGCGCAAGGAATTTCTGCAGACCGTCTGGTACGAAGCCAGGCGCGCCGGGTTGGACGTGTCCTTGGTGCTGGGTCTGATCCAGGTCGAGAGCAACTTCCGCAAGTACGCCGTCAGCATCGTCGGCGCGCGCGGCTATATGCAAGTCATGCCGTTCTGGACGCGCGTGATCGGCGACGGTGACGCGTCCAAGCTGTTTCACATGCAAACGAATCTGCGCTTTGGCTGCGTCATCCTGCGCCATTACCTCGACCGTGAAAACGGCAATCTGTTCATGGCGCTGGGGCGCTACAACGGCTCACGCGGCAAGGCCGCGTACCCGGACGCGGTGTTTCGGGCGCAACGGGCGTGGCACCACCCGGTGGGGTGATGCGCGCATCTTTGGTTTGAGGGGCGATCAGGCGTCGGCCTTGCCCAACAACGTTTGCAGTTCGCCGCTCTCGTACATCTCCATCATGATGTCGGAGCCGCCGATGAATTCACCCTTGAGGTAAAACTGCGGAATCGTCGGCCAGTTGCTGTAGTCCTTGATGCCGGCGCGGATTTCGTCGTCTTCCAGCACGTTGACCGTTTTGATCGCCTTGGCGTCGACACCGCAGGCTTTCAGAATTTGTACCGCGCGCCCAGAAAAGCCGCACTGCGGAAAGCTGGCGGTGCCTTTCATGAACAGCAGGATGTCGTTGTGTTTGACCAAGTCGTCGATGCGTTGTTGTACGTCACTCATTTTTGAGAATTCCAAAGGTAAAAACAGGCTGGATTATTTCATCAAGCCGGTCGGGCGCTGCGCCAAAACCCTGGCCCTGCCACGGGTACTCGGTGGCGCACCGTTGCCGTCCGCCTTGCACGGCGCGCCTCAATAGTGCGGCGGCAAGTCGTCGCGCAGGTTGCGCAGGGTGGGTGCACCGTCGGCCGGTTCGCGCTCGCGCAGGTAGCGTACTTCGCGCATCAGGCGGTCGATCTGCTCCTGCTGGGCGATGACGATGCGATCGAGCTGATCGAACAGGTCTTCGGCAAAGCTGGCCTTGATTTCCAGGTCGGTCAGGCGTTGCTCGGTGCGGTCGGAAGTGGGCATGGTGCGTAGGCAAAAAATCAGGAGGAGCCGGTCTTGGCTCCGCCGGCTGCGGTGTGGCGGGTGCGGTGCTGCGCGGGGTTAAGGTTGTCTCCGGCGTTGGCAGGCCATTGTCCGCCGCTGCAGCGCACGATGCCGGCCAGATCGCGGCGTGACTGCACCTGCGTAAAACCGCGCCGGTGCAACATGTCGCGCACGGTGGGCGCTTGGTCGTAACCGTGTTCCAGCAGCAGCCAGCCGTCGCGCGTCAGGTGGCCAGGGGCGCTGGCGACGATGGTGCGGATGTCGTCGAGCCCGTCGACACCGCTGCACAGCGCCTGCGCCGGCTCATGGCGCAGCGCCGGCAAATGCGCATCGCCCGCGGCGATGTAGGGCGGGTTGGCGACGACGATATCAAAGCGCGTCGATGTTTCGTCCAGGGCGCCTATGCCGTCAAACCAGCAGCCGCGATGGAAGCGGACGTCGAGCCGCAGGCGCTGCGCGTTGGCCTGCGCCACGTCCAGTGCGTCGGTGCTGCGATCGAGCGCGTGCACTTGCAGCGCCGGCTGGCTGGCTTTGAGCGCCAGGGCGATGGCACCGCTGCCGGTACCCAGGTCGAGCACGCGCTGGCCGTCGCGCGCCAACGCCAGCGCCCAGTCGACCAGCGTCTCGGTGTCGGGGCGCGGCACCAGCACGCGCGCGTCGACGCACAGGTCCAGCCCAAAAAACGCTTGGTGACCGGTGAGATAGGCCAGCGGCTCGCCAGCCAGACGGCGCTGCGCCAACGCCTGCACTTTCGCTGCGGGTGCGTCATCGAGCGGCTCGCTGTCGTGCGCCAGCAGCCAGCCGCGCTCGGTCGGTGCGCGGCCCAGCACGTGCAACAGCAGCAACTGCGCGTCCAGGCGCTCAAGCCCCAGCGCCTGCAGCGCGTGCAAGGTACTGGCGACGGTGACGGTCAGAAGATGCGTCATGGATGCTTCGAAATAAATAGCTAATAGCGCTTTATTTACAAGCGATAGAGGCCAATTTTGCTAGTAATAAATTGACTCAATCAGGCGTTCAGCTCAAGCGCCGCCAACTGGGTGGCTGCTTCGTGCGCCTGCAACGCGCCGACTACGTCGTCGAGGTCGCCGTCCATGATCGCCAGCAGCTTGTACAGCGTCAGGTTGATGCGGTGGTCGGTGAGGCGGCCTTGCGGAAAGTTGTAGGTACGGATGCGGTCGCTGCGGTCGCCGCTGCCCACCAGGCTCTTGCGCTCGGCGGCGTCGCGTGCCGCGCGTTCGCTACGGTCCTTTTCCTGGATGCGCGCGGTCAGCACGCGCAGCGCCTGCGCCTTGTTGCTGTGCTGGCTGCGTCCGTCCTGACATTCGGCGACGATGCCGGTGGGCAGGTGGGTGATGCGCACGGCCGAGTCGGTCTTGTTGATGTGCTGACCGCCGGCGCCGCTGGCGCGGTAGGTATCGATGCGCAAATCGGCCGGGTTGATTTTGATCGCCTCGGCTTCGTCGGGCTCGGCCAGTACGGCCACGGTGGCGGCGCTGGTGTGAATTCGCCCCTGCGTCTCGGTGACGGGCACGCGCTGCACCCGGTGGCCGCCGGATTCGAATTTGAGCGCACCGTAGACACCGCTGGCGCTGTCACCAGCGGAGCCTTCGATGCGCAGCACCACTTCCTTGTAGCCGCCGAGTTCGCTGGCTGATTCGCTCACGATGTCGTGCTTCCAGCCTTTGCGGTCGGCAAAGCGCAGGTACATGCGCGCCAGGTCGGCGGCAAACAGGGCGGACTCGTCGCCGCCGGTGCCGGCGCGGATTTCGACAAACGCCGGACGCACGTCGTCGGGGTCTTTCGGCAGCAGCATGCGCTGCAACTCGGCCGCCAGTTGGGCGAGTTCGGCGTTGGCCGCTTCGATTTCTTCCTGCGCCATGGTGGCCAGGTCGGCGTCGTCAGCGCCATCCTTGAGCATTTCCTGGGCGGTAGCCAGGTCGGCCTCGCGTTGCTGGTAACGCAGCCAGCGTCCGGCCACCGCGGCCACGTCGGTGTGTTCGCGCGAGAGTTTCAGGAACTGTTCCATGTCGCTCATGATGTCCGGGCGCGACAGTAAAAATTCCAGCTCGCCCAGGCGGTCGGCATATCGGGCGAGTTGCTGGCGGAGAAAGGGTTTCATGGGCTCGAACAATAAAGGGGAAGGACCGGCTGCGGGTGACCTGACGGTTGCTAATGCGGCCGGTGACCCATCACCCTGAACCGCACATCGGCGCGCGCTGGAACTGGCTTGCGCTTGACGTCAAGGCGAGCGCAGCTAACGCTCTTTGCGCAGAAAAAAGTGTTGCACCGCGTGGCTGGCGCGCTCGCGCGCAGCGGCGTCGCCACCGCGCAGTTCGGCCAGCGTGCCGTGCAGCATTTTTTGTGTCAGGCCGCGTGACAAGGCTTCCAGCACCGAGTCGACGTCCTGTCCCTTGGCCAGCAGTTTGCGGGCGCGGGCGATCTCTGCCGCACGCCACTCGTCGGCCTGCGCGTTGAGCTGTTGGATCAAGGGCACGGTGCTGCGCTGCGCCACCCAGTGCAAAAAGCTCTGCACGCCGGCGTCGACGATCGCCTCGGCCTGCGCCACCGCTGCCTGGCGGTTGGCCTGCGCCGTCTGCACCACGCCGGCCAGGTCGTCGACGGTGTACAGGTAGACGTCTTCCAGATCTTTGACCTCGATCTCGATGTCGCGCGGCACGGCCAGGTCGACCATGAACATCGGTCGGCGCCGGCGCTTTTTCAGCGCCCGCTCCACGGCGCCCAAGCCGATCAGCGGCAAGGTGCTGGCGGTGCAACTGACCACCGCGTCAAACTCGTGCAGCCGGTCGGGCATGTCTGACAAATGCATCACCTCGCCGCCAAAGCGGCTGGCCAACTCTTCGCCGTTGGCCAGCGTGCGGTTGGCGATGGCGATGCTCTTGGGGTTCTTGGCGGCAAAGTGGGTGGCGCACAGGTCGATCATTTCGCCGGCGCCAACGAACAAAATTTTGACTTCGCTGAGGTCTTCAAACAGTTGCCCGGCCAGGCGCACTGCCGCGGCGGCCATGCTGATCGAATGGGCGCCGATTTCAGTGGAGCTGCGCACTTCTTTGGCCACGGCAAACGAGCGCTGAAACAGTTGGCTCAGGGTGTTGCCCAGCGCGCCGGCTTCTTCGGCGGCACGAATGGCGTTTTTCATCTGGCCGAGGATTTGCGTCTCACCGAGCACCATCGAGTCGAGCCCGCAGGCGACGCGAAACACGTGCTGCGCCGCCACGCCGTCTTGCAGCGTATAGGCGTGCGGACGTAGTTTTTCGGGGTCGACGCCGCCGCTGTTGGCCAGCCAGTCCAGCGTCGGCTGCAGCTGCGGATGCTCGCAGGCGCAGTAGATTTCGGTACGGTTGCAGGTAGAAATGAGCGCCGCTTCGGGCCGGTGCGGCAGGGCGTCGCGCAAAGCGTTGAGCGTCGGCGCGACCTGCTCGATGGCGAACGCAAAACGACCGCGCAAATCGAGCGGTGCGGTTTTGTGATTGATGCCCAAGGCCCAGACTGCCATGGCTGAATTATAAAATCAGATGCCTTTTGGCCTTGCTCTGAACTTTGATCTGCATCATTTTTTGCCAATATCGAGATCGCCAACCCATGGGCATATTTGCGCTGATCAACCATACCCTCAACTTTCTGGCACCGGCGCTCTGGCTGGCGTTATGGCTGCCTTTGTGTGCCCGTTTTTTTATGAAAAACAGCGCTTGCGCCATGCCGATATCTCAGCAAATAGCTATCTTATTTGTAGCTGGGAGCGGTGTCCTGGTGGCCAGCCTGATGGTCTTTGGGCGCGATGGCAAGATGCTCACCTATCTGGCGCTGGTGCTGGTGGCAGCCAGTGCGCAGTGGCTGTTGTCACGCCGCTGAAAACAAATCGACACGGTCGGTGATGATGCCGTCGGTGCCCAGCTCCAGCAGTCGCTGCGCCTGGGCTGCGTCGTTGACGGTGTAGCTTAGCGTGCGCAGGCCGGCGCCGGTGGCGCGCTCGACGCTGGCGCGGTCCCATAGGGTGTGATCGGCGACGACGGCAACACAACCCAGGCGCAGCGCCGTCTCCAGCCAGCCGCTGCACCAGGTCTCCAGCAACAGACCGCGCGGCAGCTTGGGCTGCGCCTGCTGGGCGCCCTCGAGGGCCGGCACGGCAAACGACGTCAGCAGCGGTGGCGTGCTGGCGTCGTGCCACAGGCGCGCGGCGTGTTTGGCCACCACCTGGCCGGTGTGGTACTCGGTGCCGGTGGTCGGCTTGATCTCGACGTTGAGCAGCAGGTCGTTGGCGCGGCAGTAACGGGCGACTGCCTCAAACGTCGGAATCGGCTCGCCAGCGAAGGCGCTGGAGTGCCAGCTGCCGGCGTCCAGCAAGCTCAGCGTGCCCCAGGGGTGTTCACCGGCGACGTAACTCAAGCCCACGCCCAGGGCCTCGGCGGCGTTGCTGGTGCGCTCGAGCGTGTCGTCGTGCAGCAAGAAGGGCACGCCGTCGGCGCTGAGCTTGACGTCACACTCGAACATACGGTAACCGTGGGCCGCGCCGGTGCGCATCGCTGCCAGGGTGTTCTCGGGGGCGAGTTTGCCGGCGCCGCGGTGGGCAATCCAGCGCGGGTAGGGCCAATTGGCGTAAGTAGTCTTCATGGCTCGACGTCCTGGCGTTGACCCGTGCTGCGGTCAAAGTAGTGCAAGCGATGCGCGCGCGGCGTCACGCACAACAAGTCGCCGGGGTGCGGTGCGGCGTGCGACTCTTCGGTGCGCACGATGACCAGCTCGTTGGCTTGGCCGTGCGTCCAGCGTCCGTAGATCAGTCGCTCGGCGCCGAGCATTTCTACCGCCTCGACGCGCAAGCGCCAACCGCTGGGGGTGATGTCCAGATGCTCCGGGCGAACGCCGACAAGGGTGTCCGCCGGCGCGCCCGGCGCGTCGCTGAGCAGATTCATCGGCGGCGAGCCCATGAAGCTGGCAACGAAGGTCGTCGCCGGACGGTTGTAGACCTCTTCCGGCGTGCCGAACTGTTCCATCACCCCGGCGTTCATCACCATCATGCGCTGCGCCAGCGTCATCGCTTCGACCTGGTCGTGGGTGACAAACAGCGAGGTGATGCCGAGCTCGCGGTGCAGTTTTTGGATTTCCAGCCGCGTCTGCGCGCGCAGCTTGGCGTCCAGGTTGCTCAAGGGCTCGTCAAACAAGAGCACCCTTGCTGGCCATCATGGTCGCGGTGCCCACTTCAAACACCTGCAGGATGTGCGGTGCGTTGCCAGCGCGGAAAGCGGCCACGGCGGCGGTCATCGATTCGTCGTACTTGCCTTTGTAAGTGGGGATGATTTTGTAATCGGACTGACTGGCGTTGAAATCCTTGGCTAGGTCGTTGACCCATTCACCGTTGACGGCGGTCATCGAGTGCCACCACTGGATTTCGGTGACGGCTTGTGCCGACAACGCGAGCGTCGATGCAACAACGGCTGCAGCAAGTCTGAACTTCATGGGAACTCCTTAAACGGTTAAAAGGTGCCGATTAGCGATGGCATGTGACGGGATATGACACAAAACAGTCAAACTGCCGATGGCTGATTAGACGCTGACTTTTGCTGTCAGCACATCAGGGTTTTCGGCAAGTGCCCGGTGATTGAGCTTTGCGGGGGTGATTCAGCCAGCCACAGCGCTGGACGTTCTTCGGAGTTGAACCCTAGTCCCGGCGGCCTTCGTCTAAAACCGGTCGCCGTGCCGGGTTCAACGGGTGGGCGGAGGAAGCGCATCAATGCGCATCACCCGGCTAATTCATCACGCGGCGAGCACTATCTTTGTGCGCGTGATGTCCTTCGCATCTGTTTGAATCACACTGCCGGAGCAGATCGCAGAGAGAGTTGCCGATGCGGTGCATTCCAGTCAAAATGTTGCGCGTGGCCAAACCCTAAGTTTCACAGGAGTCGTAAATGTCGCTTAAGCCCACAACCGTAGTTTTGGTTTCAATTTGTACGCTTTTTTGTGCATCGGCATGGTCCCAACCAGCGGCTCAGGCTGGACAGGCGGTGAAACATGGCGCGCAGGCGAGCGGCAACGCCAGCGCCAGCGCTGCCCACAGCATTGTTGCTTCTGGCCAAGTAACATCTGCAGCAGTTGCGGTGCCGCTGATGGCTTCCGGCGCGGTGACGGGATCGGTTGCGGGTGCAAGCGTTGCAGTTGGACAGGATTCCATGCGTGCCGCCGCGGTGCCGATTGGTACGCCGCTGGAGGTTACGGACGAAGCCATCACTGTGGTGTCACCGAAAGAGGCACTCAAACCCAAAGGTACCAATCTCTAATCCACTGTTTGCGGAGTTCCAAAATGGCGATCATTTGGCGTATATCGGTATTCGTGTTGGCTGGTTTGATCAGCCTGAACACGCAGGCTGCTGCCGGTTTCAGCGCAGGTAGCTCTCAGGCCAGTGAGGAGATTCATTTCAAGCCCGAGCAGGTCATTAGTTTTGCAAAAAAAGTCGAGCGTACGCTTGCGTCCAAGGGGGCTCGCGTCGCTATCCTTGCCCGCATGGGTCGGCCGCTGTCGGAGTTGCCAGAAGGCATGCATTTCACCCATGTCGCGTTTGCCGTTTATTCGCAGATTACAACGGCGGATGGTAGAAAGTTACCAGGCTACTCAATTTACAACCTCTACCAAAAAGAGGATCGGCCCGACGTTAGTGAACTGGTGCAGGACTTCCCGGTAGATTTTTTTGCCGGTGTCGCGCAGTTGGAGGCCGGCATCATCGTCCCATCGCCAGAGTTGCAAGCGCGCCTGCTGCAAACCATTACCTCACCCGCTTATCAGGCCTTGCATGAACCACAATATTCGGTCATCGCGAATCCATTTACCTTGGGGCGTCAGAACTGTACCGAGTTCGTTCTGGATGTCGTTAATTCGGCGATATACCAAACAAGCGATATCAAAACGATCAAGGCCAACGAGAAAGCTTTTTTTTCCGCACAACCGGTTCACGTCAATCCTTTCAAGCTGATGCTGGGTGCCATGTTTTCAAAGGAAGTGTCCACGTCTGATCAGCCCTCCGGCATCGCCGAGACGGCAACGTTTGAAAAGCTGGCTGAATACTTCAGCAAGTACGACACTGGATCGGCGGCGCTGACCGTTTTGCCTGATTGACCTGGCTGTTCGCTGTGTCTTGCGGCGCAGGGCACGGCGTGCCCGCACGGGTGACAGGGTCATGCTGCGCTGCGGTAACATCGCGTGCCCAGCCAAATCGGGTCGGTGACAGGGCGTCAAAACGCCGTTTTGGCCGCCATCGCACCATCCATGAACGCTCCCACCGCTCTCCATCATTTGTTGCCCGCCGACGCCAGCCTGCCGTCAGAGCCGGACCGCATCCGTGAAATTCCGTACAACTACACGTCGTTTTCTGACCGTGAGATCGTCATTCGGTTGTTGGGCGCCAGCGCCTGGGATTGGCTCAACCAGTTGCGTGAAGAGCGTCGCACCGGCCGCTCGGCGCGCATGTTGTACGAGGTTCTGGGCGACATCTGGGTGGTCCAGCGCAACCCCTATCTGCAAGACGATCTGCTAGATAATCCGAAGCGCCGCGTGCTTTTGGTACAAGCGCTGCAGCATCGTCTGGCTGAGATTCAAAAACGCCGCAAGCCAGCCGACGATGCGTTGCGTGACGCGCTGGTGGGCCAGCTGCTCGACGCCGCCGGCGCCGCCGTGCAGGCTTTTGACGAGCATTTTGTCGAGACCGCCCGACTGCGGCGCAAGGCGCAGAAAGTGCTGGCCCGGCTGACCGGGCGCGACAACATCAAGTTTGACGGCCTGTCGCGCGTGAGCCACGTGACCGACGCGACCGACTGGCGTGTGGAATACCCGTTTGTGGTGCTGACGCCCGACTCAGAGGCCGAGCTGGCGCACCTGGTCAAGGGCTGCATCGAGCTGGGCCTGACGATCATCCCGCGTGGCGGCGGCACGGGCTACACCGGCGGGGCCATTCCGCTGACCTGGAAGAGCGTCGTCATCAACACCGAAAAGCTCGAGGCCATGACCGAGGTGGAAATGGTCAAGTTGCCCGGTCTCGAGCGCGAAGTCGCCACCGTCTGGAGCGAAGCCGGCGTGGTGACGAACCGCGTGTCGCAGGCCGCCGAGCGCGCCGGCTACGTCTTCGCCGTCGACCCGACCAGCGCCGAGGCGTCGTGCGTCGGCGGCAACATCGCCATGAACGCCGGCGGCAAGAAGGCGGTGCTGTGGGGCACGGCGCTGGACAACCTGGCCAGCTGGCGCATGGTCACGCCACAGGCGCAGTGGCTGGAGGTCACGCGTCTGAACCACAACCTGGGCAAGATTCACGACGTTGACGTGGCCAGTTTCGAACTACGCTACTTTGCGGCCGACGGCAAGACGCCGGTGCGTAGCGAGCGGCTGGATATTCCCGGCAAAACCTTCCGCAAAGAGGGTCTGGGCAAGGACGTCACTGACAAGTTCCTCGCCGGCCTGCCGGGCGTCCAGAAAGAAGGCTGCGACGGCCTAATCACCAGCGCCCGCTGGGTGGTGCACAAGATGCCGGCGCACACGCGCACGGTGTGCCTGGAGTTTTTTGGCAACGCCAAAGACGCGGTGCCGAGCATTGTCGACATCAAGGACTACATGTTCGCCGAGAGCAAGCGCAGCGGTGTCGTTCTGGCCGGTCTGGAGCATCTGGACGACCGCTACCTGAAAGCGGTGGGCTACGCGACCAAAAGCAAGAAGGGCGCGGCCAATGGCGGTGTCCCCAAGATGGTGCTGTTTGGCGACATTGCCGGTGACGACGCCGACGCTGTGGCGCGTGTCACCAGCGAGGTGGCGCGCATGGCCAATACGCGTCACGGCGAAGGGTTCATCGCCATCAGCCCCGAGGCGCGCAAGAAGTTCTGGCTCATCCAGTTGATGGGCCCGGCCATCAGCCGCCACACCAACGCCTTCAAGATCAACGAAGACGTGGTCATTCCGCTTGCGCGCATGGCCGAGTACACCGACGGCATCGAGCGCATCAACATCGAGCTGAGCCTGCGTAACAAGCTGGCGCTGTGCGACGCGCTGCGCGCATTTTTCGAGCAGGGCAATTTGCCGTTGGGACGCCAGGACGACGCCGACGCGGTTTCGGTTGCCGAGCTGCTCGAAGACCGGGTAGCGCAGGCACTGGCCTTGCTGGCCGACGTGCGCGCCCAGTGGCAGGGCTGGCTCGACCAGGTGGTGCCGTTGTTTGCCCAGTTGCAGGAGCACAGCTTGCGCGCCAGCTGGAAGACGCAGCTGCGTCAACCCTTGCAGCAGATCTTCAGCGGCCTGGCGTTTGAGCCGGTCTTGAAAGCGTGCAGTGCTGTCCACCAGCGCGTGCTCAAGGGGCGCGTCTGGGTGGCCCTGCACATGCACGCCGGCGACGGCAACGTGCACACCAACATTCCCGTCAACAGCGACGACTACCAGATGCTGCAGACCGCCCACGAGGCGGTTGCCCGCATCATGGCGCTGGCGCGCAGCTTGGATGGTGTGATCAGCGGCGAGCACGGTATCGGCATCACCAAGCTGGAATTTTTGAGCGACGCCGAACTGGCGCCGTTTGCCGCGTACAAGACCAAAGTCGATCCGCAAGGCCATTTCAATAGAGGTAAATTGCTACGACAATCAGAGCATACAAGCAAGAATAATAATGGGATAGAGGCTGATTTTTCTCTATTTTCTGACTTGACGAACGCCTACACGCCGAGCTTTGGCTTGATGGGCCACGAGTCGATCATCATGCAGCAAAGTGACATCGGCGCCATCGCCGACAGCGTCAAGGACTGCCTGCGTTGCGGCAAGTGCAAACCGGTCTGCTCGACGCACGTGCCGCGCGCCAATCTGCTCTACAGCCCGCGCAACAAGATTCTGGCGACCTCGTTGTTGGTGGAAGCGTTTTTGTACGAAGAGCAGACCCGCCGTGGCGTGTCGATCAAACACTGGCAAGAGTTTGAAGACGTCGCCGACCACTGCACGGTGTGTCACAAGTGTCTGTCGCCGTGCCCGGTGAACATCGACTTTGGCGACGTGACCATGGCCATGCGCAACCTGCTGCGCAAGATGGGACAAAAGTCGTTTCGCCCAGGCAACGCTGCGGCGATGTTCTTCCTCAACGCCACCCACCCCGAGACCATCAAAACGGTGCGTGCCGGCATGGTCGGCATCGGCTTCAAGGCGCAGCGCCTGGCCAACGACTTGCTCAAAGTGCTGGCGCGCCGGCAAACCAAGGCGCCACCGGCGACGTTGGGCGCCGCGCCGCTCAAAGAGCAGGTGATCCATTTCATCAACAAGAAAATGCCCGGCGGCCTGCCCAAGAAGACGGCGCGGGCGCTGCTCGACATCGAAGACAAGGCCTACGTGCCGATCATCCGCAACCCGAAGGCGACCACCGCCGAGACCGAGGCGGTGTTTTATTTCCCCGGCTGCGGCAGTGAGCGCCTGTTCAGCCAAGTCGGCCTGGCCACCCAAGCGATGCTCTGGCACGCGGGCGTGCAGACGGTGCTGCCGCCGGGCTATTTGTGCTGCGGCTACCCGCAACGCGGCTCGGGCCAGTTTGACCGCGCCGAGCAGATGATCACCGACAACCGGGTGCTGTTTCACCGCGTCGCCAACACGCTCAATTACCTCGACATCAAGACCGTGGTGGTTAGTTGCGGCACTTGCTACGACCAGTTGCAGACCTACCAGTTCGACAAGATATTCCCCGGCTGCCGCATCATCGACATCCATGAGTTTTTGCTCGAAAAAGGCATTACCTTGCCGTCGGGACAAGGCGGCTACCTGTACCACGAACCGTGCCACAACCCGATGAAGCTGGGCGATCCGATGCAGACGGTCAAGGCGCTGGTGGGCGACAAGGTCTTGAAGAGCGATCGCTGCTGTGGCGAGTCCGGCACGCTGGGCGTGACGCGGCCTGACATTTCGACGCAGGTGCGCTTTAGCAAGGAAGAGTCCATCCGCAAGGGCGAAGCAACGCTGCGCGCCAGCGGCGCCGTCGGTGCGCGGGATAACGTCAAGATTCTGACCAGTTGCCCCAGTTGCCTGCAAGGCCTGAAACGCTACCAAGACGACCTGCAAAACGGCTTGCTCGAAGCCGACTACATCGTCGTCGAAATGGCCAACCAGCTGCTCGGCAAAGACTGGCTACCTACTTACGTCGAGCATGCCAACAATGGCGGCATCGAGCGCGTGCTGGTTTAACCCCCCCGGAGAAACTTCAATGGCTGGCTTGCAAGCGGGCGCGCCGACGCCCACCGACATCACCGTGCATAGCGCCTCGCGTGTGCTCGAGGTTGGTTTTTCTGACGGACAGACGTTTCGCATCCCGTTCGAGTTGCTGCGCGTCTACAGCCCGTCGGCCGAGGTGGCGGGCCACGGCCCCGGTCAGGAGGTGCTGCAAACCGGCAAACGCCAGGTCACGCTCACTGGCCTGGAGCCGGTCGGCAACTACGCCGTTCAGCCGACGTTTTCTGACGGCCACGACAGCGGTATCTACTCTTGGGATTACCTGTACTTTCTGGGGTCGCAACAGCCCCAGCTGTGGACCGACTACGAAGCGCGCCTGCAAGCCGCCGGTGTCGAGCGCGACGCGCCGATGCCGGAAAAAGCCGGCAGTAGCTGCGGCCACCACTGAGCCTCGCCTGCGCTGCCAGGGTGCGCGACGGCGGCATGGCCGCCTGCGTGCCGGCGCTTGCAGGCGATGTCAAAATGGCCGGCCATGAGCGCGCCACCCGCACCCCATCAACCGCTGGCCGAACGCCTGCGCCCGCGCACGCTCAGCGAGGTGGTCGGCCAGCAGCACTTGTTGGGCGCGGGCATGGCGCTGCGTCTGGCGTTTGAGTCGGGACAACCGCACAGCTGCATTTTTTGGGGCCCACCGGGCACCGGCAAGACGACCATCGCCCGGCTGATGGCCGACGCGTTCGACGCGCAGTTCATCACCATCAGCGCCGTGCTCGGCGGCGTCAAGGACATCCGCGAGGCGGTGGAGCGTGCGCAACTGGCGCAGCAACAAAACCGGCAGACGCTGGTCTTTGTCGACGAGGTGCACCGCTTCAACAAGAGCCAGCAAGACGCGTTTTTGCCGCACGTCGAAAGTGGTCTGTTCGTCTTTGTTGGTGCCACCACCGAGAACCCGTCGTTTGAGGTCAACGCCGCCTTGCTGTCGCGCTCGGTGGTCTACGTGCTGCGCCCGCTCGAACCCGCTGATTTAAAGCGAATTGTGGCTTCAGCTCATACAATACAAGCGCTTCCAGCTATTGAAGATATAGCAATTGAGCGCCTGATTGGCTACGCCGACGGCGACGCGCGGCGGCTACTCAACACGCTGGAAACGCTCGCAGTGGCGGCGCAGCAGGCCCGCCGCAGCGACGTTTCTGACGCTTGGCTGCGGCAGGTGCTGGGTGAGCGCCTGCGTCGCTATGACAAAGGTGGCGAGCAGTTTTACGACACCATTTCGGCGCTGCACAAAAGCGTGCGTGGCTCCGATCCCGACGCCGCGCTGTACTGGCTGGTGCGCATGCTCGACGGCGGTGTCGATCCCAAGTACGTGGTGCGCCGGCTGATCCGCATGGCCAGTGAAGACATCGGCCTGGCCGACCCGCGCGCGCTGACGCTGGCGCTGGACGCGGCGCAGGCCTACGAGCGCCTGGGCTCGCCCGAGGGTGAGCTGGCGCTGGCCGAATGCGTCGTCTACCTGGCGGTGGCCGCCAAGAGCAACGCCGTCTACAAAGCGTTCAGCGCGGCACGTACATTCGTCAAAGAAGACGGCACGCGGCCGGTGCCGCTGCACCTGCGCAATGCCCCGACGGCGCTGATGAAACAACTCGATTACGGCCGCGGCTATCGCTACGCACACGACGAAGACGGTGCCTTTGCCGCCGGTGCACGCTATCTGCCCGAGGGCATCGCCGAGCCCGGCTTTTATCGCCCGGTGCCGCGTGGCCTGGAGATCAAAATCGCCGACAAGTTGCGCGAACTGAAGGCGCGCAACGATCAAGCGCGCTGATGCGTCGTGAGCCTTGCTAATGCTTTTGAATTTCGAGGGTAAACCCGCAAAAAGTGCCCCTGAGGTCGCGTCAACCCGGTGACTACAATCGCCACCGCTCGCCGGCCGGCCTACAGGCCCTGGCAGGCAATTTGCTAGTTCAAGCTGACAGTGCCCCAGGCTGTTGACGGGTAACCCAAGCGGGGCACCGGTTCGTACCATTTGAACCGGTGTGCGGCTGACAATCGGAGAAGAAGTTATGGAAATCTTTCTGCAACAGATCATCAACGGTCTGGTGTTGGGAAGCATGTATGCCTTGGTGGCCCTGGGCTACACCATGGTGTACGGCATCATTGGTTTGATCAATTTCGCCCACGGCGAGGTGTTGATGGTCGGCGCCTTGACCAGCTGGACCATCATCGGCTGGATGCAGGAATCGATGCCCGGTGCACCAGGATGGGTCATTTTGCTGGTGTCGTTGCTCATTGCCTGTGTGGTCGCAGCTGCGTTGAATTTCTCGATCGAAAAACTGGCTTACCGGCCGCTGCGCAACAGCCCGCGCCTGGCGCCGCTGATCACCGCCATTGGCATGTCGATCCTGCTGCAAACGCTGGCCATGATCATCTGGAAACCCAACTACAAACCGTATCCCAATTTGCTGCCGAGCGTGCCGTATGAGGTCGGCGGCGCGGTCATCACCTTCACGCAAATCATGATCCTGGGCATGACGGTGATGTCGCTGGCCATTTTGATGTGGCTGGTCAATTACACGCGGCTCGGGCGCGCGATGCGTGCCACCGCCGAGAACCCGCGCGTGGCGGCGCTGATGGGCGTCAAGCCCGATCTGGTGATTTCGGCCACCTTCATCATCGGCGCCGTGCTGGCGGCCATTGCCGGCATCATGTGGGCGGCCAACTACGGCACGGTGCAACACACCATGGGCTTTTTGCCGGGCCTGAAGGCGTTCACCGCGGCGGTGTTTGGCGGCATCGGCAACCTGGCTGGCGCCGTCGTCGGCGGTGTGGCGTTGGGCATCATCGAGTCGCTGGGCGCCGGATACATTGGACCGATTACCGGTGGCGTGCTGGGCAGCCACTACTCGGACATTTTTGCTTTCATCGTGCTGATCATCGTGCTGACGCTGCGGCCGTCGGGTTTGCTCGGTGAGCGCGTCGCCGACCGCGCGTAAGGAGAATCCAGATGAAACAAAAACAAATCATTGTTTTTTTGCTGGCCGCCGCCGGGCTGCTGATCTTGCCGATCATTTTGCAGGGCTTTGGTAACGCCTGGGTGCGTATCGCCGACTTCGCATTGCTCTACGTGTTGCTGGCACTGGGTCTGAACATCGTCGTCGGTTACGCCGGGCTGCTAGATTTGGGCTACGTGGCTTTTTTTGCCATTGGTGCCTATATGTACGGTTTGCTGGCGTCGCCGCATTTGACCGAAAACTTTGCGGCCATTGCGGCGCTGTTCCCGGACGGTCTGCACATGCCGATCTGGGTGGTCATTCCGGCCAGCGCCGGTCTGGCCGCGTTCTTTGGCGTGTTGCTGGGTGCGCCGACCTTGCGGCTGCGTGGCGACTACCTGGCCATCGTGACGCTGGGGTTCGGAGAAATCATTCGCGTCTTCATGAACAACCTGGACCATCCGGTGAACATCACCAACGGCCCCAAGGGCATGGGCGAGATCGACTCGCTGTCTTTGTTCGGTATGAGTTTTGGCAAGACGTTGGACGTGGGGGGCCATGAATTTGCTTCGGTGACGCTGTATTACTACCTGTTTCTGATGCTGGTGGTGTTCAGCGTGATCATTTCGCACCGCCTGCAGTACTCGCGCATCGGCCGCGCCTGGATGGCCATTCGTGAAGACGAAATTGCCGCCAAGGCGATGGGTATCAACACCCGCAACATGAAGTTGCTGGCCTTCGGCATGGGCGCCACGTTTGGTGGCGTGTCCGGGGCCATGTTCGCCTCGTTTCAGGGTTTCATCTCGCCCGAGTCATTTGCCTTGATGGAGTCGATCATGATCGTGGCGATGGTCGTGCTCGGCGGCATCGGTCACTTGCCCGGCGTCATCGTCGGTGCGGTGGCGCTGTCGGCGCTGCCCGAGGTGTTGCGTTACGTCGCCGGCCCGCTGCAGAGCATGACCGATGGGCGGCTCGATGCGTCGATCCTGCGCCAGTTACTGATTGCCCTGGCGATGATCATCATCATGTTGCTGCGTCCGCGCGGCCTGTGGCCGTCGCCCGAGCACGGCAAGTCGCTACCCAACGTCAAGGCCTGAGGGTCGGCGCGCGAACGCAAGGAATTTCAAACCATGAGCACTACCGTTCTCAACGTCCAGGGCGTCTCCAAGCGCTTTGGCGGCCTACAGGCATTAAGCGACGTCGGCATTCAAATCAAGCGCGGCCAGGTGTACGGCCTGATTGGCCCCAACGGCGCTGGCAAAACGACTTTCTTCAACGTGCTGACAGGCCTGTACACGCCCGATACCGGCACCTTTGAGCTGGCTGGCAAGACGTACCAGCCGACGGCGGTGCACGAGGTGGCCAAAGCCGGCATTGCCCGCACCTTCCAGAACATTCGCCTGTTCGCTGAAATGACGGCGATCGAAAACGTCATGGTCGGGCGTCACGTGCGCACGCACTCGGGGTTACTTGGTGCGGTGTTTCATTTGGCCAGTTTCATGAGCGAAGAAAAGGCCATCGCCCAGCGCGCACAAGAGTTGCTGGAGTACGTCGGCATCGGCCACTTGACCGACTTCAAGGCGCGCACGCTGAGCTACGGTGACCAGCGCCGCCTGGAAATTGCCCGCGCGCTGGCGACCGACCCGCAACTGATTGCTCTGGACGAGCCGGCTGCCGGCATGAACAGTACCGAGAAGGTGCAACTGCGCGAATTGATCGACAAGATTCGCAACGACAACCGGACCATTTTGTTGATCGAGCACGACGTCAAACTGGTGATGGGCTTGTGCGACCGCGTCACCGTGCTCGATTACGGCAAGCAGATCGCCGAGGGCACGCCAGCCGACGTGCAACGCAGCGACAAAGTGATTGAAGCCTATCTGGGTACCGGAGGACACTGACCATGGCGCAAGTATTGTTGAAAGTCAAAGCGCTCAAGGTCGCCTACGGCGGCATTCAGGCCGTCAAGGGCGTTGATTTCGAGGTGCAGGAGGGCGAGCTGGTGTCCTTGATCGGCTCCAACGGTGCCGGCAAGACGACCACCATGAAGGCCATCACCGGCTCCTTGCCGATCAACGACGGTGACATCGAATACCTCGGCCGCAGCATCCGTGGCCAGGGGCCGTGGGATCTGGTCAAACAGGGGCTGGCGATGGTGCCCGAAGGGCGCGGCATCTTCACCCGCATGACCATCATGGAAAACCTGTTGATGGGTGCCTACGTGCGCAGCGACAAGGCCGAGATTGCCCGCGACCTTGACAAGGTGTTTGGCATCTTCGCCCGCCTGCACGAGCGCAAGGAACAACTGGCCGGCACCCTGAGCGGCGGTGAACAGCAGATGCTGGCCATGGGTCGGGCACTGCTGAGCCGCCCCAAGGTGTTGCTGATGGATGAACCGTCGATGGGTCTGGCGCCGATCATGGTTGACAAAATTTTCGAGGTGGTGCGCGACGTCTACGCACAGGGCGTCACGGTGTTGTTGGTCGAACAGAATGCCAGCCGCGCCCTGGCGCTGGCCGATCGTGCCTACGTC
>JBBIGT010000034.1:0-19456 GCA_037447395.1 Comamonadaceae bacterium | reverse complement strand
CTTGTGACGCGCCAAAGTCGGCAAACTGCGGCTGCTCCAGCACCGCCAAGCCCGGGTGCGTGTGGCGCACGCTGTTGGCAATGCCCAGCATCAGGTTCCACTCGACCAGGCGGTCGGCCATTTCGATAAAGGCGCGCTCTTCAAAACCGTTGCCCATCAGGTTGGGTTCGGGGTACAGGCCTTCCAGGTAGGTGCAGATGGCCCGGGTTTCGGTTAGCACGCGGCCGTCGTCCAGCTCCAGCGCTGGCACCTTGGCCAGCGGGCTTTTGGCGCGGTAGGCCTGGCCCTTGTGTTCCAGCGTATTCAGGTCAACATTCACCAGATCAATGGTGCTGATGTTTTTTTCGACCATGAACATGGTCACGCGCCGCGGGTTGGGCGCGCGCGGGGCAACGTAGAGTTTCATCGTCAAACACCTTGGGTTTTGGACTGGCCTTGCTCAAGCATTTTGCGGGCATTTTCGGCAAACTGCTGGGCCTTTTCGGGGTCGTCGACGCGGGCATCGAGGCTCGAGGGCGGCCGCTCGATGCCGCGCTGCACGGCGGGGCGCGCGCGAATCTGGTCGCGCCAGCGCTTGAGGTGCGGCAAATCGTCGATCGCCACGCCCGACCAGCGGTGCGTGCGCACCCAGGCCCAGTTGGCGATGTCGGCGATGGAATAGGCGCCAGCCAGAAATTCATGGTCTTTCAGATGCCCGTCGAGCACGCGAAACAGGCGTTTGGTTTCGCCCTGGTAGCGGTCGATCACGCTCTGAATTTTCTCGGGGAAGTAGCGGTAGAACACGTTGGCCTGACCCATCATCGGGCCGATGCCGCCCATCTGAAACATCAGCCACTGCAGCACGCGCGATCGGCCTTTGCGGTCGCTGGGCATGAGCTGACCGGTTTTCTCTGCCAGGTAAATCAAGCAAGCGCCGGATTCGAAAACGGCAAAATCGCCTTCGTCATGGTCGACGATGGCCGGGATGCGCCCATTGGGGTTGATCGCCAGAAACGCGGGCTGCTTTTGCTCGCCGCGACTCAAGTCAAGCACCTTGAGCGTGTAGGGCAAGGCCAATTCTTCCAGGGCGATCGAGACCTTGTGCCCATTGGGCGTGGCGGCGGTGTACAGGTCGATCATGGGCAAGCTCCAGGCTGATGCATGGAAAGCATCGTACCGCGCCACCGCGTCTATGATGTCCCAATGAAGACAACGCATTTGCTTTATCTGCATGGCTTTCTGTCGTCGCCGGCGTCGACCAAGGCGCAACAGACGGCGCACGCGGTGGCACAGCGCCACCCGACGGTGACCTGGTTTTGCCCGCAACTGGCGGCCTCGCCCAGGCAGGCGATGCACGCGGTCTGGCAAGTGCTGTCGCAGTGGCCGGCGGCGTCGACGGCGGTGATGGGCTCGTCGCTGGGCGGCTACTACGCCACCTGGCTGGCCGAGCGCCTGGGCTGCAAAGCGGTGTTGCTCAACCCCGCCGTCAACCCGGCACGCGACCTGGCGCCGCACGTTGGCGAGCATGCCCTCTGGCACGACAGCAGCGTGCACTTTGTGCTGGAGCCGGCGCACATTGACGAGCTGCGGGCGTTGGCGGTCGACGCGATCACCCGGCCGCAGCGCTACTACGCGGTGATTGCCAAGGGCGATGAGGTGCTCGACTGGCGCGAAATGCAGGCGCATTACGCCGGCGCGTCGATCCAGTTGCTGGCGGGGGGCGACCATGGCCTGAGCGACTACGCGCAACTCCTGCCGGGCGTGCTGGACATTCTTGACCTGGCCTGAACGTCGTGAATCACCGCACAGCCACAGCGCACCTGGTAGCGCAGATCGACACCAACCGCTGCTCGGGCTGCGGGCGCTGCATTTCGGCGTGCGCGCCGCGTTTGTTCGAGTTTCAGACGCAGCATTGGAAAAAGCGCTCGGTGCTTCGCGACGTTGACCGGTGCAGCGGCTGCGGCGAATGCGCCGCGCGCTGTGCTACCGGCGCCATCGAAATGGTCGCCGCCGCCGCGCCGCCCGCTGCTCCAACGCTTGTCCCGGCCAGTGACGATCGCCGATAATGACAGGCTCCATGCACCAAGACCATTACGCCACGCTCGGGCTGCGCAGTTCGGCGACGCTGGCTGATATCAAAAAAGCGTTTCGCCAGCAGGCGGCGCTGCATCACCCCGACCGCAACGCCGCACCCGAGGCGCCGGCGCGTTTTCGTCGCGTGCAAGAGGCTTACAACGTGTTGTCGGACCCGGCCAAGCGGCAGGCCTTTGACGACAACCGGCAGCGCAATTTGCTCGACAGCCCGATCGACACCGCGCGCGCGATCTGGAACGATTACCTGGCGCGCGTGGTCAAAGCCTGAACCAACGGCAAGGAGTTGCATCATGAGCGTTTCTGCTTTTTTTAGAAATTTGCGTGCGTCTTACCAGGCCGAGCTCGACGATCTGGCGTCGGACAGTGAGGGGCGCGACGTGTTGCGCAAGCGCCTGGCGCAAAAGCGCAGCCAGATGCCGTTTTTGCAGCAGATGATCGAGAGCGCGCCGGAGATGGTCGCGGTGGTCTTTCACGATGGTTTCCGCTTTGAGTCGCCCGCAGTGATGGACCATTTGCTGACGCTCGACAGCGACGACCTGCCCGACTGGGACAGCCTGCGCGACGCCGTTACGCTGGCGCCCTGGGCGCAGGCGCTGGCCGCGCCGCTGCTGGCCGAGCCGACCGGGCCGTGGTTCTTGACGGTGGCCGCCGCGCTGGAATACATGTACCACAAGCCAACGCACAGTGCCCGCGCGAGCGATGAGCTGGCCGAGGACGATGCCAGCCAGGCGCAGGACGCGCGCCGTGACGAGTTCGACGCGGAGGAAGATCTGGACGCGGGCGAGCTCGACCACGAGCAGGTCGGTGCCGACTGGCTGGCGGAACAAGGTTTTGATCGCAAGGAGTAGTCAGGGATGAAGCACTTGGCATTGATTGAAAAAACCCAGTCGCTGATCGCTGCCGGTGACATCGTCGGCGCCGAATCGGCGCTGGTAGCGCTGGCCGATGCGCAAGGCGACGGCGCGTTGGTCGAGGTGCTGGCGCAGCTGCCGCCCAAAGACGTGCTGGCGGTGATCCGCGAATACGACAACTCCAAGGCGTCGATCATCAACCTGATGCTCACGCCCGAGCAGTTTGCCCGCGCGGTGGTCATCGAGAAGCAATACCGCGACCTGACGCGCAGCCACTTGCGCGGCATGATGAACGCGGTGATCTTCCGCGCCGGCGCCGACCCGGTCGCGTTCCTGAGCGCCATTGGCGACCTGGAAGGCGGTAGCGAAGCACTGGCCGACTACTTTGAAGAAAAGTGGAGCCGCGTTGAAGCGTTTGCCCGCACCGGTGGTTTTGAAACGGCTGACGACGACGGCGAGATCGTGCCTGAGGACGACCTGCGCGCCAACGCCTGGGCGCGCCCCAAGCTCGAGCAAGACGAAGTCGCCGACCAGGACTGGATGGAACTGGCCTGGCTGCTGCGCTATCAGCTGCCCGACCTGTTCATCGAAATGTTGATCGTGCTGCGCGCCAAGGCGCGGGCCTTTGAGCTGGGGCTGGACAGCGATGAGGGCGAACCCGACGACGGCAAGGTCGAAACCCGCGATACCGACCTGGGCGCGGTCACGCCGGTGGTGCTCGATTCCGACGAAGAATCGGCGATCTGACGCATGTCAACGTCCTCGACGCCCGCGGCCGGCGCGCTGTCACACTTTGACGCGCGCCCTTTTTTTGAGAAGGCGCTGCGTGACGGGTTGGAGCACGGCCTGATCGGTCAAGGCAAGCTCGACGCCATGAGCGAAGAGGCGCCCAAGGGCATGGTGCAGATCGCCCGCTACTTTGGCAGTGAATACCTGCGCCCGGAACTCGAAAGAGCGCGCGAGCGTCTGGTCAACCTGGTCAGCCTGCACCTGCAGCACGCCACGCAGGGTGACGTGCGCGCGGCCGCTCAGCTGCTGCGCGACAACACCTTGCTATCGCGCTCCAAGGCCGGCGCGGATTTGCTCAAGGCAATGATCGTCATGCCGCAAAACACCCATTTCGGCATGAACGAGCGCGGCGCCTTCAGCGACCGGCACATCGGGCAACTGGCGCGCTGGTCGCTGGCACCCTACAGCGAAGTGCAAGCCGAGCTGGCGGCGCGCCAACATGTGGCCCAGGTGGTCCAGGCGGCGCTGTGGCTGGCGGCGCGCCTGGGGCTGGACGCCGACGCCTTGCAGGACTGCGAACCCGACGCCGAGGCGGTGATTCGCAGCGCCTTGCTGGTCAGGGCCATGCGGCGTAAGGAATTGCCCGACTGGCACGGCTTTGAACAACTCATCGCTGCCTTGCGCAAGAAGGAGCCGGCCAAGGTGATCGCCGCGCTGACGCCGCCGGCCGACTTGCCCGCGGACCTGCGCGCGCCGGTGCAGGGCGTGTGTCAATCGGTGCTGGCCGACTTGCCCAAGCTGCTCGACGCGCGCTTGCCGGTGCGCCGCCTGTTTGATCAGACGCCGGCGTTTATGGGCCGCTATTTCTGGCTTGAAGACGCGCTCGGCGAGATCACGCACTTTGATCAGCGGCGCTCCAAGGCCTGGGACAAAATCACCCAAGGCCACGCCGACGACGGCACACTGTTGACGCTGCTGCTTTGCGTTGCCGCCGGTGCCACGCCAAAGACACTGTTGACCGACAAGGCCGCAGCGACGCTGATTCGCAAGTTGCGCAAAACGGGTTTCCAGCCAGCGCTGGCCAGCACGTATCTGGCGCAACACGCGCCCGAGCAACACCAGGATGATTACCAGCAGTTGTGGAACGACTTTGTGCTGCAGGCGCAGCCGGTGCTGCTGAGCGACCGCGACACCCAGCTGATCGAGGCACTGGCGCTGTTGCGCCGCGAGTGCAACGTCGTATGACGCCGACGCGGCGTGCGCCGTGCGGTGGGCTCAAGCCGTGGCGCGGGGGGCGAACAACTGCGTCAGTTCGCGGTCCATCAGGTCGGCGTCACCGGTATTGAGTTCCAGCAGGCGGCGCAGCAGCGTCAGGCTGGCCAGCTCGACCTGTTCGCAGCGCACGCCGACGTTGCGCCCCTCCAGGTGGGCGACGCGGCCTTTGAGCTCAATGGCCTCGCCGGCACCGGCCAGTGGCAGCAGCAAGCTGCACGGCTGCTCAAGTTGCAACGCTTCGGGCGCGTGCGTGCGCACCAACGCGCCTTTGAGGGCAATGTCCAGAACGTCGACCGGCAGCGTCGACGTCTGCAGGTGCAGGGTGGCCGGCGCGCTGAACGCAATGCGCGAAAAAATGCGGTGTCCTTGTTTGACGGTGTCCATGGATGACGGCCTCTTGACAGTGGGGTGACGCAAGCAGCGCGATGATAAGCCCCTGGGCGCTAGAATCCGCAGCCTTTGGAAGCGTGGCAGAGTGGTCGATTGCACCGGTCTTGAAAACCGGCAACGTTTTACGACGTTCGTGAGTTCGAATCTCACCGCTTCCGCCAAGACTCTTTCTGTCGACTCTCAGTCGGCGCAAGAACTCCTAGACAGATCTATCGTAATCTGATTGATCAATCATCAGTAAACGTCTGACGAATCTCACCGCTTCCGCCAAGACCCCATTTTTTGGGGTTTTTTTTCGTCTCTTTTGTGTAGTTTGTCACTGCGCCACCATTGGAGAGTTCGATTCAAGCTGTATCATGACGGTTCACCCAAGCACTTTTATTTTGTGTGGGCGGTTGTGTAGTTTGTATTTCAAGGAATCGAATTCATGCCAAAGATAGCCACTGCCATGAGCGCACTCGAGGTCAAGCGTTTGAGTACGCCGGGCCTGAACCCGGTGGGCGTGGTGCCGGGCCTGAACCTGCGCATCCGTGAAACTGGTTCCAAGTCGTGGGCGCTGCGCGTTCGCATCAAAGACAAACCCGCCGAGCTTGGCCTGGGCAACTACCCCGAGGTGACGCTGGCCGCTGTCATTGAAAAAGCCCGCCAGTTGCGCCAACGCATCAAGGAGGGCCATGACCCGAGGGCAGAGCGCAAAGTCGCGCAGGACGCCGACAGACGCACTTTCCGCGCCGTTGCTGAGGCCTACATCACCGCGCACCGTTCAGGGTGGAAAAACGCCAAGCACGCGCAACAGTGGGCCAACACGCTGGCGACCTACGCTCACCCGACCATCGGTAGCAAGCTGGTGGCCGATGTGACGACAGAGGATGTTTTACGCTGCCTGACGCCGATATGGACGACCAAGCCCGAGACTGCGAGCCGGGTTCGCAACCGCATCGAGTTG
Source organism: Comamonadaceae bacterium (assembly GCA_037447395.1). Taxonomy (GTDB): domain Bacteria; phylum Pseudomonadota; class Gammaproteobacteria; order Burkholderiales; family Burkholderiaceae_C; genus Rhodoferax. The sequence continues at coordinate 13,192 of JBBIGT010000034.1, read as the reverse complement.
GTGCTGGGCTACGCTATGGCGCTGGGCTACCGCGAGCGTGGCTTGAATCCTGCCGCCTGGCGCGGTTGCGTCGACCAACTGCTGCCCAAGCGCAACAAAGTCGCCACCGTGGTGCACCATGAGGCTATTGACTGGCGTTACGCTGGCGACTTCCTCAAGCTGGTGCGCAACCGCCCGGGCATGAGCGCACGATGCCTCGAGCTTGTTTTACTGACCGCCTGCCGTTCTGGTGAGGCGCGCTTGGCGACGTGGGACGAATTCGACCTTGAGGCCAAGACGTGGAGCCTGCCGGGCGAGCGCATGAAGTCTGGACGACCCCACCGCGTACCACTGAGCGACGCCGCAGTGAGCCTGCTGCAAAGCCTGCCGCGGTTCATCGGACAAGATGGAGAGCCGCTGGCGCTGGTTTTCCCGGGGAGAAAAGACCAAGCGCTATCCGACATGAGCCTGACCGCTGTAACGCGCCGCATGGGCCTGAGCGCCGTACCGCATGGACTGCGCAGCACTTTCCGGGATTGGGCGAGCGAGGCAACGCACTTTCCGAGTGAGGTCGTTGAGATGGGGCTGGCGCACGCCGTGGCAAACCAGACCGAGGCCGCTTATCGCCGTGGTGACCTGTTCGACAAGCGCCGCGAATTGATGGCCGCGTGGGCCAGCTACTTGACCGCGCCAGCAGCATCAAACGTGGTTAATCTACGCCGGGCAGGGTGACCGCGTAACCGTTTTGCGCCAGCTAGACCCGCTTCGAAACCGGGTTGAAAAGCAGGAACCCCCTGCCTGCCTGCTGGCGCATTCCTAATTGGGGCCGCACCAAGGGGGTGCTATGCAAGACCGATTGAATCAAAAATGGCGCGACACAATGGCACTGATGGGCAGGGAGTTCACCCCAGAGGAACGCGCCGCTGGCTGGCCTGACGCATTCAAGCCCGAACATATCGCCCTATTGCAGCGCCCGTTTAAGTGGTGGCCGCTCAAAGACAGAGAGCACGAAAAGGCCAAACTATCGGCCGCCTATCGTGATGGACTGAATGCTGCCCTGGCAAGTGGCAAACTGTCAGGCATCGCCACAACTGTGACCATGACACCCCCTGCACCGCCGATTCAACGCCGCAATGAATTTGCGTCATCCGAATGGCTAAATGAATTCGGGCGTGTCTTTGGCCGCGACGTGAATGTCAGGGTGGGCTCGATACCGCGAGCCGCAAAGCCTTATGAAAAGACAATCTACCATGTGACCGCGCAAGCCTTCGCCGCCTGGCTGGCCGGGCAAGGTGAGACGCCATCAGAGCACATCAAGAACTGGCTTGATGCCGTGCTACCCGCACCCGTGGCTGCTGCCAACAATTCACGGCCTGACGAATCCACACAGGATAAAGAGCTACGCTGGTTAGAGCATCTTGAGACCGAGCAAAAGTCAAATCCACGGGGTGCTTTGATACGCAGCGCGAACCATTTTGGAATTGAGCGAAGCACTTTTGGCTATGCAATCAAGCGAGCAAAGCAGGCACGCGCAATTCGTTATCGTGCCGACATAAAAGCAGTCCCTAAAAAAGGCGCTGCCGGTGTGTTTGATGGCCTAGTGACGACTGTCAGAGACGGGAAAAAAGCCAAACCAAATAAGCACAGTTTCCCCGTTTGACGGGGAGCGCCAGCGACAGGAATCGGGGAGATTTTCCCCATTGGACGGGGAACATTCCCCAAAGCGCCAATTGATGCATCCCAACCAACCGGAGCGCATCAAGTGTCAGAACATTCCACCCCGACCGGACTACCGCCTACAGGCTACATCCGACAACGCCAGCTTATCCCCCGCATCATTCCCATTGCCCCCGCTACGTTGTGGCGCTGGGTTAAGACGGGTCAGTTTGTCGCACCCGTCAAGCTGGGCAACAACACGACCGCCTGGCGCTGCGAGGACGTGCGCCAGTGGCTTGACTCGAAGGCTACCAAATGAGCGCCGCCGTTTTGATGCCGCGCAAGCGCATTCGCTTCGCCAAAGAGCAGCAGGAAATTTGCCCTGAATGCGGAGCGCCGACCATGTTCTTGAACGTTGGCGAAACCCATTACGAAGTGTGCCACCCGTGCAGGAAATTTCAGCTTTACGGCAAAAACCTGTTTTCAGGCTGGCGCGATGAGCCGCCCGAGCAATGGCAAGCCAATGCCGACCTGCTGAAAACATACAGCGAATTTGCTACTGATTTTGAAGTCGCGTCCATGCACCGTCTCGACGACAGTGTGCCGTTTTAAGGGGACAAACATGGAAACACACACCACCTCAAAACGCAACGGGCCGGACGCTGCAAACGACCGACCCGCCAAGCCACTTACAAAACGCACTTCGGATTTTATAGCGCACTGCTATCAATTCGCAAGCTGGTTCACCATTGACCGTTGCCTGACCGGCGACACCATTTTGCTGGCGGCAACTGCTTCTGCGATGGTTGCTATCGTTTTTGGGGGTGCGCTATGACCCCGATTGATCGCATCCTGCCGCTGCTGCAAAAAGTGAAGCAACGTCAACCGGGGCAATGGAGCGCCTGCTGCCCGGCGCACGCCGACAAGTCGCCGAGCCTGAGCGTTCGCGAGACGCCCGAGGGGGCAGTGTTGCTCTACTGCTTTAGTGGCTGTGGCGCGACCGACATTTTGAGCGCGATTGGTCTAACGCTGGTCGACCTGTACCCGGCGCGAGAACCGTCATCTACTGCACCCCGGCGCACAGCGCGCCTGCTGACCGCCGGACAAGCACTTGACCTACTCGCTAGCGAAGCGCTGCTGGTGGCCGTGGCCGCTGGCAATCTGGCGTCTGGTGTTGCCCTATCTGACGACGACCGCGCACGCCTGCGCGCTGCTGCTGGGCGCTGCCGGTGGCTACGTGACGAAGCCAAGGGGGTGAGCCATGTTTGACTTAAACCCCGATTTGCTGGCGCTGGTTGACGCGCAAGCCGCTGACGCAAATCCTGCCTGGCCGGAGCCGACCGAAATCAAATCAGATTTACTGCCTGCACCTGAATTTGACGCCAGCGCGCTGTTGCCAAAATCACTTTCCGACTTCGTGCTGGACGAAGCCGATCGAATGCCATGCTCGCCAGATTACATTGCGACGACGCTGCTGGTTTGTTTAGGTGCGGTTGTCGGTGCGACCTGCGCACTCAAACCAAAGACACGCGACGACTGGATCGTGACGCCAAATTTATGGGGCGGCGTGGTGGGCGACCCTTCTTCAAAGAAGTCGCCTGCATTTGGCATCGTGACGCGATTTATCGACCGACTGGAAGCTCGCGAGGCCGACAAGCTGGTCGAGGCCAAAAAAGTATTTGAGGCCGAGCAAGCAGCGTTTGAAGCGCATCAATCCGCTGTCAAAGCTGCCATGAAAAAGGCCGCAAGCGGCAAGCCCGACCCGCTAAAAATGAGCGCTGCTGTTGCCGATATGCAAGCGATTCAACCACCTGAAGAGCCGCATTGCCGAAGGTACAAAAGCAATGACGCCACCATTGAAAAGCTCTGCGACATTGAAGCACGCAATCCGCAAGGCCTGCTGGTGTTTCGTGACGAATTGGTGGGCTTGCTATCAAGTTGGGAGCGCGAAGGGCACGAAGGCGACCGAGCGTTTTATCTTGAAGGTTGGAACGGTTCGGGCAGTTACAACAGTGACCGGATTACCCGAGGTGAGCAGTTAGTCAAAAATCATTGCTTGTCAATTCTTGGAGGCATTCAACCTGATTTGATCGAGAGGTATCTGGCCGACATTGCCAACAGCATGGACAACGATGGGCGCATTCAGCGGTTTCAACTGTTGGTCTACCCTGAGCCGGTGCCTTGGCAATGGCGCGACCGCTATCCCGTCAAGGGAGCACGCGAGGTCGTGCGCAACGTATTTGATCGACTGTCGATGTTCGACCCGGTGCAGGACGGCGCGACACCTGCTGACGACTTCGTGAAGCTGCCGCATTTTCGGTTTGACGATGGTGCGCAAGACCTATTCATCGAGTGGTGTCCGTCAACAAATCTGGTGCAAATCCCCAAAGAGCAAAACCCGTTGATGCGCCAGCACCTTGCAAAATTTGAAAAGCTGTTTTGCAGTCTGGCGCTGATCTTGCACCTGGCCGAGGGCAACATCGGCGACGTCAAAGTCGACAACGCTCTGCGCGCTGCCGCGTGGTGCGAGTATCTGGCCGGGCACGCGCGGCGCATTTACGGCATGGTGGAGGCGTCACGCACCACCACGGCAAAGATGTTGCTGCGGCGCATTCAGGACGACAAGCTGCAAGACGGATTCACCGTGCGCGACGTGAGGCGCAAGCAGTGGGGTGGTGCTACCGGCACGCTTGAAATTGAAGCTGCGCTAGGGATTCTTGAAGAGCACGGATATATCCGAGGCATTGAGAGTGCTGGCGCTGGGCGACCGACAACCATCTACTACGTCAACCCCGTTTTGAAAGGGGGCCGCGCATGAGTTGGTTAGATCAAGCCAAAGTGCATTTTTCACAAACGCGCCAGAGTGGCACTGCCGAAACTGCCGAAACCCATGCTGATTTTTTAAATATGCGCCAGAGTGGCACTGCCGAAACTGCCGAAAAGGGGGTTTTGACGGTTTTGGCAGTACACCCCGAGCGTATTTGTAAAAAACGCGATTTTCCAATTCAGACTGAATCGGCACCAAGCGACCCGGCACTGGTAAGCGCATCGGACGTCGAGCAAGACCTTGACCGCTGGTGCTGGCCTCGTTCATCGGCGATGAACACCGCTGAAATTGATCTATCCGCCAAGCGTGTCGACCAATTTATTCACAGAGGCCTGCCGCAACCAGAGGCCGAGCGACTGGCCGACAAGTTAGTGTTGCGCGACCGTACCGCTGACGACCGGCGAGTGTGTTTCGAGTGCCACCACCTTCGGGACATTGGCGCTGACCGTTGGCGCTGCGCAAACGCTCGAGCAGCTGGCATACCGCGCGACGGACTACCCGGTGACCTGCTGCGCCAATTGCAGCGCTGCCCGGGGTTTGGGCTCGAGGCTTCGTTAAATCAAAGCGATTCGCCAGCGTTTGGGATGCCTTGCCCGTAGACCTGCTGGGCCGACCCTTCAACTGATAGAGCAAAAGAAATTCAACGCCAATTGCGAAGCTGCTCAAACCTTTTGGATAAAGCGGCGCGTGTTGTCTCAACTTGTTCGAATGAGCGAACAAGTCTGCATGACAAGACAAAACACCTTGCCACCACCAATCGCCACATTGCCCAATGAATGCTGGCCTAAGTGCTTACCAGTGTGGCAACAGCTTCGTCGGTACGAATTGGGGTAGTCACTTCGTGAGATTTCTCACGAAGTGCACCGACAGGCCTATCCGTCAATTAATTGACAGACAGCCTATTACTTTCATCGACGTGCGCGTATGGTTGATTTACCATTTACCATTTACCAAATTTGCTATCGATTCGCTAGCGGTTGAATGCGCCGCAATGAACCCTCGCGCAGAATACGCTTGGAAGTACCTTGACAGGGGGGCACCCCTGACTTATGTATGGCCTAGGTGCCGTGACGTTTCGCCCGTCAAGTGGTCGACAAGCTGTAAATAGCCGCTTTTGACTGGGCGCGCGCACAAATATCTGCCGGTAGGGTGATTTTTATTTTGTGTGGGCGGTTGTGTAGTTGACATGAATTTAGTAGCACTAATCTAAACATAATCAACAGGATAGAGCGACAGTTCTACGGACACCGCTTCCGCCAAGACTCTTTCTGTCGACTCTCAGTCGGCGCAAGAACTCCTAGACAGATCTATCGTAATCTGATTGATCAATCATCAGTAAACGTCTGACTGCGCTTCCAGTAGTGCAGCGCGATGCAGTAAGTGTTGAGTTGCACCCGCAGGGTCGATTCGATGTTTCTGCCGTAACCGCCTGCCATGGTCATCGCTACCGGTACCGGGAGCGTATGCGCCCATTCAAACACACGGCGATCACGTGCTTGCATGCCCGCGTCGGAAACAGCGAGTCGGCCCAGGCGGTCGCCTTCGTGCGGGTCAGCGCCAGCCAGGTAGAACACCAGATCGGGCGCGAAACGCTGCGTCAGTTGTGCCAGACCTTGGTCGAGTGCGCGCAGGTACGCGTCGTCCTGGCAGCCGTCGGGCAGTTCGACGTCGCAGTCGCTGGTCTGTTTGCGTACCGGGAAGTTCTTCGCTCCGTGCAGTGACAAGGTAAAAACCGAATCGTCGCTCTCGAAGATGCGGGCGGTTCCGTCGCCCTGGTGCACGTCCAGGTCGATCACGGCTACCTGCAGCGTGCGTTTTGTCGGACCCGTTTGTCTGGCCGCGTATTCGCGCTGCATCACCCGCGTGGCCACCGCGACGTCGTTGAAGACGCAAAAGCCGCTGCCCCGATCGGGGTGCGAATGGTGCGTGCCGCCAGCCAGGTTGGCGGCGATCCAGCCGCCGTTGAGCGCGGCGCGCGCCGCCAAAACGGTGCCGCCAACGGAGCGGCAAGCGCGCTCGGCCATTCCGGGACTCCAGGGAAAGCCAATTTCGCGCTGGGCGGCTGCGCTCAGGTGCCCGTTGAACACGGCGTCGACGTAGTCCGGCGTGTGTACCAGACGCAACTCGTCGACCGTGACGGGCAAGGCTTCGTGCAGCTCGATCGCTGGCAATTGCGCCGTTAGGCGCTCACGCAGCAGGGCGTACTTTTGCATGGGAAAGCGGTGCCCGCTCGGCAATGGCAGGACAAAATGGTCGGCGTAAAAGGCGTGCATCGGGCGGGCTTGCCAGCCAGGGCCGTTGCGGTTCAGGCCAGCGCCGGAAACAGCTTGATCAGGCCGTCGGACATCACCTCGACCGACAGCGCCGCCAGAATCAGCCCCATCAGACGCGTCATCACGTTGATGCCGGTCTTGCCCAAACCTCTGGCGATCGGTTGCGCCAATGAGAAACACAGCGCCGTGGCCAGGGCCACCACCACGCCGTAGCCCACCAGCGTGCCAAGCTGAAGAAACGTCTTGGCTTTTTCGGCATAGATCACCACCGTCGACATGGTTGCCGGGCCGGTCAGCAGCGGAATCGTCAGTGGCACCACGGCGATGCTGGCACGCGCGGCGGCGTCGTGCATTTCTTCTTCGTTGGACTTGGCCTCGGCCGGCTGCGCGTTGAGCATGGCCAGCGCCGAGGTCATCAGCAACAGGCCGCCGCCGACCTGAAAACTGGCCAGCGAGATGCCAAAAAATTCCAGAATGTGCAGCCCAATCAAGGCGCAGGTGGCGATCACGACAAAGGTGGTGAATGAGGCGATCCAGATCGTGCGGCGCCGTTGCGCACGGCTGAAGTCCTGCGTGTAGTGGATAAAAAATGGCACGATGGCCAGCGGGTTGACGAGCGCCAACAGTGTCACGAGTGCTTTTGAATCCATAGCGTATGGCGCTTGATTTATAAGGGCTGAAGGCCAATTTATTATGTATTTCAGCGACCCGAGCGAACCAGATAGCGCTTGCGCCAGAAGAACAGCACCAGGCCAATGGCGATGAGCGCCATTGCCGCCATCGCCAGCCAGAAGCCGTTGGAGCGGTGCAGCAGCGGGATGAATTCGAAGTTCATGCCAAAGATGCCGGCGATCAGGTTCAGCGGCAGGAAGACCGCGGTCAGCACGGTCAGCGTGCGCATGATCTCGTTGGTGCGGTGGCCTTGCGCGTTGAAGTGGATCTGTACCGCGGTCTCGGCGTTTTGCTCGAGCTGGCGCACGTGGTGCACGACGCGCTCGATGTGTTCAAGCACGTCGCGGCTGCGCACCTGCAGCAGGTCGCGTTCGTGCTGGCTGGCCGGGTCGCTTCCATCGGGCCAGCTTTTGAGCGCCTCGATCCAGTCCTGGACGGCGCTGCGCTGGTCTTCGCAGACCTCGTCAAGCTGGTGCAGCGACTGGCGCGCGGCCAGCAGCGTGCCCCAGTTGGCAAAGCGCGTTTTCGGGTTGAGCAGCTCGGCTTGCCAGTGGTCCAGCTGGTGGCTGAGCTCGCGGCGCAGCGCCAGAAAGCCGTCGACCATGTGGTTGACGATGCGCAGCATCAGGTCGGCCGGGCCGGTCGGCACACCGCGCGCGCCGGTGGAACGGGCGTCGGGTGCGTCGGCGGGCACGGCAGCGGGTACACCAGCGCCGGCCGCTGTCGGCGCCGTGCTGGCGGGGCTACCGGCCGTGAGCAAGCGCTGCGCGTAGCTGTCGCGCAGTGCGCAGTCCTCGGGATGGACGCTGAGCAAGACCCGGTCAAACACGACAAAACCGACCGGGCTGGTGTCGATGTGGCGCAGGATCGGCAAGCCACCGCGCACTGGCGCTGGCGTTGCGGTGTTGTCGCGGCCGTTGCTGGTGGCCAAGCGGTGAAACACCAGCAGGTCGTATTGCGAGGTGTAGTCGTAGCGCGACGGCAATTGCACGTTGAGCAAATCCGAGACGTGCAAGTCGACCAGCTGCACGCCACACAGCCGCTGCAAGGTGGCTTGCAGTTCGGCTTGCTGGCTGGCCAACTCGGCACGCGAACAGCTCAGCCACAGCGTGCCCGACGCCGGCAAACCGACCTGCGGCAACGCCAGCGCGCTGAGTTCGCTGGCGCGGGTGCCGTTGAGCAGAACCAGGCGCATTGCGTGTTTATATAAGAAATTGGCCTGTAGACCTTATTAATAGAGCGCTGGCAGCTATTGATTACGCAGCAATCTGGCGGCGTCCCGAGAGAAATAGGTGAGGATGCCGTCGGCACCGGCGCGCTTGAAGGCGAGCAGGCTTTCCATCATGACGGCGTCGTGGTCGAGCCAGCCGTTTTGCGCTGCTGCCTTGAGCATGGCGTACTCGCCCGAGACCTGGTAAACGAAGGTTGGCACCCTGAATTCGTCTTTGACGCGGCGCACGATGTCCAGGTACGGCATGCCGGGCTTGACCATCACCATGTCGGCGCCCTCGGCGATATCCAGGGCGACTTCACGCAACGCCTCGTTGCTGTTGCCGGGGTCCATCTGGTAGACCTTTTTGTTGCTTTTGCCCAGATTGCCAGAGGAACCCACCGCTTCGCGGAACGGCCCGTAAAAGGCGCTGGCGTATTTGGCGCTGTAGGCCATGATGCGGGTGTGCACAAAGTGCTGCGCCTCCAGTGCGCTGCGCACGGCGCCAATGCGTCCGTCCATCATGTCGCTGGGGGCGACGATGTCGGCGCCGGCGCCGGCCTGCGTGAGCGCCTGCTTGACCAGCACCTCGACGGTGGCGTCGTTCATGATGTAGCCGTCTTCTTCCGGGCGCGGGTCGGGCAGGCCGTCTTGCCCGTGACTGGTGAAGGGGTCGAGCGCCACGTCGCACATGACGCCGAGCTCAGGAAATTCTTTCTTCAGCGCCTGCACCACGCGCGGCACCAGGCCGTCGGGGTTGGTGGCTTCGCGACCGTCGGGCGTTTTGAGCGACTGGTCGATCACCGGGAACAAGGCCATCACCGGAATGCCCAGCTTCACGCAGTCTTCGGCCACCGGCAGCAGCAAGTCCAGGCTCAGGCGCTCGACGCCGGGCATCGAGGTGACGACCTGGCGCTGTTGTTTGCCGTCAACGACAAATACCGGATAGATCAGGTCGTGCGCGGTCAAGGTGCTCTCGCGCACCAGGTTGCGGGTGAAACTGTCGCGGCGCAGGCGGCGCGGGCGGCCCATGGGAAAAGGCGCATAGGGGGTCATCGTGTGGAGTCCTCGGTAGAAAAACGTGATTTTGATAGGGAAATTTTCGCGACTGACTTGAAACTTGCAAAAATCTTTGTTAAATTACGGCCCGAGCAGTTTACTGCTCCCCGCTTTTCCTCCCTGAGCGGGGCCTTGATGTGTGACAGCAAATAGGCTTACCACCCCAGCCCTCGTGGCTGGGGTTTTTTTTGCCTGTCACGGGTTCAGTGCTGGCTCGACGATTTCGGTTTGACGACCCCATGAGAACGCACAAAACTTCTGCCTGGCCTCTGGCCTTGGTGTACTTGGGCTTGATCGTCTACGCCAGCCTGTACCCCTTTGACGGCTGGCGCGACCAGGGTATTGCCCCGTGGTCGTTTCTGTTGGCGCCCTGGCCAAAGTACTGGACCGGGTTCGATGTCGTGGCCAACGTACTGGGTTACGTTCCGCTGGGATTCTTGCTGGCGCTGAGTGCGTTGCGCAGCGGCCGCGGCAGCTGGATGTTGCTGCTGGCGCTGTTGCCGGCGGTCACGTTGGCCGGCGTCATGGAAACGCTGCAGGTCTTTCTGCCGGCGCGCGTGCCGTCGAACGTCGACTTGCTTCTCAATGGCTTTGGCGCGGCCAGTGGCGTGGCGCTGGCCTGGAGCCTGGAGAAAATCGGCTGGCTGCAGCGCTGGAGCCGCTTTCGCGCGCTGTGGTTTGCCGACGACGCGCGCGGCGGCATTGTCCTGCTGGCCTTGTGGCCGTGGGCGTTGCTGTTTCCGGCGATGGTGCCGTTTGGCCTCGGGCAGGTGCTCGAGCGTCTGGAAAACGCCGTGGCGAGTTGGTTGGCCGACAGCCCTTTGCTGGCCTGGCTACCGGTGCGCGACGTCGAATTGCAGCCACTGTTGCCGGCAACCGAGTGGTTTTGCGTGGTCTCTGGCCTGTTGATACCAGGGCTGCTCGGCTACAGCGTGCTGCGCCAGGGCTGGCGCCGGCTGGCGTTTGTCGTCGTGCTGGCGGCCACAGGCGTCGGCGTGACGGCGTTGAGCGCCGCTTTGAGTTATTCACCTGAGCACGCCTGGGCCTGGCTGACGCTGCCGGTGCGCTGGGCAATCCTGGTGGCAACGGCGCTGCTGATGGTTTTGGCTGTGATTTCGCAGCGCGGTGCGGCCGCCATCGCGGTGCTGGTGCTGGGCGTTTATCTGAGTTTGATCAACCAGGCCACGTTCGGGGCGTATTTCGAGCAGACGCTGTTTTTGTGGGAGCAGGGTCAGTTCATGCGCTTTCATGGGTTGGCGCAGTGGCTGGGCTGGCTATGGCCTTTTGCGGCCCTGTTGTATGTGCTTAGCCGCGTGTGGCGCCACGGGGCCGCGTCCTAAAATTATCGCCATGAACCAAACCAACGCATCGCAGCAGACCGATCTCGAAAGCCAACAGACGCCGTCGTATTACCAACGGCACATCTTTTTTTGCGTCAACGAGCGAAAAAATGGCGAGGCGTGCTGCGCCCAGCACGACGCGCTGGCGGCGTTTGACCACTGCAAGGCGCGCATCAAGGCGGCGGGTCTGGCTGGCCCCGGGCAGGTTCGTGTCAACAAGGCGGGGTGCCTGGATCGGTGCGCCGCCGGCCCGGTGGCGGTGGTTTACCCCGAGGGCGTTTGGTACAGCTATGTTGACCGCAGCGACGTTGACGAAATCGTCGACGCGCATCTGATCGGCGGCCGGGTTGTCACGCGTTTGCTGACGCCGCCCGACGTGGGTCGCTAATTCAGTATATTTTTAGGCTGTAGCCCTTTGTATCAGGGTGCATGCGCTACAATTATTGTAGCTATTCTCTCTATTTTTTTGTAAGACAAGACCCCATGAAGAAGTTGTTGATGTCTCTGAGTTTTGCGCTGTCACTGGCGGTGGCGGCGCAAACCCCTGTGACGCCCGAAATTGCCGCGCGTTCGTACCTGTTGCTGGATGTGACGGCCAACCAGATCCTGGCGCAAAAAGACGTCGATACGCCGGTCGAGCCGGCCTCGCTAACCAAGCTGATGACGGCGTACCTGGTGTTCGACGCCTTGCGCAACAAAAAAATCGACCTGAAGCAGACCTTGCCGGTTAGCGAGCGGGCCTGGAGGATGCCTGGCTCGCGTATGTTCATCGACCCCAAAATGCAGGTGCCGGTGGAAGACCTGATCAAGGGCATGATCGTGCAAAGCGGCAACGACGCGACCATGGCGCTGGCTGAGGGCGTTGGTGGCAGCGCCGAACGCTTCGTCCAGATGATGAATGACCAGGCCAAAGTGCTCGGCATGACCGCCACCGGCTACAAGAATCCCGAGGGCCTGACCGAGCCCGGCCACACTACGACGGCGCGCGACCTGAGTCTTCTGGCGACCCGTTTGATGACCGACTTTCCGCAGGAAGTGGCTTACTACGCCATCAAAAAATACCGCTACCCGGGCACGCCGGCGGCCAACGACACCAATCGCAATACCTTGTTGTTCCGTGATCCGAGCGTCGACGGCCTGAAAACCGGGCACACCGACGCGGCCGGCTATTGTTTGATCGCCACGGCGCGTCGCGAGGTGACCGGTGTGGGCGGCCGTCGTCTGCTGTCGGTGGTGCTGGGCGCGCCCAGCGAGAACGCCCGCGCCGTCGAGTCGCAAAAGCTGCTCAATTGGGGCTACACCGCCTTTGACGCCGTCAAATTGTTCGACGCCAACCAGCCAGTGGTGACGCCGGCCATCTGGAAGGGCAAGCAGGCAACACTGGCGTTGGGCCTGCCGCGGCCCATCGTGGTGGCAGTGCCGGCCGGTAGTGCGGGCAAGTTGACAACCGACGTGGTGCGGCCGGAGCCGCTGATTGCGCCGATTGGCAAGGGTCAGGCCATTGGCACGTTACAAGTCAAGAACGCGGGCCTGACGGTTGCCCAGGTGCCGCTGGTGGCGCTGCAGGGCGTCGAGCAGGCCGGCTTGCTGGGCCGGGCCTGGGACGTCGTGCGGCTGTGGATCAAGTAAAGAGTCGTTGCGGCTGGGTAGGTGACCTGATATAGTAGCGGGCTTTTCGGAGTTTCCGAAGGGATTCACGTTTTCGTTATTTTCAAGTTTCAAACGTTTAGGGACGTTTAGTTTTTAGGAGGCGTAATGCCAACCATCAATCAGTTGATCCGTCAAGGGCGCTCGGTCGAAACGATCAAGTCCAAGAGCCCGGCGATGGAAAATTCTCCTCAACGCCGGGGCGTTTGCACCCGCGTTTACACCACCACCCCGAAAAAGCCCAATTCGGCTTTGCGTAAGGTTGCCAAAGTGCGCCTGACCAACGGTTTCGAGGTGATTTCTTACATCGGTGGCGAAGGTCACAACCTGCAGGAACACAGCGTCGTGCTGGTTCGTGGTGGTCGTGTCAAGGACTTGCCCGGTGTGCGTTACCACATTGTGCGTGGTTCGCTCGACCTGCAAGGCGTGAAAGACCGCAAGCAGGCGCGTTCCAAATACGGTGCCAAGCGTCCCAAGGCCAAATAAGCCGCTGGTTCGTTCAATTTAACAGGTGTTTGTTTGCTGCGTG